>JAIQGA010000050.1 GCA_020072925.1 Terriglobia bacterium | reverse complement strand
ATCTGCGTGTAGTTCCAGAGATTCGAGATGGGCGGCACATCCGCGGCGGCATCGTTGAAGCACGGCACTCCGTGCTGGTGCGCCACGCGCACCCAATCCTCGCGGCTGATCTGGCCGCGCTGAGCGGCGTTGAAAAAGTGGGCCATGACGGTGCGCTCGTTGAACGCGGCCTCGTATTGCTCCAGGGTCTCGACCTCCACGAAGTGCACGCCGCAATTGCGCACCGCGTGGTCGTACTCGTAGCGATGCGTCTTCTGGACGATGACTTCGTTCTTGAGCCCCTGCATGTCCGTCGGGATGCTGATGATGGCGGGCTGATTGCCCACGGTGACGCAGGCGGCCGTCCCCAGAGTGAGCGCGGAAGCCGCGCCCGCCGTCACCAGCGCCGCCTCGCAACGCAGGCGCTTGGCCAGATACTCTCCCGACGCCACCAGCAATTCGTTAATGTTGACATTTTGCTGCGCGGCGCGGGACATCGCCGCCTGCACTTGTGGCGGCATCAGCGAGGCTGAGAGCACCGTAAACGTACCCGCGGCATTGATGAACGGGGTCACGCCCAACTTGGCGTAGTAGTCCACGCCCTGGTGCAATTTGGGCCGCGGCGCGCGCGCTTCGACCATACTGGTACTCGCCAGCGCCGCGCCTCCCGCCAGCATCGCCTCGCGGCCTTTGCTGAAAAACTTCCGACGCGTCATCGTTCTGGCCATCACCCCTCCTTATAACCAGTCTGAAGACTCCCACGCTGACGGAAGTTTCTCTCCAAACGCATTCCGCCGCCAGTGCTAATTTGTAGCTTGACAGGCTCGCTCGTGGTGATTCAGGGCAAGCTCTGGCCGTGCGCACGGGCGTGAAGACCCGTGAAATAATCTGAGGGCGCCTCTGCAGCGGCGCTCCAGGAGCGCAGAGATGTTTGAAAACCAAAGAACGGCGGTCATCCCCGCGTACGCGGGGACCGGCCGCTACAGCGGTAAGGAATCTCAGTTCGCGGGCTTATCGATGCCGAAGTCCCAGACTTCCAGGTTGAGTTTATCTTCGAGCAGTTCGGCTAAAGCGTATTCGCCGGGTGAGAGCGCCTTGGTGGGGGTGAGCTTATAGACTTGCGGGGTGACCTGGACGCGCTGGAGGGGAATCGCGGTGCGTGACTCCGTGGCTTTGGATTTGATAATGGTTTGCCGCGCCTCGAGTTTTTCCACCACCCGCGCCTCTTTTCCCGACTTCAGGGGAATCAGGGCCAGCTTGGCCCCCAGGCCGTCTGCGGATTGCACGTAAAACACGGGCTGCGGCCCGGGCACGCGCACCGCGGCCTGGGCGCCGTGCAAGATCACAAATGAGCGGCTCTTCATCACCGGCAGGGGCATGGCCAGCAGGAGGGCGGCGCGTTTCTTGTCGGTTACCACTTCACCGGAAGCTTGCAGCAGGTGAATCACGCGCGCGCCGTCGAGCGCGTAGATGCCCTCCGTAGGGGGCAGATGAATGCCCGGCGCCACCTGGTATCCCATCTCGGCTGGCTTCTCAAAGCGCTCCGCTGCAAGGTCGTGCGCCGCCTCGAGCTGCTTTTTCTTTTCCACCTGAACTTCCTGCGCGGTACGTTTGGTGGTTTCGAGATCCACCAGCGCGGCGGGGATCTCTTCCCAATCGGAGCGCTCGAGGCTGTAATAGCGCACACGGTCCCCTTGCACTTCGTAGCTCGAGACGAGCTGGTAGGTGCCGTCCTTCAGGAAGAGCTTGATTCCGGCGGCACGTGCGAGCGACGGGCCAATCAGCAGGGCCAGACCAGCCAGGCCCAGCACCATGCGCCAGTGGATTCGCAGGAGCATGAGAAGTCTCCAAAACTGTCATCCTGAGGAGTCGAAGGTGACGAAGGATCTCTGTATTTGACAGAATTCATAATGCAGGGATGCTTCGCTTCGCTCAGCAGGACATGCCCGAAAAGTCTCTCCGCATCCTGTTAGATGCTACACCTCGCTGCCGCGCTGTTCCAGGGTGATGGCGGCGCGCAAAATGCTCCGGACTCTCGCCGCGCCGGGACGGTTTCGCGTATGATAAATGCGATGGGATGCACGCGCCATGCGTTGCCCATACCTGCCACCCGCGCAGAGTGCCGCCAGGCCCTCCGGCTGCTCGGCCCGCTGATGCTCCTGGCAACCTGCCTGTTTTCCGCGCCCGGCCGGGCACAGGTCGACTACGTGGCGCGCTTCCGCATGGAAAAGCCACGTTATCTTCTGGGCGAGCCCGTGTTCTGCGTTTTCACGATTCAGAATACCGGCAAGGAGACCTTTGCGTTTCGTTTTCGTTCACCCAGCCGCGTGCTCAATCCGGAGCTCGAAGGCGAGCCGCGCTTTCAGGTGCGCAACGCGCGGGGAAAGCATGTGGCGGACCCCGCGCCCCAGCCCTGCGGTGGCGCGCCGGGCACGGCGGTGTACGGCTCCGTCACCTTGCCGTCCGGCCAGACGCACACCGAGCGCTGGCTGCTCGATCAGTGGGCGCGCTTTTCCGCGCCGGGCGAGTACCACGTGCGCGCCGAGCGACGGCTGCCGCTCTTGGGGCTGGACCCGCGCACGCAGGAATTCTCCGAAAAGCCCCTCGCCTTTGCGCTGGCGCTCGATGAGCTGAGTTTCGAAACCGCGCCCGCCAGCGAGGCTCAACTCCGGCCGGTCTTCGCGCCTTTCCTCGAGGCGCTGAAGAATCCGGCGACGCGCGATCCTGCCGAGGCCGTGCTGGTCGTCACCACGCTTCCGCACGCGTTCTTCCTCTCGGAGCTCGAGACCATGGCCGGCGCTTCCGCGCCCGCGCGCTGGGATCGCAAGCAGGCGCTCGAAGGACTGGCGCGCCTCGGTTCGCCTGCCGCCTGGCGCACCACCCTCCGGGTCGCCCAGGGGCGAAGCGGAAAACCCGGCGAGGAAGTGCGGGCCTACGCGGTCCTGCTGCTCGCCGAGAAAGGCAATCCGGCGTTTCTTCCGCCCCTGCTGAAGCTTGCGGCCGGGGGGCCCGCCTCGCTGCGCGGCGACGTTTTGCGTGCCCTGGGCTTTTTCAACGATCCGCGCGCTTCCCGAGCCATCTTCGATCGGCTACACTCCGCCAACGCCACGGATCGCATGAACGCTATTCTGGGATTGAAGAACCTCGGCACGCGCGAAAGTATCCCCGCCTTGCTCGCCATGCTCAACGACCCCGAACCGCAAGTCCGGCAAGTCGCCAATTTCGCGCTGACCGGCCTGACCGGCCTGAAGTTCCTGCTGCCCGAACAACCCTCGCGCGCAGACTTCGCGCGCGTCAGCGACCAGTGGCACGCCTGGTGGCAGAAGGCCAGCGCCACGTTCACGCCCCTGCGGCCCCCAGCCTGCCATGATTGGTAGCGAATCCCGGTTTGATGCGGCAGCCGTGGGAGCGAAGTTTACAGTCCACAGTTGACAGTCGACTGTAAAGAGTCAAGGGTGGGACCTCGATTCACCGACCCGCAATCATCCTCGGAGACAGGTCCAGCAGGATAGGATGGCGAGCATTTGCGTTTGGTTTAGAGCGGCGGCTGTTCTATGATAATGGCAGAAAGGAAGTCATGGTTTATCGAGACCGTATCGAAATCGATCCGCAGATCTGCACGGGCAAACCCGTCATCCGGGGGACGCGAATTCTCGTCACGTCCTTACTGAGCCAGCTTGCCGCAGGGGAGTCGTTCGAGGCAATCCGACGGGGCTTCCCGGGGATTACCGACGACGATATCCGAGCCGCCATCGAGTTCGCCAAAGATTCTGTGGATTCCACTGAACTTTCCGCCCTCAAGGATTGATGCACCGTCTATTTCTGGACCAGAACGTCCGCGTGGAGGTCGCCTGGGGCCTGCGGGACGACGGTCATGAGGTCATCCACGCAAGCGAGGCCGGCCTCGGGCAGCGGGACGACCCAACGGTTTTTCAGTGGGCTCAAGCACACCGCCTTACGCTCGTGACGTTCGACATCGACTTTGCAGAGCGTTCCTATTGGGGTCGTGAGCCTCACCATGGTATCGTCCGACTCCGATTGGAGCCCCAGACCCCCTCCCACGTGCTCCGGGTGCTGCGAGCCTTCCTCGCGAGCCGCCGCCCCGAGTCTCTCAAGAACACCTTGGCAATAGTCACAGAAAAGAAGGTAAGGCTGCGACGGGTTTGACTCGCCCAGGTTGTGTCTGGAGGCGATTATGAAGGTACACAGGTTCGGGGAGCGGAAGATGATGCACGCGCTCGCATCTCCTTGAAACACCGTCCTATGGAGAAACCAGTTGCACGGGAGTGGGGGTTAAGGCAAAATAGAGGTGGCTGCCACGAAGGTAGGGATAAGGTGTCCGGCGCGGAGTCCTAACGTGGCGCTTCCGCCCAGGACCTGCGAAGTATCTAGCGAAGAAGGCTCAAGACCACCAGCAAGCTGCCCCATCGTCTCTCAGCCGGTTTTGGAGAAAATCGATTGGAGCCAGGCTTACAGCGCTTCCCGAGCTTTTCTCTCCCTGATGACAAATTCCACGACCACTGTGGTGTGTTCGCGGTGTATGGCCATCCGGAAGCCTCGAAGCTTGCCTACCTGGGCCTGTACGCGCTTCAGCACCGCGGCCAGGAGAGCGCCGGCATCGCGGTTTCCGACGGCGAAGGGCTGACGATCCGACGCGGCATGGGGCACGTGGACGAGGTTTTTCCCGCCGAGGTCATCAAGAACCTGCCCGGCCACCTGGCCATTGGCCACACGCGCTATTCTACCGCCGGGGACACCGACCTGAAGAATGCCCAGCCGCTGATGGTGAGCTGCCACAAAGGGCAGGTGGCGCTGGCCCACAACGGCAACCTGGTGAACGCCACGTCGATCCGGAGAGAACTCGAGAGCCGCGGCGACATTTTCCAGACCACCAGCGACTCCGAAGTGATCCTGCACTTCTTCGCGCGCTCGCGCCAAACGGGTTTTCCCGAGGCGCTTGCGGAAGCGCTCGACCGGGTGACCGGCGCGTATTCGCTCGTGATCCTCTTCAAAGACAGCGTTTACGGCATCCGCGACGCGCGCGGCTTCCGGCCCCTCAGCCTCGGACAACTCGATGGCGCCTACGTCCTGGCGTCGGAGAGTTGCGCCTTTGACCTCATCAACGCCAAGTTCATTCGCGACATCGAGCCGGGCGAGATGGTGATTCTGGACGCCAAGGGCATAACGTCCTTGCATTACACGCCGCCCGCTCAGCCCGCGCAATGCATCTTCGAGCACGTCTATTTCTCGCGGCCCGACAGCATGGTTTTCGGCCGCTCCGTGCAGGAGAGCCGGGAAATGCTGGGGCGTTATCTGGCGCGCGAGCATCCCGTCGAGGCCGACTTGGTGGTGCCGGTGCCCGACTCGGGTGTTCCCGCCGCCACGGGTTTCGCCGAGGAATCGGGCATCCCGATGAAGATTGCCCTGATCCGCAACCACTACGTGGGGCGGACGTTCATTGAGCCCAGCCAGGCGATCCGCGATTTCGGCGTCAAGCTGAAGCTCAATCCCGTGCGGAGCCTGCTGGAGGGCAAGCGCGTGGTGTTGGTGGACGATTCCATCGTGCGCGGGACAACCAGCCGGAAGATCGTCCGCATCGTAAGGGAGGCGGGGGCCCGCGAGGTCCACATGCGCATCAGTTGTCCGCCCACGCTCTCCCCCTGCTTCTACGGCATCGATACGCCGACGAAGAAGGAATTGATTGCGGCCACGCATACGGTCGAGGAGATCCGGCAGTTCCTGGGCGCGGACACGTTGGGGTATCTCTCCCTGGAGGGAATGCGCCGAGCCGTGGGGGATGTGCAAGGCCACTTTTGCCTGGCCTGCTATACGGGGAATTATCCCACAGCCGTGCAAGAACCCCTCATCGCGCTCCGCAACCGGGATTAGCTGAATGGAACCACTCGAAACCAAGCCCTCGGAAGAAACGCCCACTCAACCTCCCACAGCCGCGGCAGAAACGCCCGCCGCCAAACCCGAGCGTCGCGAAGGCTTCTGGGAAACGCTGCGCTCCCTGCTCGTCGTGCTGGTGGGAGTGCTCTGCATCCGGACGTTCGTCGCCGAAGCGACGGTGATTCCCACCGGCTCCATGGAAAATACCATCCTGATCGGCGACCATGTTTTCCTGAATAAGCTGCTTTACGGCCCGCGCGTTCCTTACACCGACCTGCGCGTCCCGCCGCTGAAGACCATCCACCGACAGGACATCGTTGCTTTCCGCTATCCGCGCAACCCCTCGGTGATGTTTGTGAAGCGGGTGATCGGCGTGGGCGGCGACGTCATCCGCATCGCCGACAAGAAGGTTTATGTGAACAGCGCGGCGCTCGAGGAACCCTACGTTCATTACCAGTTCTCCACCGTGCTGCCGCTGCGCGATGATTTCCCGCCCGCCGTGAATCTGCTCGAGACGCTTCCCGCCGCCTGGGGCCTTGACCCCGCCTGGGCGCGCGAGATGCCCAGTTTCATCCGCCCCGATGGCCTGCACGTGCCGCAGGGCTATCTTTTCTGCATGGGCGATAATCGCGATAATTCCCTCGATAGCCGCTTCTGGGGATTCGTGCCGCTGGAGAATGTCGTGGGCGAGCCGCTCTTCGTCTACTGGTCCTACGACGCCCCGAGCAAAGATTGGATCGCGGATAGCCTCCCCGGCCGATTGAGATTCGATTTGTCCATCCTCTGGAATTTCTTCAACAAAACCCGCTGGTCGCGGACCGGAAAAACCTTCTAGACCCTTTGCCCGAGCTTGCCGGCGTGTCGCGGTTTCCGCGCCGCAGTGGTTGGATATTGGGCCGGGACAAGCTTGCCTCCCGGCATAAGATTTCGCAAATTCCCTTCCAGGTCTATGCCCCCTCGGGAATTTTCGTGCTAAAGTCTCAGGGGGAACGTGCCGACGCACGTGGAGTAAACAGCTAATCTGCCCGGAGGATTCCGAAATTCATGCGTTATCGTGACGCGGGTGTGGATATTGATGCTGCCAGCCGCGCCAAGGCCGCCATCAAGAAACTGGCTCGCGGAACTTTCAACGCGCATGTGCTGCGCGATGTGGGCGCCTTTGGCGGCTTTTTCGCGCTCAACGGCCTGGGGCGCGATGCCGTGCTCGTCTCAAGCATCGACGGCGTGGGCACCAAGCTCAAGATCGCGTTTGCGCTCGACCGCCACGATACGGTGGGTGCGGACCTCGTCAACCACTGCGTCAACGACATCGCCGTGCATGGCGCCGCGCCGCTCTTCTTTCTCGATTACCTGGCCACGGGGAAGATGCATCCCGCCGTCGTCACCGAGGTCGTGCGGGGATTGACGCGCGCCTGCCGCGCCGTCGGCTGCGCCCTGGTGGGCGGCGAGACCGCCGAGATGCCGGGCTTTTACCCTGCCAACGAGTATGACCTCGCCGGTTGCATCATCGGCTGGGTGCGCCGCGCGGAAATTGTGGATGGCAGCCTCATTCGTCCTGGAGACGTCATTCTCGGCCTGCCCTCCACCGGGCTGCACACGAATGGCTACTCGCTGGCGCGCAAAGTTCTTCTCGACCAGGAGCGGCTGCCCCTCGATGGAAAAATCTCCGGGCTGGGCGGGACCCTGGGTGAAGTTCTGCTGGCGCCGCACCACTGCTACTGGCCCGCGCTCCGGCCGCTGCTGACGCGCCGATGGCTCAAAGGCGTGGTGCACATTACCGGCGGAGGGATTACCGACAACACGCCCCGCATTCTGCCGCGCGGATGCCAGGCGGAGATTCGCCTGGGAAGCTGGCCGGTGCCCCCCATCTTCGAGCTGATCTGCCGGCTCGGCAAAGTTCCCCAGGCGGATATGTACCGGACCTTTAATATGGGGCTCGGGCTGCTGCTGATCATCGCCCCGCGCCGCCTGCGCGAGGTGACCGCCGCGCTCGAGAAACAGCACGAGGAATTCTATGATGTCGGCCGCATCGTTCCCGGCCGCCCGAGTGTGAAGTACAGGCAACTCCAGGAGTAGAAGCCCTCGCCAGAAACCAGCGTTGGGGCGTCCACGTCGGAACCGCCTCAGGGCAAGGCACCCTGAGAAGCCGCCGGCGAGGACGCCGGCGCTGCAGCCGCAGCGGGGGGATCATCTATGAAAAAACTTGGCATCTTACTTTCCGGACGCGGTTCGAACTTCGAAGCCATTGCCCGCAACGTGCAGGCAGGCAAAATCCCGGCCGAAATCGCCATCGTCATCAGCAATAAGGAAGAGGCGCTGGGCTTGGCGCGTGCCAAGGAAATGGGGCTCGCCACCTGCTTCATTCCTTCCAAGGGAAAAGAGCGCGAAGCCTTCGACCGCGAAGTCGTCGCGGTTTTGAAAGAGCATAAGGTGGACCTGGTGTGCCTGGCGGGCTTCATGCGCATCCTCAGCCCTTATTTCATCCGCGAATTTCCACGGCGCATTTTGAACATCCATCCGGCGCTCCTGCCGTCTTTTCCGGGCGTCGAAGCGCAGAAGCAGGCGCTCGAGTACGGTGTGAAGTTCACCGGCTGCACGGTGCACATCGTGGACGAAGGCGTGGACACCGGCCCCGTGGTCTGCCAGGCCGCTGTCCCCATCCTCGACGACGATACCGTGGAGACGCTCTCCGCGCGCATTCTGAAGGAAGAGCACCGAATTTATTCCGAAGGCATCTGCCTGATGCTCGAAGGTCGCGTTCGGATAGAGGGGCGAAGGATGGTCAAAGTAGGCTGACGTAGGAAACTGGCACCCTCAGACCTAGATCCCACTCGGAAAGGATGGGCACATGGAACGCCCCGAGAACTTATCAAAGAGGTCGGCGATTCTTGGGAAGGTTCTGAAATTCATCAATGCGGAGGAATGGCGCGACTACGGGGATTACATGGTCTTTGGCTTGGCAATGTTGGATGAGTCCAGCCATTCAGTTTTGGTACATGACCTTCCCTCCGACTTTCTCGAGAGATACAGACAGTTCCTGGAGTTCGACCATGCTTTCAACGCTTACGTCGACCAAAAGATCTCTACAGAGCGGACGACCCTTAAGGCCCGGCCTAGTGATTCTGAATTCTTAAAAAGGCTGCGCGCTCTCCCCGAGCGTCTCCTCCGCCTCCAGGCGCAGGCCTTGGACCTCGAGGTCCCGCCGACCGCTGAATTCACACCTGAAGAGTTCCTCCGGCAGCTAAAGGAACAACTTGCCCTGAAAGATGAGCGCGAAGCTCGGAGCCACAGCTCAGTTCCTGCTGAGCATGACATTGACGGCTTAGATAGTCATTACTGTGAAGAGGTGCTCGATACACTTGAATTGATCGTGTCGCGCGCCTCGGCTTTGGAGGCGGTTCGCACGGAAAGCATACCAAACACGAAGGTCAGGCGCTGTTTTGAAGAGGCCATGCGCTGCTACCTCTATGGGTTTAATATGGCGTGCGCTGCGATGTGCCGGGCGCTGCTCGAAGCCGCACTCAAGGAGGTCATTGACCCCGACGGACGGCTCCGACCCGTTAAGGACGCAAAGGGGAGAGGGGCGTCGTATTTCCTCACGCTTGTGGATAATGCTCGATGGAGCGGCAAGCTGAGCAATGAACTTACCGGGTCGGCCAAGCAGGTGAAAGAAGCCGGAGATGCCGCGGTGCATGACGCCGCTAAATTTGCCATTGAATATCCCGCTAAAAAGGTGGAATCGCTCCTCGACAGGACCCGCCAGATCCTTTCGGAACTCTATGGGCACTCCTCTTGAACCTAGGGTCGAGGAAAGCTGGAAGTTTCGCTGTGGGTATGATAATTTATCATACCGATGGGAACAACAAAGGTCGCCGTAAGTCTCGAAACGCAGACATTGCGGGAAGTTGACCGCCTGGTGCGGGAAGGCCGCTTTCCAAGCCGGAGCCGCGCCATTCAGATGGCGCTCGCCGAAATGACCGCGCGCCACAAACGCCGGCGACTGGTCGAGGAACTCGCCAAGCTTGAACCCAGAAAAGAGCGCGCACTCGCGGAGGAATTCTTCACAGGAGAGGTTCCCTGGCCCGAATATTGAGAGGCGAGGTCTACTGGGCCGATCTGAATCCCGCGCGCGGCCACGAGCAAGCGGGCTTCCGCCCCGTTCTGGTCATCAGCCATGATGTGTTCAACGAGCGTTCCGGCACCGTTATCGCGCTCGCAATCACTAGCCAGCCGCAACGGGTGGGACTGCCTCTGGCGCTGAAAATCGAAAGCGTCCGACTGCCGAAGCCCTCCTGGGTAAAAATCTCGCAGATTCGCGTGCTTTCGACAGAGCGATTGGGAAAAGCCCTGGGCCGAATTAACGAAGAAGAATTGGAGCACGTCATCGAAGGCCTCTTTGAAATCGTCGCCTGATTGCATGCCCACGCCGGCATTTCCGGTTTGGGGCAGTCGACAGTACGAATTGACAGGATGCCAAGACGATGAAACGTAAGAAGGTGCGAGTATGCTTCTCCGTGGATAGGGAGACGCTTCGCTGCATGGATCGGTTGGCGCGGAAGTTTAAGATTTCCCGAAGCGGAGTCGTGGAACTGGCAATCGAGGCGGTGGTGCAGAAGGATAGGGCTGAGTCCGCTCCGGGGGAACCCCCTCTCGCCAGGAACATATGACCATTGACGAACAACTCGCTTATCTCACCAAGGGCGCGGAGGAGACTATCCGCGCGGAAGAACTCCGTGCCAAGCTCGAGCGCGCCGCGAAAACCGGCAAGCCGCTGCTCGTCAAGGTGGGCTTCGACCCGACTGCGCCTGACATCCACCTCGGCCACACTGTGCTGATCCGGAAGATGAAACATTTTCAGGACCTCGGGCACAGGGTGATTTTCCTGATCGGGGATTTTACCGGGCTGATCGGCGACCCTTCCGGCCAGAACGTTACGCGCAAGCCCATGACCCCGGAACAAATCACCGCCAATGCCGAAACGTACAAGAAGCAGGTCTTCAAGATTCTCGATCACAAGAAGACACAGGTGGACTTCAACAGCAAATGGCTCGGCCAGCTCACGGGCCGCGACTGGATCACGCTTTGCTCGAAGTACACGGTGGCGCGCATCCTGGAGCGCGACGATTTCTCCAAACGCATGAAGGAACAGCGGCCCATCGCCATCCACGAACTGCTCTACCCGCTGGCGCAGGGTTACGACTCGGTCGCCCTCGAGTGCGACGTGGAACTCGGCGGGACCGACCAGAAATTCAATCTGCTCGTCGGCCGCAACCTGCAACCGGAGTATGGACAGGAATCCCAGGTCATCATGACCATGCCCATCCTCGAGGGGCTCGATGGCGTTCAGAAAATGTCGAAGTCGCTGGGCAACTACGTGGGCATCAACGAGCCGCCCGCGGAAATGTTTGGCAAGCTCATGTCGATTTCGGATGACCTGATGTGGCGCTATCACCTCCTGCTCACGGACATGACTCCGGCGCAGATCGATGAGCTGAAGAAATCCGTGGCCGCGGGCACCGCGCACCCGCTCGACATGAAGAAGGCCCTCGCCCGCCGCATCGTTGCCGACTTCCACGGCGTCAACGCCGCCGCGCAGGCAGAGAAAGACTTTGAAGCGCAGTTTCAGAAGGAGACTTTGCCCTCTGATTTACCCACACAGCCGTTCGAAGCGAGCGGGCCCTTGAAGCTCTACCGGTTCCTGGCCGACACCGGAGTTGCCCCGTCAGGCTCAGTCGCGCAGAGGAAGATCAAGGAAGGTGCCGTCGATCTATGCTTCGGTGACGCGGACCCGCCAAAGTGGGAGCGCGTTACTGACCCCACCCTGGAAATCGATTTCGGGAAATATTCCGTGGTGACGGTTCGGTTTGGGAAGCGGCTCCACAGATTTCATTCCAAGAGGAATTAGAACCTGAGGCATGCTAGACTCTAGTGGGAGTGATGGCGAATGCGTCAAATTAAGATCATTGTCGAAAAACACCCCGACGGTTACGTCGCTTACCCACTCGGCATTAAGGGAGTGGTTGTCGGGGAAGGTGATACCTTTGAGGAAGCGCTTGCAGACGTGAAGTCCGCGATCAAGTTTCATGTTGAAAGCTTTGGCTCAGAGGTCCTTGAGAGCCAACCCCCCGTTCTTGAAGCCTTTGTCACTGATACCGCCCTGGAGATTTAGTGCCCAAGTTCCCACCCGATGCTCCCAAGCAAAGAGTCATCCGGACGCTGGAAGCATTGGGGTTCCGGGCTACAAGGGAAAGAGAACACATCTCCATGGTTCGACAAAATCAGGACGGAACCAAGACTCCGTTGACCATGCCGAATCATCCTAAGTTGAAAGGGTCAACACTTCGTAACATTTGCACCCAAGCAGGTATATCGCGGGACGAATTCTTGGCGGCCTACCAAGAGAACTGACTCCGTCCCTCGCCAATCTAGCCGCTCACAACCCAGTAGAGGAAGATTGGTGTTCAAAGACCGGGTTCTCATTCATCTAATCCCCCGACCGCAAGAAAGGGGTCGCGGAAAGCTTATTTTCAGGGTAGGCTTTTATTGAAAGGGGAAAACAGTGGCAGACCTCACAGAAACCTACCTTCGGGATCAACTCACCACTCGCCGGCAGAAGCTGGAATTGGCCGTGGTCAACGGCAAAGAGGCAGCGGGGCTGCGACAACTTCTGGACGACGTCGACGCGGCGCTGCAGCGGATGGATGCGGGAAGCTACGGCCTATGCGAGTCCTGCCACGAGAGCATCGAGAAGGACCGCCTGCTGGCCGACCCGCTGGTCCGCTACTGCCTCGACCACCTCACCGCCGCCGAACAGCGCGCCCTCGAGGCCGACCTGGAGATGGCGGCGCGCATCCAGCAGGAGCTGCTTCCCAAGCGCAACCTGCGCTTTGCCGGCTGGGAAACGGCGTACCACTACGCGCCGCTGGGCCCGGTGAGCGGCGATTATTGCGACCTGGTGGTTCATGAGAACGAGTCGGACGACCTGTATTTCGCCCTGGGCGATGCTACCGGGAAAGGCGTGGCCGCCTCGATGCTCATGGCGCAGTTGCACGCCATTTTCCGCACTCTGATTGGGAGCGGCTTGCCGGTCCCCGCCCTGGTGGCGCGCGCCAGCCGCATTTTTTGCGAGAGCACCATGTCGTCGCTGTTTGCGACGCTGGTGTGTGGCCGCGCCGGCTCCGCGGGCGACATCGAGATCTGCAACGCCGGCCACTGCGCCGCGCTGCTCTGGCAAAACGGCCAAGTGTCACGCATCGCTGCCAGCGGCGTCCCGCTGGGCATGTTTTGCGAGGGCGAGTATGTGTCCGAGACGCTGCCCTTCACGCCCGGCGACACGTTGCTTCTCTACACGGACGGCATCTCCGAAGCCCGCGCAGCGAATCAGGAAGAATACGGCGAACGCCGTCTCGCGGAAGTGCTGGCGGGCTCCCCGGCGAGTTCGCTTCCCGCCCTGATTCAGGTCAGTTTGGAAAACCTCAAGGCCTTCCGGGGCGGGGTTCCGCTGCACGACGACCTCACCCTGCTGGCGATTCGCCGCTCGCGGTAAGGTCGGAGCTCCAAGCGGCGTGCATGACCGCCGTCGCGCTTGACATCCCTGTACCGTTTCTGCATTCTTCCATCCCGACCTGTGAAGCTGATCATCCTCTTCAATCCTTCCGCGGGGCGAGGCAAGGCGCGTCGTGTCCTTGCCGAAGCGCTCGATGTGTTGCGCTCCCGAAAGGCAGAGTTCTGCGTACGCGAGAGCCGCAACGCCACCCACCTGACGGAGCTGGCGCACGAAGCCTGCCGGGAAAGGCCCGACGCGATCGTCTCCGCCGGCGGCGATGGCACGCACCACTACATTTTCAATGGCCTTGCGGGCAGCAACATTCCGCTGGGACTGCTTTCCCTGGGAAGTGGCAACGACTTCGCGGATGGGATGGGCGTGCCATGTGGCGTGCGAGCCGCCATCGACGTGCTTCTGAACGGACACGTGCGCGAGATTGACCTGGCACGGGTCGGCGGCGCCGTGTACGGCTGCCTGGCGGGGGCGGGTTTTGACTCTGTCGTGACGCGCTACGCCAACGAGCAAGTCCATCGCCTGCATGGTTCGCTGGCCTATGCCTGGGCCCTTCTCCGCTGCCTGAAGTCTTACCGCCCCGAGCCGCTCGAGCTGGAATCCGAAGACCGGAACTTTTCCGGCGACGTGCTCTTTGCGGTCGTGGGCAACAACGTTTCCTACGGCGGAGGCCTGAAGCTCACGCCGCGCGCCCGACTCGATGACGGCCTGCTCGACGTCTGCATTGTTCCCTACATGGCCAAGCTCGAACTCCTGCGCTGGGTACCCAGCGCCTATCGCGGCCGGCACCTCAACCATCCGCGCATTATCTACTTTCAGACGCGCCGTATAACCCTCCGCAGCGCCTCGCGCCTGGAGCTTTTCGGCGACGGCGAATTCATGCAGGAATTACCGGCAACCATCGAGGTGGCTCCACGCGCGCTGCGCGTGCTCGTCCCCTCACGCGCTTAAGCAGGAAAATCAGGATTTGGGTGGTGGGATGGTCAGGTTGATGGTCAGTCGCTCTCGTTCGTCGATGGAGCTGACCTGCTGAGTCTCGGAGTCCACGCCTTTAATTCTCGCGTGGACTTCGTAGTCGTGATGCATATCGAGCCCAGTGAACTGATATTGCCCGCCGTCTCGCGTATAAACCGCCGAGGTCTTGCCTGTCTGAAGGTCCTTTAGCATGACGGCGGCGCCATCGATGCCATTGTCATTGGGATCCAACACCTGCCCGCTGACGGTTTTGGAGATGATCCGCTTCTTCTTGGCGAGTGACGGTGAGGCACTCAGGGTGATGGCGAAAACGAGCGCGAGCGTGGCGATCCGCCACAATTTCCCTCCGCGTGTGGGCCGAAGGGAAAATGCTGAGCGCAGCGTGGCGACTTCCGTCCCGGGAGAGACTCGCAGTTTCACGTTACCAGGCCTCTTCTTCCTCTTCCTCTTCTTCACTGCCGACGACGTCCAATTCTACTGGGTTCGTGTTGACCACTTCCAATTCCGCGCCGCACTCGGGGCAGTCCAGCGTCTGGCCTTCCTCCATGTCCTCTTCATCCACGTCGACCTTGGCTTCGCACTCCGGACAAACCGCCATAAAGCACCCCCGGACACATCCTTGCCTTGGTAAGTTAAAAGTCTAGTCATTTCGGGAATCGATGTCCAGTGGGTCAAGGGAATTCGTTTGTTGTCCGTTGTCAGTCGTCAGTTGTCAGTCGCAATGCTTCGGCGAGCTCCAGGTTTCCCACGGACTACGGACAACTGACAACGGACGGCTCTCGAAGAAGCGCCTTGGCCTGCTGCAACTTGGCTCGAACTGGCTCTTCCCCTACGCGCCGGGAGGGATTACTCTACTGATTCCGACCGGGTCTCGACCCAATGCTTCATTGAGGTGCTGAATGAAAAACGGATATCAGTTTGCCACGCTGGCCGTCCACGCCGGTGAAGCGCCGTGCCGCATGACCGGCGCGCTCGACACGCCGATTTATCAATCCACGACGTTTGCCTCCGCCAATTCGGATGAGATGGCCGCGGTGTACGGCGAGGAAAAGCCTGGGTACATGTACACCCGCTACGGCAATCCCACCATCCACGCGCTGGAAGAAAAGCTGGCGGCCCTCGAAGGGGGCGAAGCCGCGCTGGCCTTCTCCTCCGGCATGGCGGCGATTTCTTCGGCGATTCTTGGGTACGTCAAGGGTGGCGACCACGTCGTGGCGGCGCGCTCGCTCTACGGTGCGGCCTACAACTTCCTCAACAAAAAGCTGCCCGCCATGGGCGCTTCCACGACGTTCGTGCAATCGACGCGCGTGGAGGACTTTGCCCAGGCGATTCGGCCCAACACCAAGCTGATTTATTTCGAGACACCCAGCAATCCCATCCTGGAAATTCTGGATATTGCCGGCCTGGCGCGGCTCGGCCGCGAGCGCGGCGTGCCCACGATGATCGACAACACCTTCGCTTCGCCGGCGCTCCAGCAGCCTCTCAAGCTGGGCGTGACCGTGGTGGTCCATTCCGCGACGAAGTACCTCTGCGGGCACGGCGATGCCATGGCGGGTGCGGTTATCGGTCCTCGCGACTACATTGCTCACTTGAGCCACGACATCCTCCGCGACTTCGGCGGCGTCATCAGCCCCTTCAACGCCTGGCTGATTCTGCGAGGCACCCGCACGCTCCACTTGCGCATGCCCGCGCATTGCGCCAACGCACAGAAGATTGCGGAATTTCTGGCCAAGCATCCGAGGGTCGAACGCGTCAATTATCCCGGCCTGCCGAACCATCCGGGCCACGATTTGGCGAAGAAACAGATGAGGGCGTTTGGCGCCATGATGAGCTTCGAAGTGAAGGGCGGCTATGAAGGCGGGAAAAAGGTGATGGACCGCGTGCAGATCTTTGCGCGTGCTGCCAGCCTGGGCGATACGCGCTCGCTTATCGTGCACTCTGCCTCCACCAGCCATCGCGCCGTTCCTCGCGAGCAGCGCCTGGCGATCGGCATCACCGATGGCCTGGTCCGCTTGTCCGTAGGCGTGGAGGCCGTGGAAGACCTGATCGCTGATCTCGAATACGCACTGGAAGCGTAAGGACGGTGACGAGCCGGGGCAAGGAAGACAGAAGGCAGAAGTCAGGAGTCATACCAATTCGACGTCATTCGTAGCGCTTTAATTCCGTAGGATAAGGTCTGCCAATAGACCTGCTATGATTGCGGAACCAGTTATCAGAACTAGCTCTGTGTCCTCTGTAGCTGGAAAAAGACTCAACACGGAGGCCACTGAGGCCCTCTGTGGGCTCTGTGTTGAGGCTTGAGAAGCATGAAGGCCACAGAGACTCCCTGTGCGGTTGTCTCTGATCGGCGCACAGTACTTTAGGTTTGACGGGAAACTGGTATCAGAAGTCAGAAGACAGGAATCGGCAGGCAAGGGACTGGGTGCTGGGGACTGGGGGTTAATGGTCGTCGGCCTTCTGTTTGCGATTCTGAAGTGGTCTTTCGACTTTCAATTGTTGACTGTCAACTCACCCGTCTTGACTCTCAACCCTCAACTCTCGATTCTCAAATGTTCACTGCCGACTCCCGACGGCAAGAGAATCGAATTTCCGCAGGATCACCCGATCGTCCTCTTCGCCCAGGCAAGTCTCCGCGAAGGGGAACAGCACTCGCTCTTCCTTATAAAGGTGCGCCCTTAATTCCTGGATCAGGCAGCGCCCGTGGTCGCGGATTTGTGCTGCGGCCTTTCCGCCCACGGAAGGATGCTGCTCCAGTTCCGCAATTCCTTGCGCAAGCTCTTGGTGCGTCTGATCGATCTCCCGGTGCTCGTGCAGCATCACGGCAATCGGACCCTCGTTGGTCGGCAGGAATTTCCCCAGCGCCGGGAATAGCCCCTGGTCCTCTTTTTGGATGTGCAGCACGAGGTCGCGCGCCAGATAATCGCTCACTTCGCCCAGTTCCTGCTTGGCGGCGTCAGGGACTTCCGGGTTGGTGAGGAAGTCGTCAATCAATCCTTCGAGGGTTTCGAGCACCCGCTCCACCGCGCGATGCTCTTGAATCAATACGTCTACCGAACGGAGCGCCATAGGCACCTTCCTTCCAACCCGCAGACTAACCGGTGCCTCGCGCCACGACGATGACTTCTGTCACGCTGCTGGGAAGTAGAATGGCCTCGGGTTGGCACCTCGGTCAGTTTCTTTGTCAGCCAACTCGCTTTAGCCGCTTGAATCCTTCGACGATGAACATGCGCATAAGGACCTGATAGGGTACTCCGCGAGCGCTCGCCTCGGCCTTTAGTTCCGCAACAAGT
Organism: Terriglobia bacterium; assembly: GCA_020072925.1. GTDB lineage: Bacteria > Acidobacteriota > Terriglobia > UBA7540 > UBA7540 > JAIQGA01. Next base: position 10,487 of record JAIQGA010000050.1, on the reverse strand, counting down.
TGGGGATCGAGGGCCACCGAAGTCGGCTGCTTGCGAGATGCCCGCGCTCTCTTCATAGCGGCTTTGATTTTGCCCGACTCAAAGTTGACCTGTCGGTACTCCGATTCATTCTTTACGTAGCGAGGCATAGAAATTCCTCTCTTTTTGATTCGTGGGACGAACCGATATCACCCGAATGCTTTGGTGGCGGATCGTGAAGGCCAAGAACAGCAATCTTCCCTGGAAGGTTTCTCCCAGGACCCCGAATCATGGCTCTGGGTAGGCAGGCTGGATTTGTTCTCCAAGAGGGATAAAGCGGCGCCCCATGAAGACCTGCTCGGCTTCTTCGCACGTGACCCCATGCTTCTGAAAAGTCTTGGCGGCATTTCCCTCGTCCCATTCAAAGGAAAACTCGGGCAACGCGAACAACCAGTCCCACAGCCCTTGAGCGAACTTGAATTTCGCCACATGCGATAGTGTACCACACTATGGGCAGGAACCAAGTTTAGCCTCGCCGACTGGGTGGAGAAGCTGACGGCTGAGGGCTGAAAGTTTTGGGTCATTCCCCACTCTCCACTTCCGCCTCAAGCGCGACGAGATTGAGGACGATCACGGTCTTGCCGTCCAGCTTGATGATGCCCTCGGCCTGGAAGCGGCTGAGGTTGCGCGAGACCAGTTCCCGCACCGTGCCGATATGCGCGGCGAGTTCCTGATTGCTGGCCGTGATAGTGATTTCGAGGCCTCGGGCGGTCTGCGAGCCCTTGCGCTTGGCAAGACGCAGAAGCAGCCCGGCCAAGCGGTGCCGCACGGTGGTAAAGGAAAGCTCCTCGATGATGCCCACCAGCCGCCGCAGCCGCGAGCCCACCACCTTGAGCACCTTCAGCGCGACTTCGGGATGCTGAAGGCAGAGCGCCTGAAAATCTTTTTTCCCCACCACCAGCAGCGTGGTGTCGCCCACCGCGGCCGCCGAGGCAGGGTAGGCGCCGCCGTCGAAGACGGGCAACTCCGCAATGGACTGCCCCGGACCCTCGATGGTGAGCACCTGCTCTCGCCCGCTGACGGAGGTTTTGAAAATCCGCACGGAGCCCGTCTCGATTACATAGAGCCCCTCGCAGGCTTCGCCTTCGGAGAAAATCAGCTCCCCGTCTTTGGGGTGGTGCGGCACAGCACGCTCGGCGAGAAAGCCGACCTCCTTGTCATTGAGGTCAGCGAAGAGCGGCACCTTCTTCAACGTGGTAATGCGAGTAGCTCGATTGTCAGGCATGGCTCTGTATTGTAATCGCGAATGGCCCTGGGATGTAAGGGGAGCCGGCCTTTCGTCCCCCTCACCCAGGATGCTGCCCAAATCTTCATGCATACTAGCACAGGCTTGCATAGTGGGATGGCCTTGGCCGAGAGACTTCCTCTTGCCAACTCGCTAAATCCTTGAATTTGATATGACTTAAATTACTGGGCCTCAACCCCCGAATGGAAGCCCGCTTGCTCTAGTCCAGACCGAGCCTGGGAAGCCAGGCCGCAGCCGGGTTGTGACGCCTGATCAATCGCCAGCCTTTGGCGAGCGAGTGCGCTCCAAAGGGTTGCGCGCTTGTCAGAGCGCCGCATCCCGCTGCGGTCAAAAAAGCAAGTCCGCCGCCGATTAGGTTTTCCTCCTTGAGCGTGTACAGGCTTCCGCAGGCACCCACATTTTCCTCGGCAAGGGACCCTCTTTTCAGCCTCTCAGATTTCCCTCAAGCCAGTCGGCGGGCACGCGCTCCTCTTGGCGAGAAGGCTTTGAGTCGAGCACGTAGCGCAAGTCCTGCTCGACGGTGACCACTGCTTGCCTGGACTTGCGGCTCTTCAATGCCGTTCGTGGAGCATGTACCGCAAGTCCCGTCTGACGGTGACCACTGCTTGCCTGGACTTGCGGCTCTTGTCTCGTAGCGCAACTTCCGTTCTTTGAAGTTGCGGCTCTTCAAGGAAATGGAAAAGCCGCAAGATTTGGAAAACGAATCTTGCGCTACATTGCCCGCGGCGCACCACGCAACTCTCGCCGCCCTGTCATTCCCGCGAAAGGGGGAGTCCATCGGCCCGTCATTCTGAGCGTTAGCGAAGAATCCCCGCAGTTGAGGGAGAAACTGCCGAGACCCTTCGTTGCGCTCAGGGTGAAAACATGAGGAACCCCGCGCCCATCGGCTGATCGTCGCGGCGGGCTTCAGCCCGGCGCCCCGTAGCACGGGCGTCCTGCCCCTAGGAGCACGCCATGGCGTGTCCCTACTACGCAGTCGCCAAGTCGGCAGCGCGATCGCAGGGCTGGCGCAGACCCTATGGGTCTGCGATCTCCACAGACATTGCGCCTTCGGCGCGCAGACCTGAACCGCAAGATCTGCGCCTGCCGGCCATACTTGTCGGAGGACGTACCCACTTGCCCCCGCTATCCTTCGCCATTGGCTGGGGGCAAAGCCTTACCGTCATCACGCTACTTCGTCGGGAACCGTAACTTCTGGATTAGAGCAGCACGGGCTTAATCCCCGACATCTCGCAGAAGTCCGCCAGCGCAGGGTAGAGGTCAGACCCATAGCCCAGGCACGCATACTCGTTGGTCCAGTGCTGGAGAAGTACTTCGAGGTCACAATGAGCGGTCACGAATCCGTGAGGCCAGAAGGGTATGCCACATTCGCTCAGGCGTTGTTCCAGTTTCTCGTGCGGCGGCTCAAAGATGCTGGCGCGCGTGACCACCATCCGGAATTCTCCCTCGACTCTCCCCAGCCGCGCGAGGACGCCCTCACCGACCTTGCAGATGAGCTTGACCGAGAGGCCCCCGGCGTCACCTTCCGTCGGGATCCCGTGCTCGGCGAATCCCGCCGGACCCAGCTTGCCCGCCAATGAAGGCGGGCACGCGCCGTCACCGATGATCTTGATCTCCTTCGTTTTCTTGTCGATGTGTTGAAGATCGCCGTAGTAAACCCGTTCCTTGCTGAGCTTGGTCAAGAGCCAGACGGTGAGGGCGGTATTGAAATCGCCCAGCGTTGAGGTGCCAAAGCCGTCCTCGAGCATCATGCTCTGGGCGAAGCAGGTCGCGGAATAGTCGTCGCCCAGCCCCGGAAACGACTGGATGGTATAGAAGTCGAACTTCTCTTTTTCCACGATTTCTCGCAGCGCCAGGTAGAGGCGCATGGAGCGCTCGTTGACGACCGTTGATTCGGGCGCCGCCCCAAACAGCCTCTGCAAGCGGGGCTGCAATTCCTGCAGCTTTTGCGACGGCAGGCGCTCGGCAGCACGGGTCAATTCGGTGGTATCGCGAGAATCGATATCGACCCCGAACATGCGCATCCACTGAGAGGGATCAGCCGCCCCGCAGGTTTGTCCCATTCCCCGCCCCCCAAAGGCGCCCAGTGTCGACATGTTCAGGAAGTTTTTCAGGTGTGCAGCCCGGGCATAGCTCACAATCTTCTCGACCGTGTCAGCCTCCTCGGCCGCACCGTAGACGAACTTGTGCGGCACACCAATCTCCAGCAGTCCTCCATGCATGACCAGTCCCCCCACCGGGCGCCACCCTTGCGAGCCGGGGTGTGTCCAGAGCAGGACTCCCTTACCCGTCGCCGCGAAGTCTCGCACGGCGCCCACCAGATGCGCCGCCCAGACCCAGGTTCCCGAAAACAAGACCACTGCATCCACGCTGTCGTCACACTTCATCTTCTTCAGGGCGGCCCGGGCTTCCTCCTTGGTCGCGACGACGACGTTGTGATCAAGCAATTTGAGGCCCGCCTTGGTCAAGGCCGCTTTGGAGTCTCTGACGATCGTCTCGTCGATAAAGGGCGCCCCCATTGGGTCCTTGAGCCCGTCTTTGTGAACCCCGTATACGATGAATCCCACCGTCGGCTGAATCATGGTGACTCCCCTTCTCCTGAAGGTTTGCGTGGCTCGCGAATCTTTGTGATCGCGCAATATAACAATGGGTATTGCTTAACATATTCGGCATACGCTGCCGCCAGTTGAAGGTCGGGTTCGATAACCGCGCCTTCCCTGACGACCTGCTCTACCCCCGCCGGGACGCTGGGATAGACTCCGGCTGCAACTCCGGCCAGGATCGCTGTGCCCAGGCATACGGCCTCCTGGCACTGCATCACGTGCAGGCGTCGTCCGGTGAGAGCCGCTCGCAGCTTCAAGCCAAGCGGAGAATGCGAGCCGCCACCCGCTACATGAAAATCGCGGAAATCCCCGACTGCCTTTGCCACAAGTTCGGAGATCTGCGCCAACTCGCACGCCACTCCCTCCAGGATTCCTTTGTAGATTTGCCCGCTATCACTGTCGGCACTTAGACCGATCACGGCTGCCCGAGCTCGAGGATTGAAGTCCGGATTACAAGTCCCAATGAGGTGAGGCATAACGTACAACCCGCTCGGACCTTTGGGCGACCGGGATTCCAGCCATGCGTAGACTTCGACTGGCCCGGAGGCTGCCTTTGTCTCACCGCCCCTGCCTCCGTTCTGAAGTAACAAGTCGTGGAACCACTTGACCATGATCCCGGAGGGAAAATAAGCGAGGGTCAGATACATCCCCGGTACCACGTGACAGTAGGAATTCAGGGCGGAGGCAAATGCCTCGTCACCTAATTTGGGCTGATCCGAAACCGCCGTGATGCACTCGTAAGTCCCCATCGAGTCCGCAACGAGACCTGGGGAAATCACACCCACTCCTAAGGCTCCGCAAGCCTGGTCGTGCCCTCCGACGACCACCGGGGTGCCCGTGGCCACGCCGAGCTGAGAAGCAGCTTCAGCTCCTAGCTTGCCAGCGATGGTGCCGGCGGGCACAGGAATGGGAAGACGGTCGGCCGCCAACCCGGCTGCGGAGAGGATCTCTTCAGACCAGTGTCGCCGATGCACATCGAAAGCAAGAAAACGGGACGCCAACGAATAATCGACGTAGGGAGGCAGACCCAGCCGCCGCAGGACGTAAGCGGTTACGTTGAGGAATCGGCTGGCAGCAGAAAAAACATCCGGTTGGTGCTTCCGCAACCAGAGGATTTTGGGGATCGAAAACATCGGGTGCACAACAAGACCGGTAACGTCGAAGAGCCTCCTTTTGCCCAGCTCTCGGCCCAACCATTCGGCCTCTGCGGAGGCACGGTTGTCAATATTGAGGATCGCTGGTCCTACAGGCGCCTCGCTCGCACTTACAGGAACGAAACTTTCGGCGTGCGAACTGATGGACAGGGCTTCGACGGCGTCCCGCCCTGCCGCATCCGCCAGTGCACGCGATACCTGGCAAACTGCATCCCAGAACTTCTTCGGGTCCATCTCCACGAAGGAGGGGCGAGGGAAGTCGGGCACGTAGGACCGCACGCCTTGTCCAAGGATTTCCCCGGTGACGCTAAACAACGCTGCCTTACAACAACTGGAGCCGATATCAAACGCCAACAAGCTCATGCCCTTGCCTCTTGCTGTTTGCGGGCAACCCACTCCCGAGCACGGTTGTCCTTCAGTTCCTGAGCGGCGAAACAGCGCACAGTCCCGCGCGGTTCAGTATCGTTTCACGAGAACTTTGCACCCTATAAGGCCCAGCGCGCCTCTTTGTCAAGCTGAAAAGCAAGAGCTGAAAAGCAAAACATTGGTTTGAAGTTTCGCGCGGATTGGTTGACAATCGTGGCCCGATTCAGGGAATGACAGGTCGGGTCTAATGATGTCCTCGGCTTGGAGGGCGGGTAAACTCTGGAGACCGAATGGGAACTGCAGCCACTAGAGGATCTGACGTTACCCCTAAACTGCGGCGAGCCCTGGGGCTTTGGGATCTTATTCTCTACGGCATCGTAGTAATCCAGCCGACAGCACCCATGCCGGTGTATGGAGTGGTGAGCGATAGGGCGCATGGGCACGTTGTCACGTCCATCCTCATTGCAATGGTCGCGATGCTGTTTACAGCCATCAGCTACGGTCGTATGGCAAGAGCCTACCCTAGCGCCGGGTCGGCGTTTACGTATGTCGGGGCGGAAGTCCACCCTGCTCTCGGGTACGTGACCGGCTGGGGCATGGTGATGGACTACTTGCTGAATCCGCTGATCTGCACCATCTTGTGTGCGCAACTGGCGCGCAACCTAGCTCCGGGTGTTCCTTACGTTGTGTGGGCGGTGTTTTTTGCCGGCCTGTTCACTGGGCTTAATCTCGTTGGGATTCGTACTTCCGCTCGAATCAATGACGTCCTGGCGATCGGCATGGGTGTAGTGATTGCCATTTTCTTCGTCGTGGCCGCGCATTACATCTTCCGCAACCCTCAAATCGGTGTTGGGAGGAACGTCTCTGGCGGTGCTCACGTACATCTGATTCGACGGCATATCGACACTATCGGAAGGGGCGAAAAACCCCAAACGCGACATCCTGCTTGCCACAGTTCTGGTCTGCCTGGTCACCGGCTTGCTGGCCGCCTGTGAAGTCTACGCCGCGCAATTGATCTGGCCGACCGCCAAGCCTTTCCCGGATGTGGTGACCGCCTTTGTGCACGTCGCAGGCCTGGCCGGCGGTCCCTGGCTGCTGCAGTTGGTGAATGGAACACTACTGGTGGCCACGGTTGGTTCGGGGTTGGGATCGCAGCTTGGCGCGGCCCGACTCTTGTATGCCATGGGCCGGAGCAACGCGATTCCGAGATCCTTCTTCGGTTCGATTGACCCGGTAAGGCAGATTCCCCGTAATAATGTTTTGTTTTCCGGCGTCCTTGCTCTGCTCGGAGCATTGACCATCAGTTACGAGCGGGGTGTGAATTTGCTCAACTTTGGTGCGTTGATCGCCTTCATGGGTGTAAACGCTGCATCCCTGGTCCGCTATTACATTCGGGCAGAGGAGCGCAGGCTCTCCAATTTCTTCCCACCCCTCTGCGGATTCCTGATCTGCTTCCTTCTCTGGTGGAGCTTGAACACGAACGCCAAGATTGCAGGGAGCATTTGGATGCTTGCCGGGCTCGCCTACGGGGCCATCCGGACCGGCGGATTTCGCGCTGACCTGATCAGCTTCGAATTCCCTTCCGAAAAGTAATCTTGCCGCCGGGCAGAGAACGGACACGCGAAGTTCCCGGGCCGAGCCCTTCGGGCCGTCTACTCTGCCTCAGGATTGATATGATGGCGGGACCCTCGAACCTGTAATTCATCGGTCAGAACTCGCACGGCTGCTTCGTACGCAGCCGTTTGAGCAGCGCTGACCGACTGAGGGAGTGCTCTCTCGTAGGGTTGTCGGATGGCGGTAGCGATATTGATTTTAGCGATGCCGTGCTGGAAGGCATCCCGCAGGCATTCTTTTTTGATTCCGGATCCCCCGTGCAAGACCAACGGAATTCCCACCTTCTGATGAATTCTTCGAAGATGTTCGATGTTCAGTCTTGCTTGCACTTTTTTGCTGTGGCGTGCGACCCCGGATATGGCCCCGTGAACATTCCCCACCGCTACGGAGAGCCAGCTAACCCCGGTCTCCTCGACGAATCGCCGGGCATCTTCGGGATCAGTGAATCCTTTGCCGGTCGCGTAGAGTTCCTCGTAGGAGGGCAGGGGCCCGGTTTCGTGGCCGAACACAGCTCCCAATTCGCCCTCTACCGGTACTCCGGCCGTGCGTGCAATGTCCACGATTTTCCTGGTCGCCTGAATGTTCTCGTCCAGAGGGAGGCGCGAACCATCCACCATCACCGACTCGTACCCAAGCTCGATCGCCTCTCGAATCACAGCCTCGTAGTCCACGCGCATATCGTCTTCATCGATGGCCGGGACGTGGTCGAGATGCAGCCGGGTGAAACGTTCATCCTTGACTCGCTGATATTCTTCATAGATAGCCCGCGGACTCCGTGATTCAAACTTGATCCATTCGAGACGCGCGACAGTGATGAGGCCAAAAGCCTCCGTATCCCGCAAGGCCGCGACAATCGGCGCCATCATGGGAAGATAAGGGATGTTAAATGCAGGAATAACCGTTCCTGCGCGTCGAGCATTCAACATGCAGGCATTGGCGCTCAATATTCGCATCCGGCCTCCAGGTCGTGAAAACTGGTGTTTCTCAAGACACGTATGAAGGTCGCACGACCGGCTGACCAGGAGTATACTGGCCCCCGCCAGGTAGGCAAAACGGAAATCACACAGGGTCGACGCGTGCGCGCTGAAAAGCAGGTAAGGGTCGGGTTGTTTTCATGAAGACCCGGAGGCAGCGGGGGTGAATATGAATAGGATGGAGGGGAAAGGGCATGGGGTAAATGGAGAATCCGTTGTGCAGATCTGTAATCACCGGCGGCGGGTGGAGTGGCTTGCCTTGCTGCTGGCTGTCATCACATCTTTGGCGTTCCTGGGCTGCTCCAAAAGAGAACCGGCACGACAGGCGGAAACAGTTTCTACCTCGTCGATTACGGTGGCCGTGCAATCGAGTGGCCCTATAGTCATCCGGACGGCGGAGGCGGAGTTTGAAATCTTGCCGTCGGGGTATATTCGCGCCTCGCGAATCCAGGACGGCAAATTGCTGAGCCTCGATGACCCACAGACGGGAGTGGGCTCCGCGGACGGCTATCCGGTGGTTGACGGCAAGCCCATCGAGGACTTCCTCCTGGATCTTGCGCACGCGAAGATCTCAGATCAGAAGAGTCGTATCGGTACAAGAGGAAAGCGCATTGAGATTACGGGCAGCAGCTCTTCCCGTAAGGATTTGGAGAAACGGCTGATTGTCGACGTATACGACGACTTCCCTGCCCTTGCACTTGCTTCGGTGGCTTACAAAAACACCAGCCCGTCGTCCGTGAAGCTGGATAAGCTGATAAGCCAGCAGCACCACTTCAACGCCTCACTGGCCGACGCGAAAGTTCCGCCGTATCAACTTTGGTCATTCCAAGGGGCAAGTTACGAATGGGGGAAAGAGACTATCTCCATGATGAAGGCAGATTTCTCCCAGTCCAACGTCATCGGAACCGTCTCACCGACCGGCCAAGGCGGTGGAATCCCGGTAGTGGCGTTCTGGACTGCCTCCGTGGGCGAAGCCATCGGCCATGCGGAGCCGGCACCGCGGGTTCTCTCGTTGCCCGTCAAGGTGGAACGCGATCAGCGCATCAGTGCCGCGGTGGTGGAGGAACCGGCGGCGATGCTCCAACCGGGGGAAAGTTATGCGAGCGCCCGCACGTTCGTGGCGGTTTATGCAGGGGACTACTACCAGCCACTGCGCCTCTATTCCGAATTGCTCCAGCGGCAAGGCTGGACGCCGGCCAGGCCGAATCCCGAAGACTACAATATCAGTTGGTGTGGGTGGGGATACCGCTCCGATGTGACCCCAAAGCAGATGTTGGGGACCATTCCCAAACTCAAAGAGTTCGGCATCAAGTGGGCGACGCTCGATTACCGCTGGTTCAACAATTTCGGCGATTGGGAGGCTCGCCCCTTCAATTTCCCCGACGACGCGTTGAAGAAGCTGGTCGACGTATTTCACCAGGAGGGCCTCAAAGTGCAGGTTTGGTGGGTGCCTCTGGCGGTGGGCGATGGCCAGGTGTGGGAAGCGATCGGCGAAGAAGAGAAAACACCCGAGGCGCGAGCTGAGCAACGACGTGCGGCCAAGGTCGTCGAGGAGCACCCGGACTGGCTGATCCTCGATAAGAACGGCAAGCACGCGCGCGCGTTTCTAAATCGTGCGATGTTATGTCCTGCGCTGCCCGCCGTCCAGGAGTATTACCGGCAGATCACCACACGACTTATCCGCGACATGGGGTTTGACGGCAGCAAGCTCGATATGTGTTTCACAGTGCCCGATTGCTACAATCCGGCCCATCATCATCGGTCTCCACAGGATTCCGTTCTCGCCATGGGCGAAGTGTTTAAGGTGGTCTACGAAACAACCCGCCAGATCAAACCCGCGAGCGTAACCCAGATTTGCCCGTGCGGGACGGTGCCGAACGTCGCCTGGCTCCCTTACGAGGACCAGGCCGTAACGGCCGATCCGGTGGGGTCGGTACAGGTGCGGCAGCGCATCAAGATGTACAAGGCGCTCCTCGGACCGCAAGCGGCCGTTTACGGCGATCACGTGGAGTTGACGGCCATGAAGCGCGCGGGAAAAGAGTATCGGGAATTTGGACAAGACTTCGCCTCCACAGTCGGCGCCGGCGGCGTGGTGGGGACGAAGTTTACCTGGCCAGACTATGGGCCGTCTTTCAAGGATGTCTACTTGAATCCCGAGAAGCAAGCCGTGTGGAAAAAGTGGATCGGGATTTACAGCACGCAGATGCTGTCGACCGGTAAGTTCCTGGATTTATACGTGTACGGATATGACGTGCCCGAAGGCTACGCCATCCAGAAAAACGGAAGAATGTTCTACGCCTTTTTTGCTCCCCTGCCTGAGAAGCCCTGGAAGGGCCAAGTGGAGCTTCGTGGTCTTGCTCCAGGCACGTACCGCGTTGTGGATTACGAGAACGGCAAAGATCTCGGGGTGGTTGATGCCAAGAACCCGTCGGCTCCAACAGAATTCAAGGAACACCTGTTGCTCGAAACCAGAAAAATGTAGGGTGGATGCGCGGATCCAAAATCGCGGCAA
>JAIQGA010000049.1 GCA_020072925.1 Terriglobia bacterium | reverse complement strand
CCTCGTTCCAGGCACTGGCAAGGATGGTGGTCGGTGTGACCCGAGGATCAAAAGGAAAAATCACCTCGACGTTCTCGATCCGGTTCTTGTGGGCGCCCTGTGCAGCAAAGGTGAGTGCGCAACGATCGTCCTCAGGGTGGACCCCGCAGATTATTTTTGATTCTGGTGTGACGCTCACGAGAAAGCGCCAGCCACCGGCCCCGGCCCCTTCAATATGAGTGGCAAGCTGTCGCCCAAAGTGGACCTGTCCGGCAGCGTGCACTCGCAGCCCGACGGAAGATTCAGCCCGAAGCAAGTTCGTGTGAACGCGGTTTCCTCCCTCTGTGTCCCAGCTCAGAAAAGAGAGCATCGGCCGCGAACCGTCAACCTCGACGCGCAGCTGACTTCTGCGGGTCCGAGTGGGCGCTAAGGCGGAGCTTTCTCCCACCGCCGGGTCACATGCCTTCCACGCTGTCACGCCTGCCAGGACTGTTTGGAGCAGCTCGCGACGACCCATCCTGATATCGAAAGGTTCCATATGCGCACCTCCTGAGCAATTCGCAGCTATATTCTAAAAGGAACTGAGCGCCAACGGGAGACGAAAGAAGCGGGACGAGCCGTAACCATTGACTGATGACTGTGAGACCCAATCCCTGTCTGAATTCCTTAAAAGGCAATTTGTATCCGTGGCAAGAGTGAGGTAAAAACATTTCTGCACAGGGAGGTCACGAATCGCAGGTTAAATTTGTGCCCTTGATTCCGTTCAAACCATCTGGGAGGAGACCAGCCATGCATCGCCGACGCTTCCTGAGAAACACACTCGCCATAGTTTCCGGAGGCCTGCTCGACAAGACTCTGGCCAACAGAATCTTGCTCCGCCCCGGAAAGCTCTTTGCCGCCCCTAGCCCGCCGCAGGCCGACTCCGCGTACGAATCGCTCAAGGCCGCCTTCCTGAAACCTGGCAACGATTCACACAATTGGACGCGCTGGTGGTGGTTTGGCCCCAACGCCACCGAGGAAGGCATCGCCTACGAGTTGGGGCAGATGCAGAAGCAAGGCCTCGGCGGCGTTGAAATGCAATGGATGACGCCGCTGGAGCTCGAGGGCAACTTCGATTTCCTCTCCGACCGCTGGGCACAGCTCGTCCGGTTCACGGTGGACAAAGCCAGGGAACTCGGCCTCCGCGTGGACTTCACCTTGGGGACCGGCTGGCCATACGGCGGCCCCTGGATTCCCATTGAGCTCGGTTCGCAGTGCATCAAGATGACGATGGAAGAAGAGCAGGGGCCGAACGGCTACGGCGTGAGGATCCCCGGCGAATTGGGTGAACACGAGAAACTGATCGGCCTCTTCGCCGCCCAGACACTGGGCTCGGACGAGGCGCTGGACCCGGGCACGCTTCAGGACCTCCGGCCTTTCCTTCGTTATTCCGATCCCAAGTATTGGGCGGTGGTGCGGCCACCGGTGGGCTGGCCAGTGCCTCCGGGCCGATGGAAGATTATCTCCTTCAAGCAAATGCCCACGCGGCAGGCCGTGCGCACCGCCGCGCTCGGTGACGAAGGATATGTGCTGAACCATTTCTCTCGCAAGGCTCTGGATCGCCACCTCGAAGTCTGCGGCGGCGCCTTCAAAAAAGCGATCGGCGACCAGTTTGGGAAAACGGTGCGCGGAGTCTTTTGCGATAGCTTCGAAATCCATCTGCCCCTGCACAGCCTTTACTGGACCGACGGTTTCCTGGAGGAATTCAAGAAGCGCCAGGGCTACGATTTGCAGCCGCACCTGCCGGCGATGTGGTTCGATGTGAGGGACAAGACACCACGCATCCGCCACGACTTCATTCAGGTACTGTCGCAGCTCATCATCGAGAACTTCTTTGTTCCCTTGCGGGAGTGGTGTGAAGAGAACCACCTGAAGTCACGCGTCCAGTCTCACGGCAGCGTCGCAGAACTGATGGAAGGTTACGGCGTTAACACGATTCCCGAGGGCGAGCAGGTCACCACTGGCGAGCCGCAAATCTCCGTCCACCGGAAATACGCCTCCAGTGCTGCGCATATTTACGGGCGCCCACTGGTTTCGGCCGAAAGCTTTACCTTCATTTCGGCGCCGGGCTATCCGGGATCGTATCGCTTCACGTCGAATCTGGAGCTGATGAAATCGGTTCTCGACCCCGGCTTGCGGGATGGCTATCAGGAAATTGTCAACCATGGGTACAGTTACAACGATCCCGATGAAAAGGTGGAGCCCTTCATTGAAATGTACGCCTCGGCGGTGATCCGCCACACCGAGCCCTGGTGGCAGTATTACCATCATTTTACCTCCTACGTGGCCCGGTGCTGTTCGCTCCTTGCTCAGGGGCACTTCGTGGGCGACCTTGCCGTCCTCTCTCCCATTCACGATGCCTGGTGCAAGTCCACGGTCCCGAACACGGTCTTTTGGTCTCCGGATGCAACCATCCAATGGGGCGACCTGGCGCCGTTGATCGTGCACAGCGGCTACGACTTCAACTTCGTGAATGACCAGGTTCTCGTCGAGCGCTCGAAGCTTGCAAACGGAAAGCTCCTGATCGGCGAAATGGCGCATTCCGTCCTGCTGCTCCCGAACATCACGTATATCCCTGTGCGCACGCTCGAGCGCGTGAAGGAGTTCTGCCAGTCAGGTGGGGTCGTCATCGCGATCGGTCGTTTGCCGGAATTTGCCACGGGCTATACAAGCTATATCGAGCATGACCGGCAGGTTCAATCTGCGGTAGAGGAGTTATTCGGAACGATCTCCCCCAAAGATGAGGTGGTCCGGCGCACAGCAGGAAAGGGCGAGGCCATCTTTCTTCGTTCGATGTCCGATCTGCCCAAGATTCTGCGGACCATCGTGCCTCCGGATTTCGAATTGGCGGAACCTTCCGATGCCATCGTGCATTTGCATCGTCGCCTGGGAGAGGCGGACGGCTATTTCGTGGCCAACACCTCGATTACCGTGCAGGAGAATGCCGCCACGTTTCGGGTCGGGAGAAAGATTCCTGATCTCTGGAATGCCGAGACCGGCGAGTGCCGTCCCGCGCCGGTTTATTCCCTCGAAAAGCAGGGCGTCCGGATTCCTTTCCGCTTGAATCCTTATGAGTCGTGTTTCTACGTGTTTCGCGAGGCGGCGGAACCTCGCCACGTGGTGGAGACGAACGCCGCGGAGATCCTGGCCGGAGAAGGGAAGGTTATTTGCCGCATGGCCGATAACGGGACATGCTATATCCGCACGTCGGCTCCGGGAGAACCATCCCGCCGCCGGCAGGCTGAGATCCGTGACCTGCCCGCGCCCCTGGAAATTACCGGCGATTGGCGGGTCACGTTCGAGGCTTATAAGTTTCCCAAACTGGTGAAACAAATGCCTGTGCTCCGCTCCTGGACCGATAGCGCCGACACCCGGCACTTCTCCGGGACGGCGCGCTACGAATTGGAGTTCGAAGTACCTGCCGGCTTTCTGTTGAAGGGCCGAAAGCTCATCCTTGATCTGGGCACCGTGGACGATGCTTCGAAGGTATTCATCAATGGCCACGCGGCGGGAGTGACCTGGAAACGGCCGCATCAGCACGAAGTCACCCAATGGACTAAATCTGGCAGGAATTTCCTCGAAGTGCGGATCAGTAACCGCTTGATAAACGCCGTGGGCGGAATGAAGAAACCTGCTTGGGTTGAAAAGGTGATCGAGAAATATGGCGACTACAACGAGCGCCGCGAATGGTACGACAGCAACGTGCGGGAGTATGGAGCCGAGAATCTCCCCGCCGCGGGATTGCTGGGCCCCGTCCGGCTGATCGCGCTCCAGGAGATTGAATTCACTTTGTAAGTCAGCCTCGGGTCACTTCGCAGGTACACTCGTAAGCACCAAGCCGTCAGTGCGTCAGTTAGCTCCATGTCAACATAATCAAAACACAGGCGTACCAGACGATGCACGCATGCCAAAAAGGGGGATTGAAACATCCCTCGCGACTGCAACCGAGCATATCGTCTAGAAACAGGCAGCGTCAATAAAGGGCGGTCCGGCATCGGTCGTGGTAGAAAGCAGGCTCCGCATCATCCTGAACCAGCGGCGGGACCTGTGCTGGAACCGGCAGTTCCCCGCCCACGCAGCAGTGCGGAGAACTGGCTCAACGGGTGGCCTCGGAAAAGACGCGCACCGGTCCGAGAAGGCCCGAAGCCAGCAAAGGCGAGTTGGCTTTGTAGGGCTTCACAGCCGTGAACGTATACTTCGTCGTCGCCTCGGGTTGCTGGTCTCCGATCAGCCGGTTGACCCAGGCGTTGATCACTTTGATAGTCAATTCATTCCTGCCGGGCTTAAGCGCGCTGGTGGCATCCACGCGGAACGGCGCGTGCCACACGGTACCCAGCGGCTTTCCGTTCACCCTCACTTCCGCAAGGTTCTTCACGTCGCCCAGGTCGATCCACAAATGCGCGCCGTTCTTGAACCATTCCGGTGATGCCTGAATGGTCTTTATATAGGTGCCGATTCCGGAGAAGTACCTCACCCCGGCATTATCGCTGTCCGTCCACGATATCAGCTTGTCCAGCGCAATCGAGGCCGGAGCCCCGCGTCCCGGTTGGAAGCTTACATTCCATGGCCCCTCCACCGTCGCCAGTTCCGTCTCCACGGTCTTGGGCAATGTCAGCGAAGTCGCCTTCGTGGCCTTGCGGAACACCACAAACACCGCGCCCCAGGGTTCCAAGTGCAGCGGCACCGTGGTGCGGCCGTCAGCGATTTTGTACGAAACAGGTTCCGACTTGCCTGTCTCGGCGTGCCAGAGTTCCGGCGCCTTGCCGGTGACGCGGAAAGTTGCGTCCACCGTCTCATCGCGGTCATTGCGGTTATCCACAAAGTACAGATCGCCGTTGACCAGCTTGCGATGCACAAAGAGAAGGCGCGTATCGCTTTCCGGCTTGGTGTAGTCGAACTCCGGTGGCACATTCAAGGCCTTGAACACCTCGGCCAGGCTCTGCCCTGCGTACACGGTGCCTTTGCCGACTTGCTGCACTCCCGTGCCGTCGCCAAACAACTCGTTATTCAGCCTTTGGAACTCCGCCTGATCGTCGGTGAGGCTGGGATCGTCGGTCGGCTTGGGGCCGGCCACCACGGCGCCCTCCTCCACCAGCGTGTGAATAGCACGCAGCACCGGCAACGACATGTGCTTGCTGTACGGATCGAGCCCCAGCACCTGGTAGCTCATACCGCTCTTGGTTGTGATGCGCCCGTCGGCAACGCTCAGCATGTGAATCAAGCCGTCGGCGTTGATGTAGTCGAAGCCATAGCCCGCCGGCACGTCCGGTGGCTTATCCCCAAAGATTGCTGTCAGGTTCGAATCTTCGCCGTAGAAGTAAACCAAGTCCGCGGCGAAGTGTCCCTGCTGAAGCAGATAGCTGCTGCGGGCAAGGTAATTCACCCATACGCCTGCCTGCTCGGCCCAGGTTTCGTTGCGATTGAACCACTGGCCGAAGGGTCCGAGCGTCAGTCCCGGCGCCTTGCCCACCAGGGGTTGGTGCGCTGATTCGTGAATTACGAAGCGGTTAATCCCATTCAGAAGTTCCTGGTCCGCCGTCGGCTTCAGCGTCGCCGGCGACCACGCCCAGGGCGCGGCAGCCGCAGTGAGGGACTCGGCCGCGGCCAGATTCTGACCGTAGATGTGGGCCACCGACGCGGACTCCCGATCGTCCGCGTTGTAGCTGTATTGCTCCTTGTTCACCCCCGGGACCTGTGTCCACATGGCGCCCATGGGCACTTCGTTGAACTTTTTCACTTCCATGCCATCCGCCACAAAAGCCCGTCCGCCTTCGTGCGATTCACCGTAATGGCCCATGCCCCACTCATGTAGCGTGGCTTCCAACTGGCCGTAATGTTCGTTCGCGATTAAATCGCTAATGGTCTTGCGGAAATCCCACAGGAAACGGTCGCTGGCTTCGGCGCTCTCCACCACCATCCCGGCGAGCACCGGCATCCAGGGCAGCGGATCATAACCACGCAGTTTTTTGAACTGCGCGATCATATCGTCGGTCCAGTTCTGCGAACCTGCTTCCCAACTGTCGTTAATCACGTAGCGGATGCCGCGCTTACCCATGTAATCAGCGCCCACCGTCTGCTTGTAGCTGTTCAGGTAGGTCTCCATGTAGTTCTTCACAAAGTCCCCGTTCAGCTTGTCGACTTCCAGACCGGTAGCCTCCGCGGTCGCCGGGTGGTTGGTGATGCCTAGCAGTGAATAGCCGAAGCGGAGGATGACCCAGTTGCCGGCGGGAGGCGACCAGTCGAGCGTCCCGTCCGCGTGCATTTTGGAAGTCAGGTCGACCACGTCGTCCTTCGAGACAGCATCGGCGGAGGCGACGGTCGGTGTCGCGAACTGATAGAGATCAGGCAGGGTACTAAAGGCCGCCTTATCTTCGAACCGGTTGACACGCGCGCCCGGATGCAACACCAGTTCGGCAATTTCATAGCTGGTCGGAGGTGGCTCAGCCTTGATTCCCAAGGACGCGAGGTCCAAGCCGCTCGCCCAGGGAGGCAAAGGAGGAGCAGGTTTCCGCTTGAAGACAACGCGGAAGAACCTCGCCATCACTGCCGGGAAAGAAACGGTATGTTGGGGAGCGCCATCGTCAGGAAGTTTCTCGATGGCACGGAAACTTTGGCCGTCATCACTTGTCTCCAGGGAAATCTCCGGGTTGGCGATCCCCGCCAGCGTTGCGGTAATAGAATCCACACTCTTCGTCACAATGGTGACCGCGCGGATCGTCTGCGGCTCAGCGAATTCGTATTGGATCCAGGAACTCTCGCCGACCGCGGGAATGGGAAGCTTGACGGTCTTTTCCAAATCCCCGTCGCTGAGCATCGCCGCGTCAAGGGTGGCGCCGCTCGCGGCGACCTTCGGGTGCAATGATTCCAGCGGCACATCACTGGCGGCCGCACGGAAGGCGACGACGGCAGCATCGTCATAGAACTGCGGAATGGGCTTGGAACCTTCGGGCGCGGGGAGAAGGTCATGAATGGCGAGGTTCTGAAAGGCCCCGGTGCTCGACGGTGGATGAGCCAGCGTCCCTGTGAACGGCTTGCCGCCCTCGACGCGTGTCTCACTCCAGACATACTTTTTCATTCCCTGCGATGCCGGAACCCAGGGCCCGCCGGACTCGCTCCAGCCCGGTGAACCCGCAATCGCCTCCTCCAAGCCCAATTGATCGGCGAGGACCGTCGCGTACTTGAAGGCGTCCCTCCATTCAGGGGTCATGTAAGCCAGGCGATGGTCGACCACCTGCGGCGTCGATAACGCGGCGTCAAAATTCTGGAAGCCACGCAGGCCCACGCGGTGCATCCACTCCAAATCCAGCTTAATGCCTGCCTTGGTGATGTTGCCATTCATCCAATGCCACCATACTCGTGGTCGTGCCTTTTCGGGCGGATTCTCAAATCCTGCCTTAAGAGGATCAGATTTGCTCTGTGCGGTGGCGATGTTGACGCTGAACAGTAGCGCCAGGGTCGCGAACATCAGCTTGCTTGCGTAACCGGGTTTCTCGCTCATATGGTCCTCGCTCTTCCAGGCCAGGGGTAGGCATTAGGCCCATGCAACTGAAATCCAGGCAAGAATCATTTTGGAAGCGGGCCGTATCATAGCACGTTGCGGTAATGGTGAGAATGAGGAGTCTTGGAGCGTGAGGACTCTTGGAGCGTAGTGGTGAGCGGACCGAGATGTTGTATCACTGCCAGTGACGAGCGCGTTGTTGCCTCTCCTACAATTTTCAAGATGCAGTTAGAAAGCGCCGTCAATTTTCTATGTCGGAATGCGACACGCCTTCCGGAGAACCTTTGCCGCGTCAAAAGCTAAGGGATCTATTCCTCGCCCCCGCTGGGGTCAGGGCGTCAGGCGGCCGCACTGGGGGGCAGCGCCAGACGGCAACGAAGAAGGATTGCCCCTGGTGGTCGCCCGTCTGCGCCAGGCGCGGCTCCATCGGTTGTCCGCAGCAGACCCGACTCCCCTTGAAGTCCAGATGTACTGCTGGCGCCGAAAGAGGCGGCCTGATACTACTTTGACTCACTTCCGCTGGCTTATGTTTTGCTGCCCACATAGTAAGATTACGGTTGGCCCTCAGCGGGCGCGGGGTATGTAACGGCTTCCGGAGCTGGCGGCTTCGATACCACGCTGGCTGGGGGCCTGGTCAAGAGAAACAGCGTACGCCCGCTGACTTCCTCATCGAATTGGGCGCTGCCTCCCTCGAAGGCCAGCCTTATCCCTTCCATCTGGTGTTCGTCAGGCACCTTGCCGAGGGCGCAGTTCACTTGTAGCATCGCGGTCCTCGATACACCCCACATCGGCAAGAGGCGGATGCGGAATGCCGGCGGGCGGTCTGGCCGTATAGATTTGCACATTGCCGTCGCATTGCGATGCTTTTTGACTTCGTCCACCAACATAAGGAGCCGGGACCGCCGCGTCGGAACTGGCTTTCCCAACAAATCTTGTTAGGCAGGAAGACGGCCCGCGAATCCAGGCTAGACGTAGTCGAACAGTGTCATGAACCCAAAATCCATGTGAAGTTGTTGGTGGCAGTGAAACAGCGTGAGGCCGGGGTCGTTGGCGACGAAGTCGAATTCGATTTCCTGGTATCCGCCCAGCATCACGACGTCTTTCATTACCCCAGCAGTCGCCAATCCCGCCAGTCGTGTCAGCTCGAAGCTGTGACGATGAAGATGAACGGGATGGATATCGTCGCTGGCGTTGCGGATGTGAATACGATAGCGCTTGCCTTGCTGGAGGTGAAAGGTCGCCGGCTGGACCGCGTTCGTCATCGGATACGCGACTCCGTTGATCGTCCAGCGGTTGAATCCCTCGTCGGCGGCGTTGTCCTTTTCGATCAGCATCTCGAAGGTTTCATCGGGAGCCGGGGCCGCGGTGCCAGGCTTCCCGAACCGCGCATAACTCCAGGGGAACGGGGGCGGCGCCGTCCATACGGGCTTACCTTTCCGCCCCGCGTACTCGACGACGATACCCATGCCATGACCGCGATCGTCGTCGCTCAAGTCGCCCCGCGTCCACACTCCCGGATGATTCATTTCCACCATCGCCGAAATTCGCTCCGCCGTGCCGAGCCACAACACGGGAACGCGCGCGGGATTCGGAACCGGATTCCCATCCAGCGCGACAACCTCAAAAGAGTGGCCGGGTAAGGCAAGGCTGCGAATTTCCGTGGCGCTGCCGTTCAGGACGTGGCACAGGACGCGCTCGCCTTGCTTCACGTGGACCGGCTCGCCGTGTCCCAGCTTTCGCCCGTTAATGGTGAACGACCGGTAGCCCACCTCGTAACCATGCGGCATGCCCTTGGCGAGTGAACCCTTCGTCGCTGCCTCGCCCTTTTCGCGCAGCGCCTTCACCTGACCTGCGGGCGAGAGGAAATCCATCGCCATGTCGCCGCCGCGGCTGAAGGTGGGCTCGAATTCCTTCAGAGCCAGGAAAACCTCGCGGTCGTAGCGGCCCGGCTCATGGCGCGGCTCGATGTACACCGGTCCCGCCTGGCCGGTGTAGGTTCCTTCGCCAAGATTCGCCCCCGCGCGGTTGTGGGTGTGGTAGAAGCGGAAACCTGCGGGCCTGGGCGTGAAGACGATCCGCCGCTTGCCGCGCGCTGGGACAAACGGGGTGCCCTCCTCCGCGGCTCCGTCTACGTCGGTGGGCACCATTTGGCCGTGCCAGTGCAATTGCTCGGGCGTGTCGGTGTCGTTGACGATGTCCACGGTCACTTGCCGGCCTTCGTGAAAGCGGAGGAGCGGCCCCGGGAACTGCCCGTTGTAGGTGATGGTCGAAAGGATGGTGCCAGGAGCGATTTCGATGGGAGCCGCCTGAATTCGAATCGTGTAGTCCACCCCACCGGACTCGTCCTGGGGGGTGGCCGCTTTGCTCGGTTGCGGCGTCATCCCAGCCTCGGCAACGGCACTATTGGAAGAAAGAAAAAGAGCTCCGGCTGTCACACCTGCTGCCTTCAGAAATTGGCGTCTCGATTGCCGCGGTCTATTCATGGGTTTCCCTTCCCTGGTCTCTTTGCTTTGCGTCAACGGACCACGCTCCCCCTCCCATCCAAATCAAGAAAAGGAGTGAGCAGAACATCGCAAAGTCCGCGCGCGCATCGCTAGCCATGTACCAGAATCCTTGGTTCGCCCGAAATAGCTCCGGAATCTTCGTAGTCGCAATCGCGGTTGTGATCACAACCAGCAGTGTAACCGCTGCGGCCCTCGTCCAGAGCCCGAGCAGCACGAGCAAGCCACACACGATCTCGAACGTACCCACGAAGTGTGCCATGAAGTATGGATCCGGGAATCCAATCCGCGTAAATCGAACCACACCCATATTGGGATCAGAGTACTTGAGGATGCCCTGGGTCAAGAAGATCAGGCCCACCGCAAGACGGATGAGCAAGATACTCGCCGGACCTCGCGCTGGTCTAAAGAAAAACTGAATGATCGAGTTCATATCCATCCCTCATCCTTATTCTAGGATGCAAAAAACCATTCACTCTGGGGTTTACACGATTACCCTTTTTAAGCCAAATTCATCCGCGATTCGCTCCTGCTGTTTCTTCTTCCGATTGGTCTCTTTTTGCATAGCAACTGAGTCGCCTGGGCTGTCTGTCGGCGCACCTTTAAGAACGCAGAAATATGGACAACCTCCGCGCAATGGCTTGAGCGGAAGAATGTTCGTTTTTCTGTAAGCGGGCGGCTGTTTCGCAGCAATAGAATAGATCAGATCGCAAAGCAGATTCGAAATGATGAGTTCATCCACAAGCCGTGCGGGGCGTTAACGATTTCAGGGCGAGCACAGAATAGAATATTCTTATCCGGGGCTGGCCGAGGGGCTCTCCTTGTCTTCATTCTTGAGGGGCCGCCGGTTGTGGCGGGGTGTTGCGGGCGGCGCCGGCTGTGTGGGCTTTGCCGCGATGGGCCTCGCAGTCCCTCTTAGATCGGCACCCGCCTTTGCTATCTTTTTGGCTGGCTTTTTTATGCGCTCTGGCTTCGTCGCCGGAACTGGCGCGGGAGTCGCACTATCCGCGGTTTGAGCCATCTCCAACCCAAATATCGCGGAGAGGTCTTCGCTGGCAAGGGTCTTCTCCGCCGCAGGCGCTTTTCTGGCTAGCGGGAGTTCCCTGCCGGCCTTGGCGATCAATTCCTTCTCATCGACCTCATGCAATTTGAAGAGAAGTTCCGGCTGCTGGTCGAGGCGAGCGCCAATGCCATAAAGCACCGCAGCGACATGCTTGCACATCGAAGCCCAATCCGGGCAACTGCACGAGAGCTGGATTTCCTCCGGCGAAGGGAAGAGGCCCGTCCTCTGCCGGCAGAGGCGTTCCATCACACCCTTGGAGAAGCGTCCCTGCAGAAGCTCCACGAGCGAGTCAATGCCGCCGGCGCAGTCCGCGCAAATGGCTCGCCATCGCGCCTTCGAGACCGGCTTCACCTTTACTTCCACCTTGTAAATCTCCGAGCCGCTGACCAGAGCCTTGACCTCGCCGCCGCCAATCTGAAGATCCACCACCGAGCCGTTGCGCACGTAGGTCCGGCCGCGTGGCAGCCGGTTCGCGAAGTCGCTGTAGCGTTCCAGGTTGTCGCACCAGGCCTTGCCCCAAAAAGTTTTGGCGATGGCGCGGCCTTCGATGACGACTGGCGAGATGGGACGCCCCTTCTTCTTGAGCCTCCCGAGCTCTCGCGCAGCCTTTCGCCGCCGCTCCGCCACGGGCACATAGGGTCGCCACCCATATTCGTAGTACATGACTCACGTCTCCTTCAGCGCGGCATTGATGTCCAGTGCGACGAGTTTGAGCAATTGCTCGTCTTTCAGCTCGGTCAGGAGCAGCTCGGCGCCGCCTTCCAGCAAGTCCTTTGAGAGCTGTTGTTTCGATTCGATGAGTTGGTCGATCTTCTCCTCCACGGTCCCGCGGCACACAAACTTGTGGACCAGTACATTCTCCTTCTGGCCGATGCGGAAGGCGCGATCCGTGGCTTGGTTTTCCACCGCGGGGTTCCACCACCTGTCGAAGTGCACGACGTGGGAAGCGGCGGTGAGATTAAGGCCAAAGCCGCCCGCCTTGAGCGAAAGCACGAAAAATCCCACGGCCTCATCTTCCTGAAATCGGAGCACCAACTCCTGGCGTTTTCTTACCGGAGTCTCGCCGTGGAGAACCAGGCCGGGGCGCCCGAACACCGATCCCAGGAAAGCCGCCAGAGGCGCCGTCACCTCCCGGAACTGCGTGAAGACGAGGACCTTCTCCTGCTTTGCCGCAATGACCTCGGCGATGTCGCGCAAGCGAGTCCACTTCCCACTGTCTTCCTCGGCCCATGCGCCGTCGCCCAGCCACTGTGACGGGTGGTTGCAGATCTGCTTGAATCGCATCAGGAACGATAGCACGACGCCCTTGCGTTGGATGCCCTCAGCATTGGCGAGCTCCTTTGCCAGTTCCTTCACCGCCTGCTGGTAGAGCGCGGCCTGCTTGCGGCTGAGTTGGCAGAAGGCTTTAACCTCGGTCTTGTCGGGCAGGTCCGCAATCACCGTCTTGTCGGTCTTCAGCCGCCGCAAGATGTACGGCCGCACCAGCTCGCGCAGGGGCCCGTAAGGGTTGTGGGGCCTCTGCGAAAGTTGTTTGACGAGGTCGGTGAATTCCTTCGACGATCCGAGCAGGCCTGGGTTGATAAAGTCGAAGATTGACCAGAGGTCGCCCAGCCGATTCTCGATTGGCGTGCCCGTGAGCGCAAATCTCGTCCGTGCGTTAAGTCTCTTGGCGGCTCGGGTTTGTTTGGCATCGGGATTTTTGATGGCCTGAGCTTCGTCGAGCACTACCAATTGCCATGCCGTCTCCGTCAACCAAGGGACGCGAAGGAGCGTCCCGTAGCTGGTAATAACCAAATCCGCTCCGCCGAGACGTCCGGCTTCCAGCGTTTTGAGCTCGGAGGGCGGGAGTACCGAGGGATGGGCAACCAGCGCTTTCAAACTCGGCGCGAAGCGGTCAAGCTCCGCGGCCCAATTGGCCAGAAGCGAGGCGGGCGCTACCAGCAGGCTCGGCAGATTCGCTTCGGTTGGTTTGCTCGGTCCTTGCGTGTGGCTTCTCAGTACGAGCAGGAGTGCAAGCACCTGAATGGTTTTGCCAAGCCCCATGTCATCAGCAAGGCAAGCCCCAAGACCAAGCTTCGAGAGGAAGTAGAGCCAGCGCACACCCACCTGTTGATAGGGCCGCAGCGTGCCGTTCAGCGCCGCGCCGGGTTCGACGCTCGCGAGTCCTTCGGGGCTGCGAAGGCCTTTCAACGTTTCGCCCAGCCAGGGTCCCGCGACCACCCGAGCCCAATCGGTGTCGGCACCGCGGTCGTCAGCCACGACCCCGGCGCCGGCAATCATACGCATCGCTTCACCGAAGCTGAGGCCGCTTTCGGCCGCGGCTCGCTCGACCTTTTGGTAATGTTCCAGCATCCGGCTCAGCCGCGCGCGATCGACTTGAACCCAGCGTCCTCGGACCAGCAAGAGCCCCTCCGACCTGGCAAGCAACTCTTTGATCTCCGCCGCGGTCAGGGGCTCGCCATCGAGCGTGACCTCCATGCGGAAATCGAGAAGCGCGTCCTGGCCCAGCCTGGATGGCGCCTTCCCGCCAACCGTGGCCGTGACTTGCGGGCGCAGAGGGCGGTGGGCACGCCAGGTCGCGGGCATCCGCACGACGACACCCGCGCTCTCCAGTTGCGGGACGTCCTTTAGAAACCGAAAAGCATCTTCGGGTTTCCAGCGCAACGGATAGAAGATTTCCCCTGAGTCGACCATGGCTTTCAGCCACAGACAGATTTCGGCTGCGCGCTGAACAGGAAGCAGCAGCGACAGCAGGCGCTGCTTGTTCGCCGCGCCTGCGTATTCGCGCAGCGCCTGACCGAGCGGAAGATGCTGAGCTTTGGCGTGAGCCGAAAGCCGGGTGCTGTAGGTGGCGAGAAACGCGAAGGGAGCCTGATCATCCTTCCGGTTTTCGGCGAGATTGAAGTGCACGCGGCCAACCAGGTTCCACGCGGGGTTGCGGCGCTTGAGGAATTCCTGGATCGAGCATCCTGACTCCGAGAGCTCGACGGCGAAAGCTCGGTCCGTCTCCTGCCAGAGAGTGCGAAGGATCTCGGCAGTCAGGTACTCCGCGCCGGTCATCAGAGGCGCAGCCAGAGCTAACAGCTCCAGTTCACCAGTTGGCGGGGCCGGAACATGTGCCTTCGAGGGGGCTGTCGCGCCATCGGGAATGGTACAGAGGGCCGTCACGTACCGCGTGCCAAGTTCTCGCCAGTAGGAAAAAACCGGAGGAAGTGCGCTCCCAACTTCACCCGCTCCGAGTTGGAGAAGACCGTGACCGGAACCTCGCGCAAACGCGTCGTGCAGGCGCCGAGCGAGACCGGGATCTAAAGCGGTGCCCTCGTCTGCCGGACCCAACATGAGACGGCCGTGCGGCGTGAGGATCAGCGCAAGAAAGTTCGAACCCATGAAACAGATTCAGCCTACGAAGTCTGGTTGAGACTGTCAAGGAGGGGTTTTTGCATAGTTCTGCGGCAGAAGAATAAGCGGGGGACCCCTCCGCGGAAATGCGAATCCCAAAAACGCCGGCGACGGAGATACTTGCCCACCCTCCAGACCGTCCTGCACCCAAATTCGTCCCCTCTTGAAGACGAACTGGCACCGGCAATGCACGCGGGATCCACACCGGAACAACCCCAACAGATAGCCATGTGACTAAGGAAAACTGGTTTCAAGAAAAAAGTAAAACGCTGACAGAATCGTATTCCACATAACTCAGAATTGCTTTCATTCCCTACGCTCCTATTCTACAAGACGGGCTGTTCGATCTTTACGTTACGCCAAGCAAGCCGCCGTTTATGGCGGACAGGCCAGCACCGCGAGGTCGTGCTCAAATACCTCGCCAACAAGGACACCGCCCAAGAAACCTGCCGGCAGCTTGTGACATAGTGCTATACCTCGCCGGAGTCAGTAAATAAGCGGGGCTGCGTGTCGTCAGAAACGATCAATGGAGATCGGCGGCCCTCGTGAGCTTGTCGAATCTGTTTGCGCACGGCGGGAAGCTCCAAGTGCGCCCTTTGATAATCCACGGAGCGCACTTCTCAACCTGCTTCGCTGGCAGAATTTGTTGAGCGATCAATCTGCGGACGACCGTCAAGCCGACCTTAAGAACCGCCACGGCTCGCGACATGGTTACCCAGCTTCGCTGTTCGGGAAGCGGACAGGGAGGGATGGGGATTCTGCGCGAGAGCGCTTGGATTAACGCCAACACAGCCCTGGTGGCAATCCTCGATGGGCACGCAGGCTGGGCCCAAGGCCCCGACACGCTTTGGCCCATAATGATGCCGGGTCCACAAGAAGGCAGGGCACCAACCGAAGAACCTCAAAAGGAACCGCGGTGTAAGCAGTCTGTGCGACTGGGTGGCGATGCGCGGCCAGGCGACGAACGGCGTAGAAAGTACCTGACGATGCCGCGGATTCAGATATTGACGACGAAGCCCATATTAACTCCCGGGCGGACGCCGCCGCGCTTGGGTGGAAAGAGGTGCTTTTCTGGGGTAGACTGCAGAAGTCGGCTTTCACTTCGTTGGGTTGGTCAACGATGACAAAGATCGTAAGTCCGCCTGAACAGAGAGTAGCTCTGCGAACCCTTTCCTGGGAAACTTACGAACGCCTGCTTTCCGAGCATGGCGACGGTAGTTCACCACGGTTTACCTTTGACCGCGGAGTTCTGGAGATCATGAGCCCTTCCGCAGAACACGAACGTTACAACCTAATGATCGCTGACCTGATCGGCGTGTTGGCTGATGAAATGGACGTCGAGATGCTGGGACTAGGGGCCACTACGTTCAAACGCCAGGATCTCGAGTGCGGCTTCGAGGCAGACTCATGCTTCTACGTGCAGAATTTCGAGAGGGTCCGCAACAAGGAGCGCATCGACCTTGCGACCGAACCAGCGCCCGACTTAGTTATTGAGATTGAGATCACAAACCCCTCGATTAACAAGCTCGCGCTCTTTGCGGAGTTTGGCGTCCCAGAGGTTTGGCGCTACGACGGATTCCGCTTGGAAATGTTTCAATTGTTGAGCGGCCGATGTGGAGCCCGAGAGGAGAGCGCGGCATTTCCCGGGGTCTCAGCTACGGTACTGACACAACTGCTGCAACAAGGCAAGGCACTTGGGCGAACAGGTTGGTTGAGAATGACCAGGGCTTGGGCACACGAGCACTATGGAGGTCGCGGCGGCCCGTTGTTTACATAGACAGCAAAGTCGGCACGGCCGCTCGAAAACAGATTTATGGAAAGCAACAGGCTTCCGAGACAAATGCCACAAGCTAGGCTATGGGGCTCCTAAACCAACTCTGATCGCCGGGTGTTGATTTTTCCGCAAGTTTTTGAATCTACATTCGAGATCTCCAAGGGTCTTCATTACAAGGCTTTCGCTTCGGCGACGTATTCTGTGCCCTGCGGGATGATCTTCGAGGCTGGCTGAGCCGGTATATGCAGGCGCAATCGGTAGAGAAACATCCTGGACAGGCCCGGCACGTGTGCTCGTCGTTGGCAGGTTGCATTCCTACCATGCACGGAAGATCCACTCAAGTAGAACCCATGTTTGAACCCATGCTGGTTCCCGCCAGACGCACCGTGCTCGGTAGTGTCGTTTCGGCCCCCCTTCCCGGCCTGCCCCAAAATACTGTCTAAGATTCAGATCTGCCGGGCATGTTGTGGACATGGGGGACTGGCGCGAGGGCGCTCGACTAGATGTCAACACAGGTCTCTGGGCGTTCATCGATGACCGCGCTGGCTGGGCCCGACGCCCCGCAACTTCGCCACCATCGGTCTGCCGGATATGCCCTCCGGGAGGACATTAGCCAGGAAAGGGCTGAAATGAGCCATCGTCATCTTTGTGATGTTGCAGGTCATTGGTGGGAGTGCGAGGGCATGGCGGCGCCCAAATACCGGGTGAGCCCGGACGGGCGGATCCTGGGCAATGGGCGCGCGAAGCGCGACGCCGTGGCGTGGATGTTCCCTCCACTGTGGCCGGTCGATGCTGCAACGCTCCTCAAGCGCGGGCCATACCTGTCGCTCATGGGCAAAGGGGACAGGCGCTCCCGTGTTGACCAGTCAGGAAGTCGAGGAAATCCTGGCGCACCTCTCACGAGATATCTGCTCGACCTGAACGCGTTCATTGCGCTGGGATTCATCCAGCATGAGTTCCACGATCAATTGGCGGCCTGGGTGCGGGCGGAGCAGGTCCCTCCCTTCGCTACCAGTTCCATCACCGAATTGGAGTTTGTGCGTGTACTCGCACAAGCCCCAGACTACGCACCATGAGGAGCCCGAAACAGGGCTCCACGTGATTGAATCAGTGCCTACCGGGTTGGGTGAAATGAGCGTGAAATCTGTGACGTCTCCGGAGCCTGGGAACGAGTAGAAGTCAACAATTGGGACGTAGCGCCCAGATGGTTGGCATTCAGCTTGAGGACCTCCTGAAATTCAATCCGAGCCTTGGCGGGTTCACCCTTTCCTAAATTCCCCAGGCCAATCAGGTAGTGAGCGTTGGCAAGGCGGAACCCGTTAGACCGCCTCTGCCCGAACTTTGCAAAGTAATCGATGTCAGATCCAACGGCCAGCATCTTATGACCCATGGCGATCAGGCCGTCGAAAAATCGATTGGCTTCAGTATTCCGGCCGAGCTTCTGTGCCGCCAGACCCTGGTAATACCGCATCTCGGGGTGTTCGCCCCAGTACCCCTGCCCCTGAACGACCAATGCCCGCTGAAATAACTCCCGAGATTTTGCGGTACTCCCGAGTCTCTCGTAGGCCAAACCCATCAAATAGTCGACCTGCGGCAATCTGATTTCATGATAGGGTGGCCCGACTTCCAGATTTCCCGGATATTCGAACGCGGCTTCGTAATCTTTCAAGGCGTCCTGATACTTCCCCGTACGAAACTCTCTCTCACCTCGCAAGAGGCAGGCATCCATATAAATGTTGTGAATGTCGCCATCGCCCTCCCAATTGTGGAATCGGTGGGTTCTCAGCAGTTGAATAGCCTGATCATATCGACCCACCAGCAGATAGACCTTAGCCTCCTGCATCATTGCGTCTGACCGCTTTGCGGCTATGGCCGGGTTGGATTCAAATAAAGCCAGCCGCTTTTGCGGCGACACATTGCCTGCTTCGTAAAGCATGTCCAGTTCGTACAGCAAACGTGCGTCGCCCCTGTCCAGTTCAACAGCCTTTTCCATAGCGGCTGTGGCCTTCGTCGTGTCTTTCTCCGCTTGTTCATAGGCCAGTGCCAGATTTCGCCACACAAGCGCAAAGGAGCTATCCATCGAAGCGGATTTCTCCCACATCTTGATGGCTGTAGCGGGTTGCCGGTCGTAGAGAAGATTCCCGAGATAGTAGGGTGCATGCGCATCCGCTGGATTCGCATGCATGGCCGCTTCCAGCATTCTCACTTCTTCAAGGCGGAATGGAAATACGTAATCCGTGGACATTTGCGCAGCCAAGCGAAAGTACTTGGAAGCTTCGCCGGGTTGCCGGGTCTGCGCCACAAAATAACCAAGGTCATAGTAAATGAGCGGGTTGACTTTGTTCTGGTCAGGACTCGCTGCAACAAACCGCTCGAGCACCTGTTCCGCCTCTCCCATCAATCCGGCGTCGTAGTAGTTCACTGCCAGTTCCAGGTTGGCCTGCACCGTGTTTCCCAGGCCGACCTGATATTGCTCACCTACGTTTAATAACCTGAGTTCATTTATGGCCCAGAGGTCAAGAGGATCCACGACCAAAGCTTTATCGACGGCTTCCTTGGCCTCCTCGATGCGCCCCAGCTTTCTGAGCGCTGCTGCCTTCAGGCCCCATGCCCCACAATTGAGTGGGTTGTAAGCAAGAGAATGGTCGAAGTCAGAAAGCGCCTGTGGCCAATTACCCTTCAGTCCGTCCAATTCGGCAAGCTGATAATAGCTGGCGGCGGTCCAGGCTTCACTCCAGGAGGCACGCTGGAAAGCTTCCCCCGCTTCGGCGTTCTTGTCTTCACCTTTCAGCGTAACGCCCAGGTAGTAGTAGGCCTCTCCGTCTTTGGGCCGCGTGTAATTGCGCGTGGCCCGGCCAAGCGCCGCCGTTAGCCTCTCCTTTGCCTGCTGCCAGAGGCCACGCTCACAAAAAAGGCGGCCCAGTGCGGTGTTCACCGCGTAGTTGCCGGGATCTCGCCGCAGGGCTTCCTCGTAGTAAGCGTAAGGCTCGAGTGCCGGACTGTGGAATTGCTCGATCCTCAGGCCCGTGTAATAGAGCTCATCGACAGTCTTGATCTCCTTGGGAGGCAGCGGAGGCTTCACCACCAGAGGCATGGGCTCCGCGTTCGGTTTCACCGGATGGTAGCTGATCAATTCCTTGTTTTCCGAATCCAGAAGTGCAACTCTGAGATCATCTTCCTTGACTCCGGCCGGCAAACCGACTTGCTGAACGAAAGGTTTATCGGGCGCGATATCGATGCTTTGTTCAAAGAGCGTTTGACTTCCAGCGGTCAGAATCGCCTTCGCGTCGCGAAACTCTTGCGTGGTGTAGAAACCGAATTTCGCTTCCCCCGCTCCGTCAACTTCCAGATTGACGGCTCCATCCCGGTTCGCGTTTTTGGCGCCTCCGATGCCGCGAATCGGGAACCAGTATTGAGTTGCAACCTTGGTTTCGAAGGGCTGAATCCAACTGTAATCAGGCTGGTTATCTGAAAAGTTACCGGCCATCAACTCAAGATAGTCGCCCTGACTATCCAGGATCTTGTCCCACAATTTCCCTTCCGGGCCGTTCCCCCATTCGAAGAATTTCGCCCCGGGCGAAACGTTGTGGTCCTGAACGCAAATGATCCCGGCTTGTTTGCCGTGATCGTATCCACCAAAAAAATCGCCATCGAAGTTCCAGGCAAAGAAGGAGACCGGGGTAGGATGATTCTTCCACCAGCTCAGGTCCACTCCCCGCGTGTAGTCGACACCCTGATAAATCTCATGTGATATGGGCCAATGGGCGAACTGAATTTTGGCGTGGTACACCGCAAATTGTGTCTTGGGCGGGAAAATCACCTGGTAGTTTCTATTGGCGTGCACAGCCGTATTCGTGAAATCTAGAAACGAATGGACGTAGGGCGTGCGGTTCACCAGCTTCGTCGTGATCTTCATGTATGCCTTATCGGGGTAGAGCGTGATTCCTACGGCCCATTCCATGCGATGGCGGAGTTCTACCTCTCCTACCCAAATGCTGCTGCTCCCGTCCGGATTCTTCACCAGCCGGTGGTCCACAGGAAGGTAGCTGGTGGCGCGGTGGTGGTGGGGAATGTTCCACTCGACGCCTCCCGAGATCCATGCTCCGAGCATGCCGATCAGCGCGGGCTTGATTTCCGTTTGGCGGTAGACATAGTCATAGCCATCTGTCTTGTCCGTTGCGGAGAGGATGCGCCCACCAAGCTCCGGGAGCACACAGATCTTTACGTACTTGTTCTCGAGAAAGTCGGCTTGGTAAGTCTTGTCGCTCCGGATATCCAGCAGGTTGTCGTAGAGCGCGTAGGGGTATATCGGGCCCCGTGCGCCCTGATAACTCCGCCCGGCATAGAACATCGGCTCAGGGTCGGGTGGACCTATTTCGAACGTCGGCAGCACCAGTGGCGCCTCCCAGGTGTTCACCGGTTGCTGGGCCAGCCCTGGGGATATTGAAGCAAGAAACAGTGTGCAGACACCAAGCATCCGCAGGGACTTCATATGACTCGTCATTTGGCTGCTCCTGTCGGCGGAGTTCTACTGGACCGCTCCCGTTCCCCGGCTTCCCCGGTGGTCTATGCCTTCCCATTCCCTTCATGTCAACCCCCAGGACCAGGGTTCCGCCCAATCTTGAGCTACAGTGACGATGCGTCTTCTCTCGCAGCGCACCGCAATGGCCTTCGGGGAATAGGGGTGTTCGTCACCTAAACCGGATCAGAACAATTCGTGCGCCATGGGTTTGAATGTATCGTATACCTGTTTCGGCCTCCTCTGGCTGTCTATCGTGCCCCAGCGGCGCTCACGCGGGCAAGCCTTCTGTCCGCAGTGGTAGCACTCCGGGTCATCGCCCCAATCATAGAAGAAGCCGACCACATTGGGGTAAGTGCCAATGATCTCCATCAAAGTGAAGGTTGAGTGTTTCCTGGCTTTCCTACTGTCCGCTTCGCCGCCTGTAGACTTCTGCGTGGACAGCCTTCGCAGCCTCAACCATCTCGGGATAAGGTGTGTCGGTGACCGAAACTAAGCGCGCAGTGCGAGAGGACCCTTCCACCGGCGGCCGAGATTCGCCTGCTCTATCTCTTCTTGATCCTCTCGGATGTATCTCTGGTATTTGACCGGCCGCTCGGGAAGCCGAGCCTGCAGATGGCTGCTGATGCGTGAGAGAATGCCGCGCCGGGATGCGAGAGAGTCGACTCTTTGAGGTGGCAATGAGATTGGAGAGAGCACGGGCGCAGACGGTTTGGAGGTCCGCTTGCGGCGCATCACCACGCCGCGTGCCCAACAGAAACAAGTACTCGACCAACTCGGCATCGCCGTGCCCGACCGCCTCGGTTTCGACCAGGAATGTAGTGTAGACTCAGCGATAGCCTGAACTGATTTCAAAGCACTTGGCTGGTTCCTCGACAATCCTGTGACGAAGCTGGATTAGCGCAAAGCCATTGCGGCGTCACAGGCTCCGTGTCACAATGCGCCAGCAAGCGGGGCGAATTCAAATGCCAGGTCGGAATAAAGTGGTCTACGACGCAGTGATTGTCGGCTCGGG
This sequence comes from Terriglobia bacterium, assembly GCA_020072925.1. GTDB lineage: Bacteria > Acidobacteriota > Terriglobia > UBA7540 > UBA7540 > JAIQGA01. The sequence continues at coordinate 3,505 of JAIQGA010000049.1, read as the reverse complement.
GGCGAGTGGAGGCTGGGTTGCCAAGGAGTTGACCGAGCGAGGCATGCGCGTGCTGATGCTCGAGGCCGGGCCTCCGCGCCTGCCCACGCGCGACTTCACTGAGCACGTCTGGCCGTATCAGGTCAAATATCGCGGCTTCGGCAACCGCCAGGCACTGCTCGAGCTCCAGCCTATCCAGCGGCTCTGCTACGCGTGCGACGAATTCAGCCACCAGTTCTTCGTCGACGACCACGAGAATCCCTACACGTTCCCAGCCGACAAGCCCTTCATGTGGGTGCGAGGTCGGCAGGTGGGAGGCAAAACCTTCTGCTGGGCGCGCGAGAGCTATCGATACAGTGATTACGAGTTCAGAGCCGCGAGCCGCGACGGGTACGGAGAAGATTGGCCGCTTAGCTACAAGGATCTCGCGCCCTATTACGACAAGGTCGAAGCATTTATCGGCGTGAGCGGGTCGCGCGAAGGCCTGGAGCAGATGCCGGACGGCCAGTTTCTCCCTCCCATGAACCTTTCCTGCGGCGGGCGGCTGGCGCGCGAGGTGATTGGCAAGAAATTTGGCTGGGTGGTGATGCCCGACCGCGTGGCCAACCTGACGGTCGAGCACCGAGGCCGCCCGGCATGCCACTACTGCAACGAGTGTCAGCGTGGCTGTTATACGGCGTCCTACTTCAACAGCCCTTCGGTGACGCTGCCCGCCGCCGCGCGCACGGGGCGACTGACCCTGGTGAGCGACGCGGTGGTTAGCCATGTACTCATGAACGCCCACGGGAAGGCCGAAGGCGTTTACTTCGTCGAGCGCACTACGCACGCGCACCGCGAGGCGCGCGCCAATGTCGTGGTGCTGGCTGCGAGCGCACTCGAGTCCACGCGCATCCTGCTCAACTCGCGCTCGTCACGCTTTCCTGCGGGACTCGGCAATTCCTCCGGCCAGCTTGGCCACTATTTGATGGACCACTTCACGCTGGAGGGCGCCGGGGGGTTCCTGCCCCAGTTCAAGTCCTCCCAGCGCGAACCGCGCGGCACGCCGTGCGGCTTCCTGATTCCCAAGTATGTCAATACGGGCAAATTCGTGAACAAGAATTTTCTGCGTGGCTATCGCTTTGACGGAGACGGCAGCCAGGAACTCTATGGGCACGCCTTCGGGCTGGCCGGATTCGGTCCGGACTGGCGCCGCAAAGTTCGTACAGAAATTCCATAGTACTTCGGGATGATGGTGCAGGGCGAGTGTTTGGCGCGCCACGATAACTACGTCGCGCTCGACCCGGAGAGGAAAGACGCCTGGGGGATTCCCGCCCTGCGCGTGGTGGCGAGCTACGGTGAGAACGAACGCGCCATGGCCAAGGCCATGCGGAACCACGTGATGGAAATCCTCGAAGCGATGAAACTCGAGAACCCCCACCCGCCCGGCGAGCAGTTGAGCGTTTTCGGCAAGAACATTCACGAGTGTGGCACGGCACGCATGGGCAACGATCCGAGGAAGAGCGTGGTCAACAGTTTCGGACAGCTCCACGACGCAAAGAACGTTTTCGTCACAGACGGCGCAGTGTTCGTCACGCAGGGTTGCTACGAGCCCACGCTTACCATCATGGCAATTTCCGCGCGCGCCGGCGACTACATTGTGGACGAGTGCCGAAAAGGAAATTTGTGAGCCGAGGACGGCCGCAGCGACGTTTAGGGCGGTGACCTTCGACATGGATGACGTGAAGAAGAAAGGGGACGATTGGGAACCCGTCGCGGCGTTTACACGACGCGATTGGTTGCTGAGCTTGGGAAGCGCTATCGTGCTCGCGGGCACGAGCAGCGCGAACGCAGACACCCCACAGGCAGCAGCGCCCGCGCAATCCGCGAGCTCGCCGCTCCCGCCCGGACTCTATGTGCCTTCGCCCGACCACCTAGCCCACGCGCTCACCAGCGACGAGCCGTTCCTTTTGGTTCCTCCCGGAGCTGAGACCGAATACGTTCAGCCTCGGTCGGGACCCTTTGTACCGAGGGCCTTTGCACGAGGGGAATTTGCTGTGGTTCGGCGGTTGGTCGAGATCATCTTGGGCGAAGGTCTGAAGGACCCTCCCGAAAAGGCAGCGAGCGCGCCAGTCACCATCTACGACGAAGTCGCGGAATGGATTGATTTCACCGTAGCGAGCGCGCCGGCCGTGCGTCGCGCGGCGAAGAACCTGTCGGCCGACACTTTGGCAGCGAGCACCCTGTGCGCGAGCTCGAAACACTTGAGCCCGAACGCGTTTGCCGCGAGGGGCTGGCTTGGCTAGGCGCAGAATCGCAGCGGCGCTACGGAAAAGACTTTCTCGCCGCTGAGCCCCCCGCGCAAATCGAGCTCCTACAGGCGATCAGCGACGCGCGCCCGGATAAGATCTCCGCCAACGCCGGCACGCGTCTGTTCGATTTTCTCAAGGCGGAGACCATTCGAGGTTTCTATACCTCGCGCCTCGGCTTGAAGGAACTCGCCTATAAGGGAAATGCCTTTTACTCCGAATCGCCCGGCTGCACCCTTACCCCCAAACTCCGGCCCACGGCGCCGAAACCGGATTAGTCGCTCACTATTCTAACCACGCCGGCTGGTGACCACCGTTAGTTCGTGCACGCGCCTCGATCGCGGTGAAGACGGAGTTGAACCCCCGCGGGCTGGTGCGCGCGGTGCGCGACCAGATTGCCCTGCTCGATCCCAACCTGGCGGTGTTCAATACCGAGACCATGCAGGAGCACGTGAATAAATCGCTCTTGCTGCCGCGCATCTCCGCCCTGCTGCTGGGCGTTTTCGGCGCCGTGGGCCTGACGCTGGCGGCGATCGGCCCGTACGGCGTGATGAGCTTCTCGGTGCGCCGCCGGACGCGCGAGATTGGCATCCGCATGGCGCTGGGCGCGGACTCCGGGAGCGTCGTGAAGATGGTCGTACGCTAGGGGGCCGACCTTGACCGCTGTGGGGCTGGCGATCGGCCTCACGATGGCCCTCACGCTGGGGCGCTTTGCCGCGAACGCCCTTTACGGCGTGAGCGGCACGGATCTGGTGACCTTCCTCGCGGTGAGCCTGGTCCTGCTGGCGGCCGCGCTGACCGCTATCATCTTTCCGGCCCGCCGCGCCGCGCGCATTGAGCCCACCACGGCCTTGCACTATGAATGATTCCGCCTTGCTTCGGTCGCCCTCGCGCGCGAGGGGAGGACAGGCAGCGCAGCAACGGCGTTCCGGTGTTGCGGGTCTTCCATCGCGTCGCGCATTGTGCGGCGCAACCACGGCCTCGCGCCGCTCAAAAAAGCCGCAGGGCTGGACTACGAACCCTACGCTGTCGCGGAGCATCACTCGTGTTAGTCGATCGCAGAAGATGGGTTCACCGGATGGATACACTGTCTGGGATGAGGCTAGACCGAAGTTCCACGGCATTTGGACGGAATTCTACTGACTCGCTGAGAGATAGCGGCAAAATCAGTTTCCTGTTACTGGGAACGTCCGGATCAGTTCGTGCGCCCGCGTCTGGAGCGGCGTGGGCTCGGGCACCTG
>JAIQGA010000048.1 GCA_020072925.1 Terriglobia bacterium | reverse complement strand
GTCTTTGCGCGGCGATCACTACCAGATTCCCAATACTGCCGAACAGCAAGCCGCGGGCATTCGCGATCTCGACCTCGAGCGCGACGCCTTCGTGAATTTCTCGTGGGTGCACACGGGCAGTTCGGGAATGTTGCTGACCGTCTCGCCCTTCTATCACTTCAACAGCGCGCACTACGTCGGCGGGGCGGGCGACACGCCTATCATACCGGAGCAGAACACCGTGTCGAATTACCTGGGCGCGCAAACCACGCTCTCGGTGGTTCGAGGGAAGCACAACGCGCGCGCGGGATTCGAAACTTACGGCGAGCGGGAGAACAACCTGTTTGGACTTCAGAGCGCCGATTCCAACATTCCGACCCTGCGGCAGCAAACTGCGTTGTGGGGCAACCTGGAGGCGGCTTTCCTCGAAGACCAGTACAAGCCGCTCCGTTGGCTCTCGCTCAACGCGGGCGCGCGCCTGACGCGATTTTCCGGCGGGCTTTCGGAGACCGCCGCCAGCCCGCGAGTGGGCGGCGCGGTCGAGATCCCCAGACTGGGTTGGGTTTTGCGCGCGTTCTACGGGCGCTATTATCAGCCGCCTCCGCTCAGCACGGTTTCCGGGCCCATCCTGGACCTGGCGGCGTCACAGGGTTTCGGCTTCCTGCCGTTACGTGGCGAACGCGATGAGCAGCGCGAGTTTGGGCTCACCGTTCCCTTCAGGGGCTGGGCCTTCGATGTCACGAATTTCCGCACCGCGGCGAATAACTTTTTCGATCATGATGTGCTCGGCAACTCGAACATCTTTTTCCCGCTCACCATCCAGCGCGCGCGCATTCGCGGTTGGGAGGCGACGATCCGGTCTCCGCGACTGCTTCGCCGCGTGAACTACTACCTGGCGTTTTCGCATCAGATTGTGGAAGGCCAGGGAGGCGTTACGGGCGGCCTGACGGATTTCCAGCCGCCCGAAGGCGGCGGGTATTATTTCCTCGACCATGACCAGCGCAATACACTCAGTACCGGCGCCACCGTGGACCTTCCCTGGCGCGCCTGGGCGTCCGCCCACGTCGCGTACGGCTCGGGTTTCCTCAATGGCGATGGCCCCGCGCATTTGCCTGCGCACACAACGCTCGACCTTCAGTTGGGCAAGTCCTTCGGGGAAGCCTGGAGCGTCAACCTGTACGCCCTCAACGCCGGCAATAGCCGCTACCTGCTCGACAACAGCAATACCTTCGGCGGAACGCACTTCGCCAACCCCCGTCAGTTCGGCCTCGAGGTGAGGTACAGGTTTCATTACTGAGGAGAGGCGAGGTGCTTCAAAAGGTGGTGCACTTCCCGGCATGCAAGTCCTTCTTGGTTTGGCGAGCCAGTCGGTCTAGTTTCCCGGCCTTGACGTCGGCCTCGAACTGCCGGTCCCACATCTCTGCGTGGAACTCGGCGAAACAATCAGCCAGCCGTGCCAACTCGTCCGGGGAAAGCTGCGATATTGCGATTTCTAACTCTTCGACACTGATTTGACCAGTATAAGCCCCATAAGTGCGCTCGACAAGGCAGAGCGCGCCCCTGCATCCTCAGCCCCGAGTCCTGAATTACGGCTTGTGGTTAAGGATCTTCCACATCGTTCCCGCGAAGATATTGTCCTGGGCGGCCTTCGGAACGCCGCAGGCGTCGAGCGTCTTGTGGTAGCGCTCGAGCTCGCGATCGAATTCCTCCAGTTCACCCTCGAACACGTCCGAGCCGAACACGACGCGCTCGAAGGCGTCGGGCGCGCCGGGCGGCGTGTGCGGGCTGACGATGCCCGACCACCAAAAGATGGTCTTCCAGAACGTCGGATCGTCCTGCTTCTTGATGAGCGACGAACCGGAGAGATCGAAATAGAGATTGGGATTCCAGCGGGCGATTTCCGCGGCGTCGGCGTAATCGGGATTGCCCAGGTGCGCGCCAACAATCGTGATCTGGGGGAAGCGTCGCGCGATGCCGTCGAGCGTCAGCGGGCGCATGCGGTCCACGCTGATGTCGGTGGGGATCTCGGGATGAAGGCGGTTCACGATGCCGGTGTGGAACAGCAGGATCATGCGATATTTTTCCGCCCGCTCGTAAATGGGCCAGTAGCTGCGGTCATCGTAGTTCTTGAGCGGGGAAGTGATTTCGCCCAGGCCCACGAAGCCCGCGGCGTGGAACTGGTCTACCTGGTCGAGCGCCGTGGGATCATCGAGCTTGATTTCACCCAGCCCTCGAAGGCGGTTGGGGTGTTTGGCGATGAACGCTTTGACGGCAGCGAGGTCTTTTGGCGCGGTAATCAGCAGCGCCAGGCCATCCACGGAATCGAGTTTGGCCGCGAGTTTCTCGAGGAATGCGGGGTCGCCATTGTAGTGAACGTGCGCGTCCACGATCTTCGGAGGTGCAATCTGAGCGCTGGCCGGCGAGGGCAAAACTGCCAGGATCAGCAAAGGAGCGAGGTAGCAGGGAATTCTCATGGCAAGCCATCCTGAGATGAGGATCATTGCGCGCGCTATCATGCCACAATTCCGCAAGCCTTTCACTTGTCATCCTATGCGAAGCGCCGGATCCCCCGCATTTCATTCAGGACCAACTCGCGAAGGACCCTTTTCCTCTCCTCCACAGCAAGGATTCTTCGTTGCTGCGCTCCTCAGAATGACCGCCAGGCTCGACTCTTTTGCGCATGACCTCCTTAGCTATATTGGCTCGGCTTAAAACGAGAAGGGGTGGCGAGTAACCCCATGCTGCCGCGGCATCCCCACCGGAAACCGCTTCCGCTCCGCCCGCACAGGCCCGCCTTCCAGACAGGACCGGCTGAGCATGACGTGCAAATCACCAGACTTCCGATGCGTGCATGGTCCCTGCGTAGGGAGTAGGGGTGGTTCGCGAACCGCCCCTGCGTGCGCAAGCGCCGTGCGGGCGGGCTCAAGAAGCCTTTCCCCTGTCCTGTTATGGTATAATTCTCTTAAAAATAATAGTGAATATAAAAACACCGAAAAAGACGGGAAAACGCGCGAAAACAAGGGATCCCTTATTGGCGCAGGGCTTTCCGGTGGATCTGTTGAAACTACAAGAGTTATCTTCAAGACCGCACCGCATCGCAGAACAGCGAAGGCAGCTCAGATAACCCTCGTAGAATGAGAGCGATAAGCTAGGGAAAGGGACCGAAAGTCCTTATCATTCGCGCGGATCATAGGCACCCGTGACCATGTTTCGAAGGGAGTTAACGAGGAAAATCCTTCCCGGCCTGCAAGGCGTCCCACCTTTCGCCCGGCGTTCGCTTTCGCCGGGGCTGGGCATGTGCTAGACTAATTGATTAAGCTCAACTGCTCCGAACGACTTTAGGGAGTTCCGCCATGAAGCGGTACGGCGAGCATCGTTTCCCTGGCAAGCTGTTTATCGTCGAGGGAATCGACGGCTCGGGAAAATCCACGCAACTCATGCTCCTCCACCAGTGGCTGCAAGCTGAGGGATATGGCGTGGTGTTCAGCGAGTGGAACTCCTCGCCGCTGGTCAAAGAAACCACCAAGCGCGGCAAGAAGAAGCAGAACCTGACACCCGCCACGTTCTCGCTGATCCATGCCACCGACTTTGCTGACCGCATGGAACACAACATTATCCCCCTGCTCAAGGCAGGTGCGGTGTTGCTATACATTTACACTGCCTTCGCCCGCGACGTGGTGCGGGGGATGAACCCGACGTGGGTGCGGGAGCTCTACAGCTTTGCCGTAAAGCCGACCGGGGCCTTTTATTTCCGCGTGCCTCTGGACGTGGCGATGAAGCGGATTCTGGACGGGCGCAACGGTGTGAAGTTCTACGAGGCGGGGATGGACCTCGGGCTGAGCGAGGACGCGGAAGAGAGTTTCGGCATTTTTCAGGGACGCATCCTGGACGAATACGAGAAGATGGTCCCGGAATTCGATCTGATTTCGGTCGACGCCACGCTGCCCATCGAGGACCAGCAGGTGCAAATGCGGCAAATCGTAAAAGCCAAGCTGGCGCAAGCCAGGCGGCTGAGGGTAGCGCCGTGAAAGAGACTTATGGGGTCGGTCTCCCCGGGATGAACCAGGGGGAACTGACCGGCAAATTGATCGTGGTTGAGGGCACGGACGGCGTGGGCCGGTCGACGCAGATCAAACTGCTGCGGCCCTGGCTCGAGCAGCAAGGCCGCGCGGTCCTGGACACCGGCATCAAGCGCTCGGAACTGGCCGGGAAGGGCATTCAACAGGCCAAGGAAGGCCACACCCTGGGGCGCATCACGCTGAGCTTGTTTTACGCCACGGACTTCGCCGACCGCCTGGAGCATCAGATCGTTCCCGCGCTGCGGGCGGGCTTCGTCGTGCTGACGGACCGCTACACGTATTCCCTGATGGCGCGGGCGATCGTGCGCGGGGTAGATCCGGCCTGGGTTCGCAATGTGTACAGCTTCGCCCTCAAACCCGACGCGGTCTTTTATTTGCGAATCGGGGTGGATGATTTGATTCCGCGGGTGGTCTTCTCGCGCGGGTTCGACTATTGGGAATCCGGCATGGACCTGCACCCCAGCGAGGACATGTACGAGAGTTTCCGCAGGTACCAGGTGGCCCTGCTGGCGGAATTCGAAAAACTGGCGCAGGAATACAACTTCGAGGTGGTGGACGCTTCGTCGGACATTCGCACCGTCTTCGAGCGTTTGCGCGTGGGGATTTCTCGCGTCCTGACCGGCGAACCGCGCGAGCCACTGTTCTCCGTCGCCGCTCCACCTCCGGAGGTCGAGGCGCCCGCCCCTTCATCCGGCGAGGCGACGGCGGCGCCTCGGGCGATCGAGCCTGCGCCGGCGGAGCAGGCCGCCGAGCCCGCGGCTGCGCCGAAAGTTTCCCGGTCGGCGGCCCAGGTGGAAGTGGGAGACAGACCGGAGCCCGCGCCTCAGGCCCTGGCCAAGGCCGCAGAAGGCGACGCCAAGAGATAGGCCGCCCAATCATTCAGGCGTTGCATCTCTGAAGACCGGCTTGTCATCTCGTAATACTTCCTTTCAAACTCACGCTTGGCGTCGCGGTTGCGCAGGATCAGCTTTTCAATCTCCATGACCAGCGGCAATTGCTCGCGCAGAAGTTCCGGCCGCGCGATCATCTCCACCATCATCTGCTCCAGGATTTCGCGGTCGTGCCAGTCGCCCAGGTGCTGCTGGAGCTGCCGCAGCCAGGCGAGCGCTTCCCCGCTCCCGGCGACGTCGAATTCGTGCACCACTTCCAGCAAATAGCGCAGGCGCTTGGCGGCGATACGCACGCCGTGGATGACCGGCGCGCGCGGGTCGCGGTGGGAAAGCTCGATCTGGTCCGTGAAGGCGCTCCAGACCGTATCCAGGGCGCGTGCGATCTGCTCCGGGAAAATACGAGCGGCGGGCGGTTCGCCGAGCGCCGCTTCCTGGGTGGCGTGAGTGTCGCGCGGCGAGTCTAGCGTTGCCGCTTCGCCCAGGCACCGTCGCATGCGCACGTAGAAGACGGCGAGATTGATCTTGCTGAGCTTGCGCATGGCGCGGAGAAAACTCGCGGCGCGGCGAGCCCGGAGATAGTGGTGGACGGCGGTCCAGGCCTCGCGCCGCGCGGCGCGCTTCCTCGCCAGAATTTGGTGGATGTGGGCCAACAGGACATCGCAGTTGCGGACGTCGCCCAGCGCGCGGCGGCAGCGGCGAATCCGCCAGCGCAGCCGGCGAACTTCGCGCGGCCGCGGATTCGCGTAGAGCAGGTCGAGAATCTGCTGAAGGCGCCGGCTCGCCACGCGCATGTCGTGGATGGCGTCCGGGTCGTCCCCACGCAGCACCTTGGGCTCGTAGGATAAGAACCGATCGAGTTGCTTGTACGCCAGCGCTCGCACTTTTCGCCACGGTTCGACGGGCTCGGCGAATTCCGCCGCCGGCTCCGCGGCCGGAGTTTGCTCGGCCAGCGGAGCATCAAGCTCGGAAGGCGTGTCGGGAATTTCGAGTTTTTCTGGGGATTTGTCCATGATGAATGCTCCCGCCGGCCGTGGAGGAAGAGCGCGCGCTTTCCGGTTCTCCGGAAGGAAAGGTCCACCGTTTGATTACAGGAGATCGAACCGGCGCACCGGTTCTCGGCAGATAGTCTACCGTGACTCCGAGGGAGATACAACCAGAGGTAAATTTCCGATTTTGGATTTGTATTTTCGATTTTGAGTTCCACAGGCGGATGTCGAAATCCGTAGCCACAACGAATGCCCCGCGTAGTTTATGAGCGAAGTCGTCGCCAGTCCAGCTATTCAGGCTTTGTACCACAGGTCCATATCCCGTTTGAGAGGATCGCTGATGATGCCGCGGAACGGAAGCGTTGCGGCCATGTCGTACACGGGAGCCATCCCCGTGGAGTCAGCGAGATTCGCTTTCGGCCAATATGAGCAATCGCCGCGCGCGATCGACGATGGGTTTGTCGATCATCTTGCCATCAAGCGATACAACGCCGGTATGAGCAGCTTCCGCCTTGGCAAACGCTTCAACGACGCGGCGAGCCTCGTCAATCTCCTTCTCAGTCGGCCGGAACACTTCGTGAATGATCGGAATTTGTTGAGGATGGACCGCAAGTTTCGCGTTGTAGCCCAACTCTTTCGCCAACTGGGTTTCGCGGCGAAGGCCCTCGCTATCTCTGAAGTGGGTATAGACGGAATCAATCGCCAGGCATTCTGTGGCCCGTGCCACAATGGCCAGGTAGGACCGCGCGTAGAACACCTCGCGCCCATCGGGAGTTGGCGCAAGGCCCATATCGAGCCGAAAGTCTTCCGCGCCAAAAGCCAGCCCGGCAATTCGTGCGCTCGACTCGGCCAGACGGGAAGCGGCCAAAAGGCCTTTGGCGGTTTCGATGAGGAGAAAAACGCGAATGGAACCGGCGGACATTCCCGCCGCGCGCTCCTGTTCCTCGAGGAGTTGTTTGAGTTCCTGCAACGCCGCGAAGGATTCACATTTCGGAATGAGCAAGCCGAAGAGATTTTCGCCGACGACGCTTTGCACGTCAGCCTGCCAATGCGAAGTTCTCGTGGCGTTGATGCGAACCAGGAGAAACGGGTGCGGCTCACTTGCCTTGTGCAATTCCGCACGCACCAGTTCGCGCGCCTCGTCTTTGGCGTCATCCGGAACGCTGTCCTCGAGGTCAAAGATGAGCGCGTCCGCGCCGGTCGTCCACGATTTCTCGATCATCGCGCGGCGATTGCCGGGGACGAACAGCAGCGACCGGATTGGAGAGGGAATGACAGGTCGGGACATCGCTTCTGTCCTACACAATGCGCTTCTTGCTCAGGGCCTCGATTTGTTGTTCATCGTATCCGAGATAGTCCTTCAGGACTTGCGCCGTATGCTCGCCCATCGTGGGCGCGCGGTGATGGCAAACCTCAGCCTCCGAGACCTTGAACGGCCCGCCGACCTGCTTGACTTTGCCGAAGACAGGGTGCTGCGTTTCCACAATCATTTCCCGTTCTTGCAGGAACGGATCACTCAACGCCTGCGCTAAATCGTTGACGGGAGCGCACGGCACCTTGCCCCGCAGAAGTTGTAGCCATTCGCTCGTCGTCTTCGTCAAGAGTATGTTTTGGACGGCAGCAACCGTTGCCTCGCGGTTCTCGTGGCGGGCGGGGAAATTCTTGAATCGTTCATCGGTCGCCATCCTCGGCACGCCCATCGCCACGCAGAGCTCCTGCCAGAATTTCTCTTTCGCGCAGAAGAGCACGATGTGACTGTCCTGAGTCTGAAAGGTCTGCACGGGGACGAGCGTTTGATGCGCGGAACCCGGGCGCCTTACAGGTTTGAAGCCCTTGTTCAGATTCCAGATCGCCAAATAGGTCAACATGGAGACGGCGGTGTCGATCAGGCTGACTTCTACGTTCCGCCCCACTCCGGTCTTCTCCGCCGAGTAGAGCGCGGCGACAAGCCCGAGGGCCGCGGCGAATCCAGCCGCATGATCGATGACGGAAACTCCGCACGTGGCCGGCGGAGCGCTCGGATCGCCCGTCATGCTCATATATCCCGTGAAGGCCTGCATCAGGTAATCGTATCCGGGTTCGCTGGCGCGCTCACCCGTAGTTCCAAAACCGCTCAGCGAGCAGCAGACGATGCGAGGGTTGACCTTCTGGAGCGCGGCATAATCGAGTCCGAGTTTCGCCACTTGATCCCCGCGCAGGTTGTTGAACACGGCGTGTGAAACCTTCACGAGCCGATGGAAGATCTGCTGGCCTTCCGATGATTTCAAATTCAGCGTAATGCTCTTCTTGTTACGATTGAACGACTGGAAATAAAGGCTATCGCCTTCCAAATTGTACGGCGGGACCGAGCGCGACACGTCGCCGCCCACGGAGGGATCTTCAATCTTGATGATTTCCGCACCCAGTTCGGCGAGCATCATGGAGGCGAAAGGCCCGGCGCCAAACTGGGAAATCGCCAGGATTCGAACACCCTCAAGCAGCAATGACAACGTGGTCCACCCCTTTTCTATTCGGCCGAAGGCGCAACCTCAGGCGGTCGTTTCGGGATCAGAACGCGGCGCTTCAGGCTCAACACCGCCTCGTGTTTCTGGTTGAATCCCTTCGTCTCAATGTAGATGATGCCGCGGTCCGCTTTGGTCTTGGATTCCGTCTTATCCAGCACCCGGCTCTCGGCATAAATCGTATCGCCGTGGAAGACGGGCCCGAGGTGCTTGATCTCTTCGTATTCGAGATTGGCAATCGCGCGGCCGCTGATGTCGGCGACGCTCAATCCCACCACCAGACTGAACACCAATGTCCCGTTCACCAGTCGCTGACCGTGCTGCGTCTGGCGGGCGTAGTGCTCATCGATGTGGAGCGGGTTCTGGTTCATGGTCATCAGGCTGAACCACGTGTCATCGAACTCGCTGATGGTGCGGCCGGGCCAATGCTTGAACACCTGCCCGACCTTGAATTCCTCGAAGTACCTTCCGAAGGCCATGATTCTATGTGCCTCTCATCGAAGAATATCCCGCTGGTCAGACCGCACGAGCAGTTCCCACGTATTTCCTGATGACCTCGGGATTCAGGTCGATTCCGAGGCCTGGAGTTTGCGGCACTTCCATGAACCCGTCCTTGATCCGCGGCTGCCGAAGCGGCAACTCGAACCACATCGGGTCGCGCTCTGGATTGGGAAAAATCTCGACGTAAAGCGCGTGGGGGACCGAAGCCAGAAGATGAATGGCCACCTGCGGCTCCTCGTGGTGGGCCATTCCGATGTGGAACATGCCCGCCATTGCCGCGATTCTTCTCCACTCGGTGATGCCACCGGAAAGCGTGACATCCACGTTAAGGATATCCACCGCTTCGTTCAGAATCAGGTCGCGGCAGCCGAAGCGCGAGATCTCGCCCTGGCCCGCAACCACCGGAATCGCCGTCTTCTGCCTGACGAGCCGCAGCCCGCGGAGTTGGTCGTACCACTGCACGGGTTCTTCGAGCCAGCGCACGTTCAGGTTCTCTGCCAGCCGCGCGAACCGAATTGCCTGCTCCGGAGTCCATGCCTGATTCGCATCACAGGCAATGACGAAGTCGTCTCCGAGCGCCTCGCGCACGATCCGCACGCGCCGAACGTCTTCCTGAACGTCGGCCCGTCCCACTTTGAGTTTGACCCCCGCGAGGCCATCCCGGCGATATCCCTCCATTTCCGCGATCAGTTCACGATCTCCCTTGCCCTTGCCGTAGTATCCGCCGATGCCGATGACGGGGACTTTGGCGCGATAACCCCCGAGAAGTTTGTACACGGGCGTCGAAAAGGTTTTGCCGATGACGTCCCAGAGGGCGATGTCCACCGCTGAAATCGCCTGCATGAGGATGGCCTTGTTGGCCAGATCCAGAGTGTGCAGCCCGCGGTTCTCCAGCCCCGGATCGGCTCGGAACATTCTCTCCCAGTGTTTTTCCACGTCGCGGGGATCTTCGCCAATCAATAGCGGCGCAAGGCGCGTCTCGATGACGGCCGCGATTTCCTGTTGATACTTGTCCTCGTCCCCGCCGAAGACCTGGCCCACGATTCCCGTGTCGGTGTGAACTTCCGTGACCAGGGTATTGCGAGACGTAATGCGGTAGGTGCCCCCAAGAAAAGGCTCGGGCAGGCTGCGCACCAAGGGAATGGCTTTTATCTGCGTGATCTTCATCAAGCCTCCCGATCCTCACGGTTGGTTCCCCGCAGATCCTTATCGGCTGGCGCCGTGCCCGACGTGGAGCGCGCCGCCTCAACGTCTTCCTGGGTGATTCGTCCCTCGGGCCCAGTTCCACGCAAGCGGCTGATATCGATTCCCAGTTCCTGTGCCCGGCGCCTTGCCGCCGGTGTGGCTCGAAGAGGCCCGGCATGAGCCTGCGGCGTCTGAGGCCGAATTGCCTCGGGCGCGGGGGAGGGGAGCGAAGGCTGCGAATCCGCTGCCGGCGCGGCGTCGGGAATCGGCTCCTGTGGATCACCGATATAGGCAATCGTCTTCTCGACCGGTATGGTGCCTTCGTGAACCAGGATTTTCCGCAGCGTGCCCGCCACGGGAGATGGCAGCTCGACGAGCGACTTGTCAGTTTCGAGCTCCAGCAAGATCTCGTCCTTCTCGACGTGCTCGCCTTCACGCTTGAGCCAGCGGACGAGCTTGCCCTCCTCCATGGCCAGCGAAAGTTTCGGAATCTGGACCGGTGTCATCATGATTGATGGGCCATTGCGAGAAGCGTCTCAATACATGAACCAGCCGCCATTCACGTCCACGGTCGAGCCGGTCATGTACGAGGCGTCGTCGCTGGCCAGGAACAGCACCACCCGCGCCAACTCCTCCGGCTCCGCAATGCGTCCCAGCGGGATCTGCGAGGCGAGTGTTTGTTGTTTCTCCTGCGGAAGATCGGTGAAAAGCCGGGTGGTCATCAGGCCGGGCGCAACGGCATTCACGTAAATTCCGAAGGGAGCGAACTCGCGCGCAAAGGATTTAGTCAATGCCAGCAGGCCAGCTTTCGAGGCGCCATATACCGAGGCCGCCACCATGCCTCCGGTGCGCGCGCCCACGGAACTGATGTTGACAATTCTGCCGTACTTTCTTTTCTGCATGACCGCCGCAGCCGCCTGAGAAAGGAAAAAGGCGCCTTTCAGGTTGATGTCCAGGACTCGGTCGAAGAGTTCTTCAGTCACCTCGAGAATGAGCGCCCGCGGACAAATTCCGGCGTTGTTCACGAGGATGTCGAGGCGGTCGAAGTGTTTTGCGGTTTCTTCCACCACGCGGCGGCAATCCGCAACCTGTGAAATGTCGGCCACGATCGCTTTGGAGTGGCATCCCTCCGGATCGAGGCTCGCGAGAAGCTCATCGAGCTTTTCCTTCTCTACATCAACCAGCGCAACCTTCGCTCCCGCTTTGAGGAAAGCTGCGCCGAGCGCCGCACCCAGTCCCATGGCGGCGCCGGTCACGATCGCGACCCGGCCGTCGAGGCCTCGGACGCTGGTTCCGGCATCACGGGCGCTGTTCATGGTTCGTAAACGTCCTCAAGAATGGCGTCGGGAGAAACGGGCGGCGACGACAGGGCGAACTCCGCCGCCGCTGCGACCGTCGCGCGGGCGCGCTCGGCGCGTTCTTCGAGCGCCCCTTCCGAGATCCCGACCGTGAGCAGGTGGCTCTTGAAGCGCGGGATGGGATCAACCTTGCGCCACTTTTGCGCGGCTTCCGCGTTCTCGTAACGCCCCGCCGAAAAAGTGCTGTGTCTTTCCCAGCGAACCGTTTTGCATTCGAGGAATGTCGGCCCTCTGCCTTCGCGCGCATGCTCCACGGCGGCGCGCATGGCAGCGTACACTGCCAGCACGTCGTTCCCCTCGACGACCTGGTTCCGCATGCCGACTCCCTGCGCCCGGTCGGCGATGTTCGGAGTCGCCTGCGATTTCGAGACGTGCACGGAAATAGCGTACTCGTTGTTTTCGCAGACCAGCACCAGCGGCAGCTTCCACAGCGAAGCCATATTCAGCGTCTCGAAGAACTCGCCTTCGCAGCTTGCGCCATCGCCGAAGAAGCAGGCCGTCACCTGGCCGGTTTTGCGCGTCTGGCAGGCCAGTGCGACCCCTCCCGATATCGGGATATGCGCGGCCACCACGGCATTCGTCCCCAGGACGCCGTGGGAAACATCACAGAGGTGCATCGAGCCGCCCTTGCCTTTGCAGCAGCCCGTGGCCCGGCTCAGGATTTCAGCCATGAGTTTTTTCGGGTCAGCGCCTTTCGCCAGGCACTCGCCGTGGCCGCGGTAGGTGGCCAGAATCAGGTCGCTGGGTTCGAGCGCGGCGCAGGCGCCGACCGCGATCCCTTCCTGGCCGATGCAGGGATGGGTGGACCCGGAGATCAGCCCCTTCGCGAAGAACTCAATCACCTGTTCTTCGAAATAGCGGATGGTCTGCATCTGCTCGTACCAGTGGCGCAACATTTCGTGAGAAAGCGATTGAGCCACGTCGATTGTTGTTCCGCTAGCCATATCACCCTGCAGGAAGTCGAAAGTCGAATGTCAAAGGTCGAAAGTTCGTGCACCCCTTACCTGCCGAGCATTTTCAGCACTGCCTCGATCACTCGTTGCTGGTTCGGCACGACCATCGGATGCAAGGCGCCCGACGGCACGGGAACGTCCAGGCCCGCCACGCGGACGATCGGCGCATTTAGATAGTCGAACGCCTCTTCCATAATGCGCTGGCTGATTTCCGCGGCCACACCGCCGGTCTTGGCGGCGTCGTGGGTGATAATCACCCGTCCCGTTTTCCGCACTGATTGTGCGATCGTCTCGACATCGAGCGGATTTAGTGTGCGCGGATCGATCACCTCGACTGAGATATTCTGCGCCCCCAATTTTTCCGCGGCGGCCAACGATTCCGGCACCATCGCCGAGATGGCCACCACGGTCACATCGCTTCCTTCCCGCATCACCCGCGCGCGCCCGAAGGGAACACTGTATTCTTCCTCGGGAACGTCGCACTTGGTCGAGTAGAGCTTGACGTTCTCGATGAACAGAATAGGATTCGTATCCCGTAGTGCCGTTTTCATCAGGCCTTTTGCATCGTACGCATTGGAAGGAATGGCGACCTTCAGCCCCGGCACGTGGATAAACCATGCTTCCAGGCTCTGGGAATGCTGTGAGCCCATCCCCATGCGGCTGACGATGGCTGTGCGAATCACCAGGGGGACTTTGATTTGCCCGCCGAAGAAATAGTGCATCTTGGCGGCCTGATTGACGATCTGATCCATGGCGACCGTGACGAAATCCATGAACTCCAGTTCCACCACGCTGCGCATGCCGTTGATCGCCGCGCCGATAGCGAAGCCGACGGTGGCGGACTCGCAGAGCGGGCCATCGCGCACCCGTTCGGGACCGAATTCGTCGAAGAGTCCGCGATAGACCCCAAACGTCCCGCCGTACGCGCCAATGTCCTGACCGAGCAGTATCAGGTTCGGTTGCCGGCGCATTTCCTCGCGCAAGGCCTCGTTGATCGCCTGGCTCATGGTGAGTTGCCGCATTGTGGTCACAGTTCCCATGCCGGACCCTGGGTTTCGGCGTGGGTCATTCATTGGCCGCCAAGGCAGACGCGCACGAAATTTATTTTCGTGAAACTTCTCAACTATTCTCCTGAGAGCATCCCCTGCAAACCAAGGCGTGTCAGTTCACGATAGGAAATTTTTGGGATGTCGTCAACTTCTTTGTGGCTTCTCTGTGGCGGCGGTCTATGACCGCCGAGTTTTCCTGCAACCATCGGTGCTGTTCCTGGTAAGCTGACCGCCCACACATGCCAAAGAAAGAAGAACGGCGGTCATAAGTCGCCGCTACAGGGCAAGGGCGGGAATTCTTGACACCTGTTGGGCCGCATGGTACGGTGCGCGACCAAGCAGTGGGGCGAGCAAGTTCACGGCAGCATGCAGGGGCGACAGCAAGGGGCAGGCATGAAAATCAAAACGGTGACGGCTCATCCTCTCCAATATCCCGAGCCGCACGACTTCAACCACTTGCGGTACATCACGCTGGTGCGGATTGAGACCGACGACGGGCTGGTGGGCTGGGGCGAGTGTATCTCGCAATTTCCGGAATCGTCTCTGGCCGTGAAGGCAGTTGTCGAGCGCGGCTACGCTCCGCTGCTGCTGGGAGAGAACCCGCTGGACGTGGAGCGGCTCTGGAATAAACTACTGGCCCGAGTCTGGTGGTACGGGCCACAGGGCGTTGCGGCCTTCGCGATAAGCGCTGTGGACATGGCGCTTTGGGACTTGAAGGGCAAGGCGCTGGGATTGCCGGTCTGCGCGCTGCTCGGAGCGGCGCAGCAAGAGCGCGTATTGGCTATGGCGTCGATTCACTTTGACATGGTGAATCTGGATTGGACGCTGAGGGAATTCGCCGGGTTCCGCGAGTGCGGCTATCGCGTGGTGAAGGGCGGATGGGGCGCAAAGCCGGATGCGGTGTTTGGCACGGACCGCCGGCGCGACCTCGACCTCGTCCGCAGGATCCGCGAGTCGATCGGAGATGATATTGATTTGGTGGTCGACGTCCTAGGCGCGCGCGTGAAGTGGTCCGTTCCGCACGCCATCCGGATGTTTCGTGAATTCGAGCCTTATCGTTTGCGCTGGATTGAGGAGCCGTTGCCGCCGCAGGATTTGGAAGCGCACGCCCGCCTCCGCGCGCAGGTGATGACCAAGATCGGTACCGGAGAGCAGGAATGGAATCTGGCGGGTTATCGTCGGTTGATAGAATCCGGCGGTGTGGACGTAGTGCAGATGGACCCGGGACGCTGCCTGGGAATTACCGGCTGCCGCGATGTGATCAAGCTGATTGAGGCGCATCACCTCACCTACTCGCTGCACACCTGGAGCGGAGCGCTGAACACCGCCGCGAGCGTGCACCTGCTGGCGATTTCCGCGCAGGGAGTGTGCGCCGATTTCAAGCCGCATCCCTCCCCGATGCAGCACGAGTTGGTGGCGGATCCCTGGGTGCAGGAAGACGGTTATCTCGAAGTCCGCAAGAAGCCGGGCTTGGGCGTCGAAGTGCGCGAAGACATGGTGAAAAAATACCAATTTGAATGAACCCATCGTGACTCTGAAACTTGCTACAGCCGATTACAGTTTTCCTCTCCTCGAATGGGAGCAGACGCTGCGGCTGGCGCGCGATTTGGGGATGCAGGGGATCGACATCTCGCTTTTCCAGGGACGCTCGCAGCTCAAGCCCGACGAGATTCTCGCAAATCCCTCCAAAAGCGCCGCTCGGATTTCCGCAGCGGTCGAGTCGCAAGGCCTCGAGATTGCTGATATCTTCGGGCAGCCGGGGAAGACTTTTCATGAGAACGCTCCGAACGACCCGGACGAAGTCGTGCGCAAGCGAGCGGGGGAGTTCTTTTACCGCATTTTGGAATTCACCACTCGCTGCAACGGGAAGCATGTGACGATCCTGCCGGGTGTCCATTTCGAGCGGGAAAGTTACGCCGATTCATTTGAGCGCTGCGCAGACGAGCTTGCCTGGCGATGCGAGGCGGCCGCGAAGGTTGGCGTGCGGTTCGCCGTCGAAGCGCATCTCGGGTCGATTGTGCCGACTCCGGAAGATGCGCAAAAACTTCTCGATCGAGTTCCGGGGCTGACGCTTACCCTGGACTACGGACACTTCACTTACCAGGGAATTCCCGATGACCGCATCGAGCCTCTAATGTCTCGCGCGTCCCACTTCCACGCCCGCTGCGCGCGTAAAGAAAGATTACAGGCTCCGCTCAAAGAAAACACGATTGATTTTCCGCGGATCGTCCAGGCCATGCGGCGGGAACGCTATTCCGGCTTCGTCGCCATCGAATACGTGTGGATTGATTGGGAGCACTGTAACGAAGTGGATAACCTCAGCGAGACCATCCTCCTCAGAGATCTGGTGCGGGCGGCAATGGCGGAGTGAGGCTTCGGCCGATTCGCGCGCTGCGCCCGCCCGCTGTCATCCTGAGCGAAGCGAAGGATCTGCGCAGTTGCTTGAATAATCGAATGCCGGGATTCTTCGCTTCGCTCAGAATGACACGGGTGGAGGACTCTCCCGCGGGCCGCTAGTGCTTCTCCTTCGCGGCCCAGCTTCCATCGTATTCGAAGCTGGCAAGCAGGCCGCCGTCAACTACATGGGCGACGCCCGTGACGCCCGCGGCCTCATCGGAGACTAAATACAGGGCTGCCTGCGCGATTTCTTCCGAAGTGAGGAACCGCCCGAGGGGAATGCGCGCGGCGCGCTCTCGCGCTCGAGCGTCGGCGTCACCGCTGGCTTCCAGGTGCTCGCGCACCATGGGTGTATCGACGACGCCGGGGCATACACAATTGACGCGAATGTTGTCCGCCGCGTAGTCGAGCGCCAGCGATTTCGTCAGCAGCATCACGGCGCCCTTGGAGGCGATGTACGCCGGGGTTTTGAACTGTCCCACGAAGCTGCCAATGGAAGCCGTGTTCAGGATGGTGCCGCCTCCCTGCTTCCGCATGTGTCCCACGGCGTGCTTCACCGCCAGGAAAACCGATTTCACGTTGACGTTCATCAGGCGGTCCCACTCGGCCTCGCTCATTTCCTCGAGGAATTTCACCGCGACAATGCCCGCGTTGTTAAACAGGATGTCGAGCCTTCCCCAGCGGGCCACGGTGTCGTCGAGCATCGCTTTGACCTCATCTTCCTTGGTCACGTCCGTGCAGGCGTGGTGGGCCTCGCCGCCGGCGTCGCGAATACGCTGCACCGTCTCCTCTCCCAGATCGCAGCGGATGTCCACTACCGTCACCTTCGCGCCTTCTTCCGCGAACCGGATGGCGCTGGCTCGCCCGATGCCCCGGCCTGCACCTGTGATCACCGCAACCTTACCCCGCAGCCTCATGTGTCGCTCCCCCAAAGTCCGATCAGTGCGATGATTCTTCCTTCTGTGTTCAAACGTCGGCGCGCTTCTGCCTCTGCGACCGTGCTTCGGAATTAATATGCCGTGGAGGGCGAGGCGCCTTCCTCAACGTAGACGCGTTTGACTTCGCTCGCAGCATAGGCGCTGACAAACCGGATGACGTCTGTCTCGCTGGGGTTCCGTAAGCTGTGAACCGCCCGCGCGGGCACCAGGATGCCGTCACCGGTTTTGGCCGGCGTCTCGACCCCGTCAATCGTGACGACTCCCTGCCCCTCCATGACGAAGACAACTTCTTCAACCTCGTGGTAGTGGAACAGGAGTCGCGCCTGCGGCCGGAGTTCGCCCTGTGCCAGGGCGATGTTTTGTGTGCCGAAGTGGGAATGGTCGAAAAGCATCCGCACTCGCGCGCCGTTGGGAACATCGATGTACGCCAAAGTCTCGCTGGCGACAACTGGCATTGAGCCCTCCATTTCTTAAGCTGGAACTGCTCCCCGCAGAATCCGCACGGCAGCCGAGAAGGTCGACCAGCAGGCTCCGTCGCACCAGCGGTAAGGATGTGTCTGCGTGTCCCTGAACCTAACATTTCATTCTTACCATAAAGGATGCGGTCGTTCCAAGCAGTCATTCATGGCGATTCATTTGACATGAGGTGTGCAGCAACTTAAACTCCCCGCGCACGACGAGAAGACCTTTGGGATTTTCAGGAGCCAAGATGACGCGACGCTTCCATCGCAGGAGTTTTTTGAAGAGACTGGCGGCCGCGGTCCCGGCCGCAGCGCTGCTCTCGACCTACCGCGCCATGGCCGCCCCCATGCGCAAAAAGGTGAAAATCACCGACGTCAGGACGATGGTGGTCCGTGGAACCACGGACTGGAACTTCGTGAAGATCGAAACGGACAGCGGTCTTGCGGGAATTGGCGAGGCGTATTGGGGTCGCGGGGTGAAAGATGTGATCCTGGGTTATCTGCGCCAGATCGCCGTAGGCGCAGACGCGCTGGATATCGAGCCGCTTTGCACCCGTATGACGCGCTACACGGGCGGAGCAGGGTCCATCGCAGGAGTGACCGTCACCGCGATCACCGGAGTAGAAATTGCCCTCTGGGACCTGGCAGGAAAAATCCTGGGCGCTCCGGTATGCAAGCTGCTGGGCGGCCAGTACCGCGACGGCGTGCGCGCCTACTGGACGCGTTCCCCGCAGGACATGCTCGACCCGGCGTCCTGTCGTGAGTTTGCCGCGGCCCTCAAGAGCCATCCCTACGGCATCACGGCGGTCAAGTCGGATGCCGATGCCTTCCCAATGAAATACGATCCACAAAATCGCGAGCCCGGCCACGAGCCCAACGGCACGCATTTGACGCGCAAAGACCTCTCGCGGATTGGCAGGGGCTTCACCAATCTGCGCGAGGCACTTGGCGACGACATCGACATTGCTGTGCACTGCCACTGGGAATTCGATTGGATTGACGCGCTTGGGCTGGCGCGGACCGTGGCGCCCATCAGTCCCATGTGGCTGGAAGATGTGATGCCCCCGGATTATTCCGAAGCGTGGAGCAAGCTTACGGCGGAGTCCCCGGTGCCGATCCTAACCGGAGAGAATCTCTACAAGCTGCAAGGTTTCAGGCCCTTCATTGTGAATCAGGGATGCCACCTCATCCAGATCGATATTCCCAAAGCAGGCGGCCTGCTTGAGGCGAAGAAGATCGCTGATCTCGCGGATATTTATAATATTCCTACCTGCGCTCACCTTGCCGCCAGCCCGCTGGGAGCGCTGGCGTCGGCCCATTGCGCGGCGGCAATCCGCGACTTCCGCGCCCAGGAATTTTCCATCGGCAGCCTGAAGACGGAGGAATGGGAAAAATATGTGGTCTACGACGGCCCGGTCATCAAAGAGGGGAAATTCAGAGTCTCCGACAGGCCGGGGCTGGGCGTGGAACTCAACGAGGACACTGTGCGGGCGCACCTGATGCCCGGCGAAACGTGGTGGGGATGAAAGGCTCTCCGTCCAGCCCCATCATCGAGGCTTTCGGCGAAGAGCCGAATCCCTATGATGCCCGTACGCTCGCTGGCTGGCATGCGTTTCTGGACCGTGCGGGCGATATGGCGATGTATTATGGCCGCGTTGAAAGCGGCCCAAGAATTCGAAGGAATATCCATGGAACAAGCATCGTGGACGACGCCCCTATCGCCCGAGGAGCGAGAAGATTTCGCCCGCCGGTTTGAGAAGCGCCTGGAGAAGGTGAAAGCGAAAACGGCGGACGTCTTCGCGTTCCGCAAGGTTGACCAGCCGCCGTACATCGTAAACAGTGCTCTTTACTGGGTTTTCGGACTCGATCCAGAGATTCTTCCAGACGACTACTTCACGGACCCATCGGCGATGGTGGATTTTCAGGAGCGCACCTACTACGACCAGGTGAGAGAAATCGATGACGACTTCGTGCCTTACTTGATGCCGTGGTTTGGCACGGTGGTGACGGCGTCCGCCTTCGGCTGCGAGATTTCCTTTCCGCCCAAGCAGGATCCCGCCGTGAATCCGCGCCACTATCCAGTCCGGACGGCGGAAGACATCCGAAAACTCTCCTTGCCTGATCCGGAGAAAGACGGCCTCATGCCGAAGGTTTTGGAATTCCTTCGCGCCATGAAGCAACGCAGCTTCTTGCCGGTCGGGATTACGGATTTTCAGGGCCCGCTGACCACAGCCAATCAGCTTATGGGTTACGACAAGCTTATCTACCTTATGCACGATTACCCAAGTGCGATGCACGAGCTGATGGACAAGGTCACGGAGGCGCTGATCCTCTGGGTGAAACGACAGAAACAAATCATCGGGGAACCGCTGAACGAATGCATCTCGGATCAGCAGGTTTACGTCGGCCGTCACGCGGGCGTTTGGTTTTCGGATGATGACGCCGTGCTGATGTCGCCCGGGACCTACAAAGAGTTTGTCGTCCCTTACAATTCGCGCATCTTGAAGGCGTTCGGGGGTGGCTGCCTGCACTATTGCGGCAACGCCACGCACCAAGCCGAAAAGTTTCTCGCGACCGAAGGTCTTCTGGCGATCAACAATTACACTCTCCATGATTTGCGCGCCTTCCATGAGTTGAAACGGCGATTGGAAAATCGCATTGTGCTTTTCGCCTGCGACTTCACACCGGTTGACTACGCAAACTACTTTCGCGAGCTGCTCGGCGGCGTGTCCTATCGTGGGCTGGTGGTTGAATCGGCATATTCGCCGGTGGTTGGCTTGCTGAGCGATGGAAAGTACGCGGCCATCCGAAGGGATCTGCGCGCGGGGCGGCGTGCCGTGTACGAATGCCTCCAGAATTATTGGCGCGAAGGCACGCCTGCGCCGTGAACAGCCACCGAATAGACGCGTCCACGCAAAGGAGACAACCATGCTGGAAGAAGATCTGACACGACGGAAGTTTCTCGAGAAAGCCTCACTCATGGCGGCCGGCACGGTTGCGACACTGAAGAGTTCCGCCGGGGCGACAGCCCTGGGTCAGGGTGCGCAGGAGGCACGCGTGCCATTGCTGCCCAATGCCAAAGACCTGGCGAGCGGAGGCAGGCCAATCAAAGTTTTCTGTTGCGACCTGAATTTCATCACGCCCAAGGGGCCCAAGGTGGTCATGACCCCCGCGATGCCGCAGGACTGGGCTTACATCAATCCGGGAGAGTATTTCGCCTGGCATCGCGATCTGGGCGTGAATATCTTTTTCCTCCAAGGCTACTCGTACTGCGGTTACGCGTACTATCCCACGAAGCTCGGACCGCTGGCGCCCGGACCGGGAAGCGAATTATTCCCCAGACTGTTCAAGCTGGCGGAGAAGGCCGGCATGCCTTTCTGCAGCTATTTCAGTGTCGGAATGGACCTGATCATGAGCAATATCCGTTTCGACTGGCTTGTTCCCACAAGCCGAAAGTACGTGGAGATGGGATTGCTCGCCCCGGAGAGCCCCTGGACCGACCTGCTCTGCGCGCGGATCACGGAATTTCTCCGCCTCTATCCCGTGGAGTGGATCAACTTCGATTGTTTCAATTATGGGAAATATAACAGTAATGATTTCGCTGTGCAGCCATCACCTTTCGTGAAAGGGCCGTTCAAGGAGATCATCGGCCGCGACATGCCCGAGAAGGCGTCAGACATCACTCCTGAAGAAGGCTTGAAATACAAACGGGAAATCATGGCCCGGCAGTTTTATCGCATCCGGGAGGCCATGCACAAAGGCAATCCCGGAACCAAGGCCAACTTCAACGTGCCGTTTTACAAGCCCGCCGAGCCGATGTGGGTCGATCACCCGATGCTGAACGAGTGTGACCAGCTTGTCTCCGAGTCCTCCAACGACATCGTTGACTGGCTCCTGAAAATCCGCAAGCCCCATCAAAGAGTGATGACGGTCATCGTGGGAAGGCCCGATGAAAAGGGGTTGTGTGATCCGAATAGCTGGCGGAAGTGGTATGAGGCCGGATGCGATTTCTTCGGATATGCCCACGGGACCCCGCCGGACTTTCGCCCTCACCCTTCGCTCCGCGCCCAAGTCGAAGTCCTTCGCAAGGCTTATCACGAAATGCCGTGAACCGCGAGGCCTCGGCAAAATCTGGCGTGCGAATTTGGCCGGGCACTGTGCAATCGCAGCCGCGGAGCGCGCGGCGCCACTCAGCCCTTGGGGAAAATGACTTCGACCCATTCCACAATCGACCCGTCCTCGCCGCGCTCGCGCAGCGGCATGCGGAGCGTTCCGTTCTTAAAGGGCAAGTGCTTCGTGGCCTGGCCGCCGCCAAAATAATGTTCCGTCAACTCTGCGCTCCCGGACTCCGCACGATCCCTTTTCAGCACGAGCTCGCCGTCGCCGTAGGGAATCACCGCTAACCTCGCCGCTCGCGCGAGGCCTTCATCGGTCTTGGAGGAGACAACGACAGAAGCCGTCGTGGAAACCAAATCGCGGAATTTCTTCGTCCCCTCGCCGCCAGTTAGGCGGAATTTCCGCAGTGCCACCATGACGACTTCGCCGTTTTCCAGGCGCGCCCACGATGAACAGTGCGCGCCGCGCACGGGACCATAGTAGTCAGGGTCGATGGGAACAATCGAAAAGGTCTCCGTGGTTCGCACCGCTTCCGCCAGGCCATTGAATTTGGCGACGCGCGCGGGCGTGGCGAGCGCCTGAGGATCGGGACCCGAGAAACTCCCGAGAGACCCCAAGGTCCCAATGGGCGCGGAATCAAACCAGATCTCGGGCGCGGATGTCCAATCGTAACCGCCCGAACCCCAGGTGGGCATTCCAATCTCTCCCAGCAGGCTGCTGAAGAAAAATCGCCGGTTCGCTTCCAGGTCGAATTCACCCAGGCTGATCATCAGGTCGTCGGGGCTGTGCAGGTCGATGTAATCGGTCAGCAGCGGCGAGAGCGAGTAATACATCATCACCAAGTCGGGATTCTCTTCGCGCAGGGCTTTGACCACCACTTCGAGACCTTTAAGCAGCAGCCGTTCGCCGGCCCAGGTCATGTCCTTGGGCGCGGCGACGGCCATGGAAGGCAACTCGTATCCAAAATCGAATTTGACGAAGTCGGGTTTGTAGCGCCGCACGAAATTCCTCGCCAGGTCGCTCAGTACACGTTGCACTTCCGGCTGTGTGTAGTCCATCAGGTAATACATCTTCGACGGCAGGGGAGCGCTCTGGCGCACCATGTAGGGTTTGCCGTCGGTGAGGTGAAGCATGTGATCGGTGGTCAGCCCGAGTTCGGCGGGGTCTTCGCAGCGCATGAACGCCGTCCACAGCCCCACGTAGCGGCCGTCGGCGCGCATTCGAGGGAGCGTCTCCTCGAAATGCGGAAAGCGTTCCTGCGAATGGCGCAGGTCGCCATACTTGCCTTCCCAGAAGCCGTCGACCACAAAGGTCTTCACCTTGATGCCGGAGGCCTTCAGCCCGTCGTAGATGGAGTTCAGAGTGGCCTCGTCGAAATAGTCCGGGTTCTGGTTCCGCGCCACTTGAGCACCCCAGGTGTCAAAGGAAGGCGCGAGCGCGATGGCATTCTTGCGCGCCGAGTTTGTTTTTTTGTGGATCACGCCCGCTTTCACGAGACCGAGGTAGTAGCGGCGAATGGCTTCGAAGTAAGTTGGGCCCACCGTCCACAGCATCCTGGCGCCCAGGCTGAGTTTGCCGGGCCCGCGCTGATGCCCCCACAAATCGCTGCGATAATCCACAAAGAAACCGTAACGATTCTTCGCCGTCTCGAGAAAGAAATCCCCGTTCGGTAATTCGGCTAACCCGCAGCAATAGGCGTTCAATAATTCCTCTTGCGATGGTTGGGCGCGAAACTCCGGCCCGGGAGTCTGTTGAAGATCGTAGGGCGAGCGGTGGAATCCGCAGAAGTAGTGGACCGGCAGGCCCCACTGCTGGAGGAAGCTGCTCGACTCCATATAGTCTCGCCCGACCCAGTAAGATTGGTTCAGCTTCATGTTGTAATAGGAAGCGATGGGCACGACAGGATTCATCACCGAACACTGCATCAGCCCGGGCAGCACAAAGTAATCCCCTTCGAGCGTCGGCGCCGCCGCGTCTCCGGTTCCTTCGGCGAAGTAATGCAGGCTGACGACGTCTTCGGCTTCCGGGGCTTCATACGCGATGGGGTCGAGCCACGCGCCATCGTCGGCGAAGCGCCAAGTCATTTCGAGCTTGGCTCCGCGATTCAAGCCCTCGTAGCGCACGACAATCTTGTCATCGTGGATATCGTACCCCGCGGGTTTGCCGGATGTGCAATGCCGCCCACCTTCCTTCCCGGGAGGTTGGACGATCACCGCTGGCTGCAACTTACCGCTGACGATGACGAGATGATGCTGGTCGAGCAGGCGGAACTTGTCATCACGCGCGGACCATTCCCAAATGTAGTCCCGACCTTCCGCATGCACCAATTTCCCCTGCTCTTGAATTCGCGGTGGACCAGCGACAACGCTTGCTGCTTCCGTCTTTGCAGCCAGCAACGATGCGGCAGATACTTGCAGGAATTCGCGGCGGTTGAATGCAGTCATGGGTTGATTGTCCTCGAACGCTGAGATCGGTCCAGACAGGCCTGACCGGCGACTTTTCCGAGAAGCCAGGCCGCATCTGTGCGGGCCAAAGACTAGCATTGGTTCGCGCCCGATGTCTCTGGAAACTAAACCCGCATAAGCCCGTGCCCAATCTATCTCGGAACCAAGACCAAAACTTCTGGCGCTCGCCGTCCGCATGGAGCGAAATCTGTTATGATGCATGGCCCGCCGCCGCTGATTTATTGCGGCTGTAGATTCGAAACAACCGGAACAAACATGTCGAACAAAAAGCCTCGTGTTGCCCGCCGGGAATTTCTCCTGGCTTCGGTGGCCGGAGTTGCGCAGGCCGTTGCCCTCGCCAAGCCCCGCCCGGAGATGATCATTGCTCTTTCCAGGGACGCATCGCCGTTGGAAGCGTTGGCCGCGGGCGAGATTTGCCGGTATCTGTACCTGAGGACCGGCCAGCTTTTGCGCATCGCATCTGTAACCTCTCTCCCTCGCGATTTCCGTGGATTCGCCGTGAGCGAAAAGTGTAGGCCATGGCTCGCGGGCGCGATCGAAGATCCCGATCTCCGGAAGGCCATCGATACTCTCCAGGGCCAGCAATTCTTGCTTAGAAAGGTCACAGGAAACGGCCGGGAGTTCATGCTCATCACAGGCGGCGATCCCGTCGGCACTCTTTACGGGGCCTATCGCCTGGCGGAGCACTATGACGTCCGGTTCTATCTGCACGGAGATGTGTCGCCCGACCGGCAGGTCCCGCTCGCCTTGCCGGATGTGGACGAGATTCGCAGACCATTGTTCGAGTTGCGCGGGGTGAACCCCTGGGGGTCGCATTCCGAGGGATGCGACCTCTGGAATACGGACGACTACAAGGCGCTTATCGCGCAGTTGGCGAAAATGCGAATGAACTTCATCGGCATGCACGGATATCCCGAAGCTCCGCCCAGTCGCACCTATTACGGCGCTGAGCCGACGGTGTGGGTCGGGCTGCCGGGCGATTTCGATGCGGAGGGCCGCGTCACTTACAGCTACCCCTCGAGTTATTTCAATACCCTGCGTGAGGGCTGGTGGGGATATCTCAAGGCGAAACGAACCAGTGATTACCGCTATGGCGCAGCGTTGCTCTTCGAGCGGGACGACTGGGGCTCGGACGTGATGAGGGGTGACTGCCCGCTGCCCGCAACACCCCAAGCGTGTAATGAGGTGTTCAATCGCACCGCCGTGATGTTCCGCAGCGCGTTTCGCTTCGCGCGCTTCCTCGAGGTGAAAACCGCGATCGGAACTGAAACGCCTCTGGTGATTCCCGGAAGGATCCAGGAGCAGCTTCGCGCTCAAGGGAAGAACCCCGCCGACCCGCGCGTAGTCCAGGAAGTTTATGCGGGTACGTTTCAGCGCATCATGAAAGCGCACCCGCTTGATTTGTACTGGTTCTGGACGTCGGAAGACTGGACGTGGATGGGCGTTTCCGACCGCGCCATCCAGGTTGCGGTCGATGACATCAAGCTGGGAGCCGCGGCGGCGAAAGACCTGGGCGCGCCCTTTCAGCTTGCCACCGCCGGGTGGGTGCTCGGTCCCGCGCAAGACCCGGCGCTGTTCGGCAAAGTCCTGCCCAAAGAGATCGCGGTCAGCGAGATGACGCGCGCCACGGGCAAGTGGCCGGTGGATCGGGCCTTCGCGCAGATTTCGGGCCGGTCCAAGTGGGCGATTCCTTGGTTGGAAGATGATCCGGCGCTCACGTCACCGCAATTGTGGGTGGGGCGAGTGCGCAAAGACGCCTCGGACGCTCTTGCTTACGGCTGCAACGGCCTGATGGGAGTGCATTGGCGGACCCGCATCATGGGCCCGAACAGTGCGGCGTTGGCGCAGGCGGCTTGGGATCAATCAGGATGGGTACTGCCGCCCGCTCCGACCGAGCCAATCGAAGGGCCGGTGGGCGGGCAGAAACTTCCGGTCGCGACTTCGGAGACTGCGAACACGGAGGAGCAAGCCGTCGACGAAACATACCGCCTGGGGATGGCGAGCTATCGCCTCAAGATCCCCAACGGAAAATATCGGGTGACCCTGAGATTCTTCGAGCCGGACTACGACAAGCCGGGCGACCGGGTGTTCGACGTGAAGATCCAAGACGTCATGCAGATTGAGGGGCTTGACCTGGTGGCGAGGGCCGGGAAACGGACTGCCCACAGAGAGGTTGTCGACCCCGTGACCGTCAGCGATGGCTGGCTCGTCATCGAGTTCGTCCCGCACGCCGCTCTCCCCATCATTTCCGCGATCGTCATCGAGAATGTCGGCTACGCTCAGAAGATCAACTGCGGTGGCTCGGCCTTTCAGGACTACGCTGCGGATTGGCCCGAGGCGAGCGAAACTCCGGATCGCTTCCTGGCTGCGGGTGATTTCTATGACGATTGGGCGCGAATTGAATTCGGCCCGGAAGTCGCCAGTCGTGCGGCGGCCATCTTCAAGTCCCTCGACTGCCACCTGCCGATTCGCTCGACCTGGCTGGGCGGTGCGGGGGACATCGCTCCGGAGGACCGTCCCTGGCAAGTCGTGGACGCCGAATACGGCTTCGTCGATCGGCTCGAGCGATTGCGCCCCGAGGTGGCTGGACCAGGGAATCAGGAGCGATTCGAATACTGGCTGAACACCTTTCACTACATGCGGGCGACGGCGCACGTCCGCTGCCTGCTGGCGGATTTCAACCTGGCCATGAAGCGCGCTAAGGCCGAGCAAGATAAGGCTGCGCAGGCCAATCTCGCGGACCAGGAAGCCCTGCCCGCGTACCAGCGGCTGCTTGCAGGAGTAGGCGAGGCTTGCCGGTATCTCCTCCTGACGGTGAGCACGAACGGCGAGCTGGGGACGATCATCAACTGGCAACAGAAGAACTGGCTCTCGCTGGTGGATAAGACTGGAGAGGAACTCAATGCTGCGCGAGGCGCGCCGGTTCCGACGAGCCTTGAGCCGTCGAAGGAATACGACGGCCCGCCACGGATTATCGTTCTGACTTTGAGGAGCATTGCCGATTCGGGCGAGGCCCTTTCGATCAAAGTCATCTTCCTCGATCGCCGGCCGCCGCGGAGTTTGACACTGCATTATCGCCCGATGGGCCGCGGCGAGTTCACTGTAGTTCCAGCGACGCACGTGGCGCGCGGCGTTTACAGGGTAAAGCTGCCTGCACCGCGTCCGGAGGATGTGGCCGTAGAGTATTATCTCCACGCCGAAACACGCGCCGGGAAGAGCGTGGTCTTTCCGCCCACCGCTCCTCAAATCAACCAGACCGTGGTCGTGGCGGTGAACAAGTTCTTCCTGGCCCGGGAAGGTAAGGGCCTCCAGCCGGATCCGTTGGTTGCGGTTCGGAAGGCCGCCGCACACTGAGCGCTCGCGATATTCCAGTGAGCTTCTTCAACATTCTCTCCTGACATTTCACCCGGATTCATTGCCCGCCATTTTGCGCTTCGTCCGGTCCTACGTGTCCCCGCGGCCCGATACGGTCGACATCGATGCGAACAAACCCCGGCTTGAACGCGGGCGAATCGGGCCGCAGACGATAATTATCGTGCTGCGCATCGACGAAGAGCGGGTCCGCGAGGAGAGAATGCTTCTCGTAGCCGAGACGCTTCCACGCCTCCAGCGTGGGGACCTTCTCCGCGGGAGGAACGCCGCGGCGAACTGATCCTGCTCGAGAGGACGAACCAGGGTTACCGGAAGAAAGTCCTCGCGGACAAGCTGCCGAGGCCGTGCAATATCGAGATCGCGGACCTGAACGGCGACGGCCGGCCGGACATCC
>JAIQGA010000047.1 GCA_020072925.1 Terriglobia bacterium | reverse complement strand
GTCGCGGCCAACGACGCCCGCGCGGGGTGAAGCGCAAGATGAGCAACTTCCCACTGCGCCCTCGCGCGACTTGCAGCAGTGTGCGGATTGAATTCTCAGAATGCATTAAAATTGTAAAGTGAACAGTATTAGGGCTAGGCCTCAAGCTTCGCGGCTATGCTTGCGATTTCGCCGATCGCGGCGTGGTCTTACGGTCTTCAGCTAGTTTCCAAATCAGCGCAATTCGAGTTCCTCGTCGAAGCAGACCGCGACCTTGCCGCATTTTCCCGAGGCCATCAGGGCGTAGGCCTCGCCGACTCTATCGAGCGCGAAGCGGTGGGTCACCAGATCCGCGGGGTGCAGGTTCCAGCGCACCAGACGCTCGACGAGTTCCTCCATGAGCCAAGTGGAGGTAACCCAGGAACCGAAAACCGTCTTCTGATCGTGGATGATGTCGGGCGAGGGATTGAATTCTACTCGGCCGCCTTCGCCCAAAAAGACAATCTTGCCCCACTTGCGCGTGGCGCGGATGGCCGTGGCGCGCGCGGCATCGTTCGCGGAACAGTCAACCGCGCGCTCGACGCCCGTTCCGGCGGTCAGTTTCCGCACTTGGGCGACGTTGTCAGCGCCACTGGCAAGGACCTCGTCACACAAGCGCAGTTCCCGCGCGAGTTTCATGCGCTCTTCGATGACTTCGATGCCGATGATCTTGCGCGCGCCCAGTTGCCGGCAAAGGGCCGCGGTGGCCAGCCCCACCGGTCCAAGCCCTGTGATGAGCACTGAGTCATTTCCGCTGATCCCTATCTTCTGGAGGCCTTCGTAAACCGTCCCGAAGCCGCAGGCCACCTGCGCGCCATCGGCGTAGGAGAGTTCATCGGGAAGGTAAATCAGATCCTTCTCTTCGGCCAGTAGGTAGTCGGCCATGCCGCCATCGCGCTGCCAGCCGTAGGCGCGACGATATTTCACGCTGGTGCAGGAGATCATGTAACCTCGACGACAATCGTTGCATACGCCGCAACCGGAAATGTGGTAGACGATCACCCGGTCGCCTTCCCCAAAACGCCGGCACCCGGGTCCTGTCTTTACGATTTGGCCGCTGGGTTCGTGACCGGCAATGAAGCCCTGATAGCCCTCCGGACCTTTGCCGAGGTGCTCGTGATAAATGCACCGAATGTCGGAGCCACAAATGGTCGAGGCTTTCATGCGAATCAGCACCTCGCCGTGACCCGGTTCCGGAACGGGCACTTGCCTGAGTTCCACAGTGCTGTTCCCCGGCAGATATGCGCCTTTCATGCCATCGTCCATTTTGCGAGTCCTTTCCCCCCATAGCTGCGGGTTGAAGTGAAGGCATTTCGAATCGATTCAGGGAGGTGTGATTTCCCCGCTCACATCCCAAAGGTCTTCCCAGGTTTGCCCGTCTTTCCAGAGGAAGACCTGGCCCTTGATAAGGCGGCAGTTCCTGTCAATGCCCGCGATCTCCTTCATCTCGTTATCCGTCAGAGGCTCGCTCACGACTCCCTGCAAGTTGCTCAGATAGTGTTCGCGCTTGGTGGAAAACGGGATGGGCGTTTGCCCTCGCTGCACCGCCCACTTCACGCAGACCACCGCGGGATGGACGCCCAGTCGCTTGGCGATCTTCACCATGACGGGGTCCTCGATATCCACGGTGTCCTCGGGAGTCCGGTCGCGCTCGGGACGGGCCGGAGAACCCACGGGGCAGTACCCGATGGGCTCGATTCCGTGGCGGCGTACAAATTCGAACAGTTCGGGTTGCTGAAAATGCGGGTGAAGCTCCATCTCGTTCACGGCCGGCTTAATCCGCGCGTCCCTGAGCAGCAGTTGGAGCTTCGGAATCGTCATGTTGGAGGTGCCGATGTGCCGCACCAGTCCCCTGTCCACGAGCATTTCCATCTGCCGCCAGGTCTTCATGAAGCCCTCGTGGATGTACGGCTTGGCGTTTGGGCTGCGCGACGTGACGTCACAGTGGGGCGGGTGATAGTTCGGGAACGGCCAATGGACCAGGTACATATCGAGGTAGTCCAACTTCAGATCGGCAAGCGATTTCTGGCAGGAAGGAATAACTTCCTCTTCCCCATGCTTGTCATTCCAGAGTTTTGACGCAATCCACAATTCTTCGCGTCCGACGCCGCCCTTCATGATTTCCTGCAAAGCCGCGCCAATCCGGTCTTCGTTCCCGTAGACCGACGCGCAATCAAAATGACGGTAGCCGACCGATGCCGCGCCTTTCACGGCCTCGGCGATCTCGACGGGGCTGGCATGGTCGGAGCCAAAGGTGCCCAGGCCGATCGCGGGCATCCGGGCTCCCGTGTAGAGCTGCCTGTGGGGAACCAGCCTGGGATCGACGCTGTCACCAAGTTGACTTCGAGGATTCTCCTTGTTCGCTTTCATGCGCCCCATCTCCTCCCTGCACTTGCTCGAATCTGCCACCATGCCGCGCAGCGGGCGGCTTGTCAAGGGCAAGGGCAAGGGGGTTATTCTGGAGCCTGCGTCGCGGGGGAGTCATCTGACACGGCGGTTGTTTACCGCGATGGTGCGGCGGATTCACTTGCTACCCTTGCCAGCGAGGTAGGCGAGTCGGCGACCGGATCGGATTTCAGTGACTAGGGAGGCAGGGGCGGAAAAAGTGTCGGAGGCACGGGTCGAAAGAGAGGCAGTTGTGGTTTTTGGGGTTCTCGCAAGAGGCACCAATGGCCCTTCCGTGGCCCGTGGAAGCACCCGGCACTGCAAACCCGGCCGACAATTGCGATCGGCGGGGGTGAGGAGTATATTTTGGGTCGGCGGGAAGTGGATAATGGAAATTCCGGAAAAGAAGTAGGGAGCAGGAAGGTGGCAGGTAAACCTCTGGAAGGAGTCACGATGAGAGACAAATTGCAGCGGCTGACAGCAGCGGGCATCTTTGCTGTGGTCGCACTCTATCCGGTTTATGCTTGGGCAGGAGCCTCGCATGAAGCGAAGCGCTCCCTGGAGCATTTGTTGCTGGGCAAGGACGTCAAGGCGCTGACACAACTTCCCGCCACGAAGGAAGGCGTGGACATCTACTACACGTCGCCCGGGGGGAAAGACTGGGATGAGCGCGGGCTGAATCTGAAAAACCTCACGAAATGGCTGAAGGACCGCGGTGTGGGCGTAGATTCGAACCAGGTGGTCACCATCACCAACGTCAAAATCCACGGGGATATGGTCGAGGTGCATTTGGGCGGAGGAGGGATGGGGCGCAGGGGCAGCAAGCACGCCCAGGCGAAGGCGCCCGTACAGGAACGCGCGGGGGGCTCGCGCATCAACTTCCGCTATAAGCGCGACATCACCGACGCCGACCTCGAGCCCAAACCCTTTCTGGATTTCATGGGACGACTGCTGGACGTGAGCGAGCTTCGCAACGAGGCGGCCATGCGCGACCTTTCACCCGACGTCCGCCACGCCGTCGAGCAGAAGACCGTGGCCGAAGGCATGACCTATCAGATGGTCTTGCTCAGCTTCGGCGAGCCAGAGCAGAAGAAAATCAACGACAGCAGCGAGGGGAAACTCTCCGAGACCTGGTTTTACATGAAAAACGGCCAGCGCTGGGCCATCGACTTCACGAACGGCAAAGTCAGTAAGGTCCAGAAATTCTAGGCCGGCTGGCGCAGACCTCCAGGTCTGCGAGGTCGGGACTTTCGACTGGCCTTGCGAAGTGAGATAATGCCTCTCTGGGGGGTTTCTTCTTTTCGTCACTGCACCTCGGTGTCGAGTCCAAATCAGGCCGCAAGCCTTATGATCTTTTAGGTCGGCGGCTTTTTGCGACGCCCCGATATCGTGTGTGGTATCTTCCTACAGCAACGCGCAGAAGGTCTGCGCCAGCCAGCCGAAACTTTGAGATCTCCAATCCGAAACCTCTAATCCTCAGCTCCGCCGCACCTCTCACCCGGCACGCGACACCCGCCATTACCGCTCGCCACCCGGCACTTGTCGCTGGTAACTGCACTTTTCCCCTCTTGTAAATCCATCGCCGGAGGTGTATAAGGTCGCCAATTATTCTCATGGTAATTGCTGGACCAAGTCCGTCTTCCCAAGGAGTGTGGCGAGTCGAGCCGCACCATGGGGGACGGGATCGGAGGCGTCCCTTAGATTTAGGCTTGCAAGGCCACGTTTCCCTATTTCACAAATGGTCTGACCGGGGCACGCCCTGCCGGAATGAGGATCAGCGGAGGTTCAATGGTTGATTTCCTTCGGATTTCTCGTCTCATCGCGTCTTTGAAGAAGCTCCACGTCGACCCAGCTACTGCCATAATCGTCCTGGTCCTCTTTCCAGTTGTTCGTGTTTTGCTAAAGGCCGCCCGCGTGCACGTCAAGAGGTGGGGAGCGTACCTGGTGGAGGGCCTTTTATACTGGCTTAGTCGCCTCGTTATGCACTCCCTGGCTGCACGGCTGACTTTGACGCGCTACTGTGCGATGCAGCTTGAGAAGGAGAACAAATATGTCTACATCCCATCTAGATTTGACGTCAAGGTCGAAATCGATCGTGTATATGTCACACTGACGCTCAATTATCAGGGTCGTAGGCAAGCCACGTTTAACCATCGGACCCTGTTCAACGCGGGCAACAGAATTCGTATTGTGGGCGATCCAGGATCGGGTAAGTCCTCTTTCGCCAAGCGAATATTCCGCGATGCTTGCCGTGAGTCAGTGGACCAGCCCAGCAAGGGAAGACTGCCCATCTTGGTCGAGCTGAAAAACCTTGAAATCCCGCATAAGGTCAGGGACGAGCAACTAGGTGAGTGGCTCTTGAAAGACCTTCGGCGAACGGTCGAGGAGACTTCCCTGTACAAGGTGGGGGAATGTTTCGACAACTACTCAACCACGACCGGCCTCCTCGTCATACTTGACGGATTGGACGAGGTCTCGAGTGCCCGATACGTGCGAATGCAGCGCGCAGTCAATGGATTGAGCGACAGGCTTGGTGACCTGGGGACCAATAACGTCCTTGTGGTTACAATGCGCACTCAGTTCCACCAGCAAGTAAGGGAGGCA
Source organism: Terriglobia bacterium (assembly GCA_020072925.1). GTDB lineage: Bacteria > Acidobacteriota > Terriglobia > UBA7540 > UBA7540 > JAIQGA01. The sequence continues at coordinate 24,832 of JAIQGA010000047.1, read as the reverse complement.
TTCCGGGAGTCGTTAGGACAGGTACTATTCATAGAACCGTTTAGCCCCACGGAAATCTTCGAATTCCTGTTCCAATGGCCGTTCGATGGGAACTCTGGGGAAATGATCTCGAAGATCTACAGTGAGCTAACTGACCGGCCTACGCTGCGGGAGATGTGCACAAACCCGCTGGTCCTCGCAATGTACGTTGCCGAACGACAGTGCGGATCGAGAGCGGTCATCCCCGAATCGAGAACTGAGTTCTATCGCAGGGTTACTGAAGAACTTCTCATCAAGAGGCGGATGGCACAACTGGGGCCGGAAATGGCTCCAGGGAAACTGCGCGAGCAACGCGAGCGGATATTGGGCAGGCTTGCATACGAACACCTTCTGGACCACAAGCAGACTGCGAATTCGCTTCGGTGGGCGGACGCTCTAAGAATCGTGAAAACAGTCATGCAATGCGACGCAAGTAAAGCTGAGAGTGTGTTCCTGGACATGGCAAAAGAGACGGGACTAGTCGCGCAGGAGAGACCTGGCGAGACGTTCAGATTCATTCACCTCACCTTCTGCGAGTTTCTGGCTGCTTTCGAGTCAGTCGAGGGTCAAGAGGACGGATGGGAACGGCTCAGGGATGCCCACAAGGCCTTTCGGCGTGTGGGCTAAGTCCGCGCGTCCGTCGAGCGGCAAGGATCTCCGACGTCTGCGCAATGGGGGACTACCGCCTCGTGGCACGCTCCTTTCTGGAAACGAAGGCTTACGAGCACGAGTCTTGGGGTAATTTTCTCGATTCTACAAGAAAAGCTCTTTTGTCAACTACCGAGGCAAATTGGGACGAGCACTGGCTTCATGACCTGCACCTCTTCAATGTGGTAGTGAGTGATGCGCAGCAATGCTCGACGCACGCACCTGAAATAAAGATGTTTATCGACCTCGGTGACTTTTACGAGGCGTTGGTATGCAAGCAACAGAACAGCCTTGCCACCCTGCTTCATTCCTACGCCGCGCAGGACGCCGCAGCTGCGTTCCGCTTGGCAGATATCTGTGGATTGGATCTTCTGGAGAGCTTCCCCCAGGTAGTGGTATCAAACTGCGATCAGCACCCCTTCTTCGCGTTGGTCGCACAAAGGGCTATAAATGATGGAAACCGGATTGGCGCCTGGGCACAGTTGTTGGCGGAGGCGGGGCTCCGGTCGCCCCTGGTGGCGTCGATGATGCAAGATACGGACCCAGAGGGGCAACTGGAAGACTCGGTCGCGCAAGTCCCGATCCGCGAGAGTTGGGAACTGGGCGCGCTGTTGAGAAAATCCTTTTACCTGCAGATCATAACGCTAGCGTTGACTTCGGAGTCAAAGGTCCATTGTCGATGTCCGATCCTGGATGTTCTCCGCCGAACGCCCGCCCCGGGGCGCCTCTGGTGGAGAAGGGTCCTGTATGGCCACGAGTATCCCGTGTTCGCTGCCGGCTCGCTTTGTGTCGTCGGCCTACTCATCTTATCCTATGGCCTTGTGTCCGCCCTGGGTACGATTCGCAATGTCCACGGCCCCACCTTCATAGCGGTCATGCTGATATTCTCTCTGCTTTATTACGTTCTCTTGAGGGCCCTTGGCTTGTCCACGTTTTACCGCACGATGCTCAACTTAAGAAACGTTTCGAAAACCCCGTCCCGGTCCTCCTCGCCACTCGGATCTGCATTCGACATCTGGACACTGGCCATCTTTCCGTCGGAAGGGCGGCTTTTGCGGGAAGTCGCAGGCATCCGTGAGGGGGTCTCGCCGGCGAGTGTGCCGCAGGCAGGCACGTGACGCCCGAGGTGGTGGCCACGATTAATATGTTCTTCGGTCGACCGTCGGTTCTTTTGCCGTGCCTTGAGCATTTGCGATTTGTGGAGGCCGAAGGTCCGATGCGGGTCGAACCCGAATTCGGATCTACGCATGTTCCTTGAAACGAAAAAGCCCTCGGCTGGAAAAGGACCAGCCGTGGCCAGCTCCCAAAGCGGCGGCCCTGTCCCGGCCGGGGTCGGGACAAGCCGCCGCACTCCACAGCGCTTCGCGCCGCTGGAAATGCCGCAGGATTAGAAGTAGGGTGTGGGGAGTAGGGTGTCGGGGGTTGGAAGAAGAAAATCGTCAGTCGACAGGCGGGAGTCGTCAATCAGCATTCGAAGATGATCATTCACCATTCATAATTCAGCATTCAGCAGTCACCAATCACAAATCACCAATCACCAATCAGAAGTACCGAATCTCTTCCTCAAGGGTGATGCCGAACTTCTGCTGGACGCGGGCGCGCAGAAGGTCGGCGAGGCGGCGCACGTCGCGCGCGGTGCCGTGGCCAAATCGAACATCAGGGCTGGGGCGGCCACGTATTTGTGTTCAAGGATCACGCAGAGGCATGAGGCAGGGGGGCCACCGTCTTCTTCTGAACGAGCGAAACAACGGTTCGTCCCGACCGGCCCTGTCGCTTTTTCGCAGCGGCCAGAATTGCCTTCACGTCAAAGCCGTGCTTGGCAGCCAGTTTCTCACGCTGGCGCCGCACTTCATTCACGATGTAATCATCGGCCATGGGAAACTCCCTTAAAAGAGTTCCTCCGGCGTGCAAATCACCGGGGACTCCCAATTGTGCTGCCGACAGACCTTCGCAACGGCTTTGGCAATGACGGCATTTGCGAGATGTACGCAATTCCAGGTTAGCAGAAAATCCATGCCATGCACAGCCGCGATAGCGATATGCGCCGCGTCGGTCGCGGCTTTCCGAGGGAGGATGCCGGCACCAAGTATCGCAGACGCGAGTTCCCCAACTTCGGGCGTGATATCGAGGATTGCAAAGTCCCGGACGATGCGCACCCTTTCCCGTGCTGCGGTAGGGTCTCCGGCCCTGACCTCATCAATGACCAACTGGGAAATGTAAATCTCGAACGCACCCTTTCGCGTCTCCCACCATTCCTTGGTGACCTGCTGGTGCCCCGCAATGACCAAATCCCGGCTGGGCCTGGAGGTGAGATAGCTCGGAATTGTCGTTTCCATATAGAGTCTTTGCTTCATCTGGTTACCATCCCGCTAAAAATACCGGATCTCTTCCTGGAGGGTGATGCCGAACTTCTGTTGGACGCGGGCGCGCAGAAGGTCGGCGAGGCGGCGCACGTCACGCGCGGTGCCGTGGCCGCGGTTGATGAACAGGTTGCCGTGGAAATCCGCGATGACGATGCCGCCCCGACGCATCCCTTTGGCGCCCACCTCTTCCAGAAGATAGCCGGCGGGGATTTTGCCTTCGATGATTTTGGAGCGGTCCACCCGCGCGAGCGAGCGCCTGCCGACGTCTTTCACCAGCACGTTCTTGAAGAAGCTGCCCGGACAGCGCAACCCCGGCTTATATTTCTTCCGACGAAGTCGGATGATGTCGCGCGAGGTCTTCTGCAACGCCGCGCGGTCGCCGGACCGGAATTTCAAGAGCGCGCGCAGGACCAGGTAGGGCTTCTGCTTGAAGACGCTTTGGCGATAGGCGAACCGGCATTGCGGGCGCGTGAGCCAGCGCACGCCCCGGCCATCGAAGATTTCCACCTTCTCCACCACTTCGGAAAGGGAGTGGCCGTAGGCTCCGGCGTTGCCTACAATTGCTCCGCCCACCGTCCCCGGAATGCCCGAGAGGGTCTCCAAGCCCTGGAGGCCGCGCCGCAGCGATTGGCGAATCACCTCCGCCAGCTCGACTCCGGCGTCAACCAGACAACGGCGGCCGTCAAAGTGTGACTTTCCGCCACAGAGGCGGATCAGGATGCCCTCCAGTTCGTCGTCGGGAAAGACGACGTTGCTACCCCCCGCGAGGATGTGGTACGGAAGCTTGGCCCACCTTGCAGCTAACACCCCTGCAATCAGTTCCTTGGGCGTGCTCACTGCGCACAATAACTGCCCGCGACCTCCCATGCGGAAGGTGCTGAGGGGCGCCAGCGGGAAATTTCTGCGGAAGCGAAGACTCATCGGCTCATCAACTTACCTCATTTTCGGACAGTTGCCTAGGGATAACCCTCGCACCGCCTTCTACCGACCGGTCGGGTGAGGTGGGGCACCGGCTCGCCTCGCGCGCGCGGGTCGCCACGGCAAATCTTTCCACTTGACAATGGGCGAATAAAAAGCGAAACTCGCCCTATCCGCATGGAGGGCAGAGTTATGGGCGCAGCGGCACAAACGGCACCGTCGGGATTCGTGGGCATCGCGCGCCTGGCGGCGTCGAGTCCCAAAGTGCGCGAGCGCGCCGAAGTCGAATACTTCAGCCTCCCAACGCGCTCCACCCTCAATCGTGAGTCGAGTGGACGCATGCCCTTCGCGTGGACCATCAACCCTTATCGCGGTTGCGAGTTCGGATGCAAGTATTGCTACGCGCGTTATACCCACGAGTTCATGGAACTGCGCGATGGCCGAGACTTCGAACGCAAGATTTACGCCAAGGTCCACGCGCCGGAACTTCTGCGCGCCGAGTTGCGCGAGGCCAAAGATAAAGGATTGCCCATCGCGCTGGGCACCGCGACCGATCCCTATCAGCCCGCCGAAAAGCAGTTTCAGATTACGCGGCGATTGCTCGAAGTGTTTGCCGAATTCGAAGGGCTGGATTTTTCCATCACCACCAAAGGAGTGCTCATCACGCGCGATCTGGATTTGCTGAAGATGCAAGCCGCGAAACACCGCTTCAGCGTTCACATGACGGTGACCACCTGCGATGAGCGATTGGCGCGGCTGCTCGAGCCCAAAGCGCCTCCACCCGCAAAGCGCCTCGAGGCCGTCGCGCAACTTGCAACGGGGGGTATTCGCGTGGGCGTGAATGCCATGCCGATTCTGCCGGGCCTGACCGACGATCCGCGCGCGCTCGAAGAACTCGCGCGGCGTGCGGCCGCCGCGGGCGCGAAATTCCTTTACGGCAACGTGCTTTTTCTGATGCCCTCCGCGATGAGGCAGTTCATGCCTTTTCTCGAGCGAGAATTCCCCCGCCTGGTGCGACGCTATCATCGCCTCTATGCGCGCTCCGCCTACCTGGATGGTGAGTACAAGGAGCGAATCAGCAAACTGCTGGCAGAGCTGCGCGGGCGCTACGGCCTCGACGGCAACCGAGGCAGCATTCCGCCAGCCGCGCGCCATCCGCAAATGATGTTGCAATTTGGGGAGAATTGCGCAGACCCGAGAATGCTGAATGCTGAATGCTGAATGCTGAATGCTGAATGCTGAATGCTGAATGCCTTGCCCTTCCTTGAGCTCCGCACGGTCCTCTCGCTTCCAATCCACTACCAGCAGAAAGGGGCTCTGCAAGACTCCGTCGGCGCGGACGGACATTTTCGACCATAGGGCTCTCGGTGTTTCTCCTGCAATGGCAAAAGGCGGCGTGTGAGGCAGAATCTGCTACGTACGCGGCGTGTGATGTTCCCCAACTCCAAGAACCAGGCTGACCGAATGCCTATTTGCTTGATAAAGCGTGGGTTGGCACCTGCGTGGGATTTGAACGAGTTCGTCTGGCATTTGGGCTTCAGCCAACGGGAGGACGCGAGTGCCGCGCCAATCTTCGCACTGCTGCGCATTTATGCCCGATTTCAGGCCTGAGGAGGATGTGACAATGGACGAACAACGCGGTCCGCGGCTGAGCGTCGAGGAGCTGACTCAGGCCGCGCGGGAGATGCGGGCGATCGACATTATTGACATCTTCGCGGCTGCTTCCGGCCATCCCGGCGGGACGCTTTCAATTATGGACATTGCCGCCGCGCTTTATCTGCGCGTGTTGAACCACGATCCTAAGAATCCAACCTGGCCGGACCGCGATCGGGTTTTCTGGTCCGCGGGGCACAAAGCGCCCGCGCTCTATGTTGCGCTCGGCAAAGCCGGTTACTTCCCACTTGTGGACACCGCGCTACTCCGCCAGCTTGGCTCGGGGTTTGAGGGCCATCCCAACTGCCTCAAGCTTCCGGGGATTGAAGTCTCGAGCGGTTCGCTCGGCCAAGGCCTGGGCATTGCCGTCGGCAATGCGCTGGCGGGCCGCCTGCTCGGCCGTCCCTACCGCGTTTATTGCCTCATGGGAGACGGCGAGCAGCAGGAGGGCAGCATCTGGGAGGCTGCGATGGCGGCCGGGCATTATCACCTTGATAACCTCTGCGCCGTCGTGGACAAGAACCAATTGCAGATCGACGGCCGGGTTGACACGGTCATGAATATCGATCCGCTGGCCGACAAGTACGTGGCGTTCAATTGGAACGTATTGGACATTGATGCCCACGACATCAAGCAGATCTTGGCCGCGTTCGACCGTGCTCGCGCAACGCACGGCAAGCCCACACTCATCATCGCGCACTCGGTGAAGGGCAAGGGTGTGTCATTCATGGAGAACCAGGCGGGCTGGCACGGCGTGGCGCCTGACTGCGATCAGTTTGACCAGGCGATGAAAGATCTGGCGACGCCCGCGGTGCCCCCGGAACGACTTGATGATCTCCTGGCGAAGGCCGCCGACCACGGCGAGCAGATAGCCCGGAAGACCAAGGAATCGTTGCCAAAGTTCCAGCGCGAGTTCTGGTGGAACAAACGTGAGACGATGAAAGTTGATATGGATCCGACACGCATGGGCTTTGGCCGTGGCCTGGAAATCGCCGGAAACGACGAGCGCGTTGTCACCATTCATGCGGATATTTCCGGCTCCATCCGCATCACAGATTTCGAGGCGAAGCATCCCGAGCGCAAGAACCGGGTCCTCAGCGTCGGGATCGCCGAGCAGAACATGATGAGCGTCGCGGCCGGCCTGGCGAAGGAAGGCCTGATTCCGGTGACGGGCACTTACGGGGTCTTCGCCTCCGGGCGCTGTTGGGACCAAATTCGAACGACGATTTGCTACTCGAATCTGAATGTGAAGATTGCCGGGGCGCATGGTGGGGTCTCCGTGGGCCCGGACGGCGCCACGCATCAGGCGCTCGAGGAAATCGCGCTCACCTGCGCGCTGCCAAATATGCACGTGGTCGTGCCCTGTGATTCAGTCGAGACTGAAAAGGCCACGCGCCATTGCCTGCTGGACCTTGTGGGCCCGGCGTACATCCGGTTTGCCCGCGAGGCCACGCCGGTCGTCACAACCCACGAAACGCCTTTTCAGTTCGGGAAGGCCAACATCATTCGTTACCGCGGTGAGAAGGCGCGATTTGTTGACGCTTTCGAAACCTTCCTATCGAGTGATTACGCCGGTGAAAACGAGGACGTGGCCATCGTGGCGTGCGGGCCGATGGTTCCCGAAGCGATGCGCGCTGCTTGGTTGCTGAAGGAGGAGTGCGGTCTCGAGACCCGCGTCGTGAACGTCCACACCGTAAAGCCCTTGGATGCGACCGCGCTGGTGAAGGCCGCCGAGGAAACTGGCCTGATCGTGACCGCCGAAGAACACCAGGTGGGCGGGTTCGGGAACATTATCGCCGGGGCCATTTTACGGAATCGCCAGAATTTCACGCTGCCCTTGCTCCTGGATATGGTGGGCGTTCAGGATCGCTTCGGAGTCTCGGGCAAACCCTGGGAGCTGATGCAGCACTTCGGGCTGTGCGCGGAGCACATCGCCGAACGCGTCATGCGCCTTCAGGAGAGGCGTCGGCGCGGGTCGAAAACCATGGCGGCGTAGGGCTACCGCAGGCCAAAAGACACCCTTTCCATTGGCGATGGAACCGGCACGCAGCGTTGCAATCTCTCTGTATCCTGTGATACATCTAGCCATATGAAGACGACCATAGATATTCCGAATTCGCTTTTGAAGCAGGCAAAAAGCATCGCCTCAAGGGAGCACACCACAGTGAAGGCGTTGGTGGAAGAAGGGCTTCGGAGGGTTACCGCCGAGCGCAAGCGAGCGAAGCCTTTCAAGCTTCGCAAGGTTTCATTCCGGGGTGAGGGCCTTCAGCCTGGGATGGCTGGCGCTTCCTGGCAGCAGATTCGTGATGCGGCCTACGAAGGGCGCGGAGCGTGATTGCGGTCGATACGAACATACTCGTCTACGCTCACCGCGAAGACTCGCCTTGGCATGAGGTTGCATATGCCCGGCTGGCCGAACTGGCGGAAGGCCGAGCGGCCTGGGCTATCCCCTGGCCCTGCTTGCACGAATTTCTCGCCATCGTGACGCACCCACAAATCTACAATCCTCCCAGCCCCATGGAGACAGCCCTTTCTCAGGTGGAGGCTTGGCTGGAAGCGCCAAGTTTGATGCTATTGGCTGAGACGGGAGGCTATTGGTCGGAACTGAGGGACGCCCTTACGGCCGGTCACGTCACAGGTCCCCAAGTGCACGACGCGCGGATTGCGGCTCTGTGCCGTCTTCATGGCGTGCGGGAATTGTGGACCCTGGACAGGGACTTTGGCCGTTTCCCCGGCCTGAAGGTAACGAATCCCCTGGTGCGTTGAGCCGGCAAAACGACCGTGATTGGGGCGGGCAACCCGTGCGCGTTTTGGGTGGGAGGACGACTGTCCAAAGTCACCCGCTGTGTCGGGAGCGGAACCCGCGATCTGTCCTGGCATTCGGCTTGTGTTGATGCGAAAATCCCGCGACCCATCACGGGATGATTGACTATGTCTGTTATGCTTCGCCGGGCTTCTTCATATCGTAATAGACAAGCAAATCAATCGCCCCTGGTTCTGCTCCCAGTTGGCGCAAGAGCGTGGTGACCTGCCCGCGGTGGAAGGTCTGTGGTTTACCAGATGGAAAAGGGCTTGCCAGTGCGGATAGGTCCAGGTTTTTCCGGCGAAATTGACGTACGTGAGCGGCCGGCCAAGTGCTTCGGCATCCAGCCCGGCAAGGTAATCACGCAGGTCAGCCTCCACCAACTTCCACCGTTCGCGCAGCGCATCGACCGAACGGAGCCCCGCCAGCCAGGGAGGGTCACTCCGCAGGCTGCGGCCGCGAAAGCGCTCGTGCCAGACCCACTCCGCGTCCAAGAGGTGTGCGAACGTGTCGCGCACCGAGCCGAAACTGTTCCCGGCGGGGCGGTGGAATTGTTCTTCGCCAAGCGTCGTGCAGACCTCGAGTTGGCGGTCGCGCGCCCAATAGTTGTAATCATACAGCTCGCGCAGAGTAGGGATCGTCACCATAATCCTGAGTTCCCTCCAGCCGCAGGGCACTGCAGAGCCGTCAAGGATTGCCGCGCCACGGGAATCTTGCCGGGCCGCCACGCCTTACCGAGCGTAGCTACGCGCGCGCGTGGCGACCCGACACGCATGATCAAGTCTCCTTTAGCTACCCCTGCCGTTAGACCTTGCCGCTGCTCTTGGCCGAGGCGTTGAAGTAGGCGTTACTTCCTCCCAGCGTGAACGACCGGTCGCCGTCGTGGAAGGTGGCCTTGACGGTCTTGCCCTGCATCACCGTCGGGCTCAGGGGATTGAAAACGTTGCCGTGTGTGAGCGGGGTTTTCTTGTCGCCGCCCAGCACCGGCTCCGTGGTGAGCTCGAGGATTTTGCCGCCGTCCACGGAAAGGGTATAGTGTCCTGCCTTGCCCGTAAGTGCCACGCTCGCTTTCTTGACCGCCTCGACCTTGCCAAATTCGTGGAACACCCCCTTGGCGAGAGCCGTTACGGCCTCTTCCTGTTGCGGACTCTTGGTGTCCACATAGAACCGAATCCAGTTGCCTGGCGCGGTGGCATAGGCAACCTTCGCGCCGGTAAGATCAATACCCTTGTACGAACCGGAGGTAAACGCCATTACCCCCGCACCCTGGCAACCGTGCGGGGTGCCTCCCAGATCGCATAAACACGGCACGCTGCAACTGCAACCGTCAATAAAAGTTCCCACGGCGTGGTACTCGGCCGCCTCGGCGGCCCATGCGGGTACCGTACTTTGCAGCCCGGCTACCGCAAATAGCAATCCGAAAACCCAGACAATCCTCGCTGTGTGTGGTGTACAACGCTTCATAGCTAAGCTCCTTTCGTCGTTTTTTCGGTTGGCCCTGGGGAACGAAAAAGGTGAACGGAGTCTTTCTTAGCATAGAAGCAGAAGCTATGCAAGGCACTATTGAGGCCAAAGGTCCGGAGGCGAACCTGCGCAGTTGAAGGGCGCCGGAATTTCAATCGAGCGCTGAGTCGAGGTACGTCAGGTATGCGGCAATGAGACGGTAGGAGTCGTAATACTCGCTCAGGTTGATCGCTGCGAAACCGTCACGCGTGCTGTGGAGGATTGGCCAGGTATCCTGGGTAACAGAATGGATCGTAATCGTGGGCAGATGCCGATGCCGGAAGGAATCCGCGTCATCATCCCCCACCTTTTCCACGTTAACGCCCTCGATGGGAAGATTCATCCCTCTCGCCACGCTCAGGAGGCCCAGGAGAAGCTGGCGATCCGCGTGGTGCATCCAGACTTTGGTTGGAGTCAGTCCCAAGCACTCCAGATTGATCATGGCGCGAATGCGCGAGATTCTTTCGGCGCCGAGGTGTCGAACATAGTAATCGGAACCGCCGAGTTGTTTTTCCTCGTCGGTGAAGCCCACAAAAACATAGGTGTGTTTGTGAGGGGCCGACTTTAGGGTCTGCAGGAGGCTGGGCAGAAGCGCTGCGCCGCTCCAATCGTCGACGACCCCGCGGCCAGTTTTCACATGATCGAAGTGCGCGCCCACGATAATCGTGGCGTCAGTGCTCCCGGGTAGAGAACAGGTGAGATTCGGGGGGCCTTTGCGCCTGACCACTTGTTCGGTCAATTGAGTTTCGGGACAGCCGGCTTCCTTGAAAAGTCTCTGCAACTCCGCCTCGCGGGCCGAGTTCTTGTCCGGCGCGACCCTCAGGCGTTGCTCGATCAGGCTCTGCGGCAGAACCTCGAATTGGATGTTGACGCCGGGAGTTGGATTCTCAGCAGCGAAGAGAAAAAAGAGAGGAAGCAGAAACAAGAGCCGCGCGGTGGGATTCCGCGACCTGTTCTGCGACCCATGACTTTGCTTGAACACCACGAGCCTCCCGGCGGCCAGGCCCTCTTAGCGAAAGGCCTCCTTGTTTACTACAAAAGGCATCTGTGCGGGGTTGCCGCCATAGCGGCCTTCCAGGACGTCGATGACGCTTTGGACGCAGCGTCCCGCCATCCCCTTGTGGGGATCGGTGGAGAGGCGGGTGACCAGTCCGGCGCTTGCGAAGTGGGGGAACAGGCGCACGCGGTTTTCGAGTTCGGGATCGCGCAAGGGCGAGTCCGCCGGCAAGGGTTCCTGCTCGTAGACATCGAGCGCCGCGCCCGCAATCCAGCCCGCTTTGAGTGCGGCCACCAACGCCCGCTCATCCACGACCGGTCCACGCGAAGTGTTGATCAGGTAGGCGGTGGGTCTCATTATCCGCAGCGTTTTCTCGTTGATTAAGTGATAGGTTGGGATTCTTCCGTCACCTTCCCGAATCAGCGGCACGTGCAGGCTGACGAAATCCGAGCCGCGCAGCACTTCTTCGAGGCTCGCGTAACGGATGGTGTGATGGTCTGGCGAAAAACCGTTCTTGAAGCGCACGTCCATCGTTTCCTGGATCTTTGCGGCAAAATCGTGGTCGAGGGCGCCGCCCGCGCAACAGAGAAAGTCGCTGTCCAGGCTGACGGCTTTTTTCAGAAACGCCTTGCCAATGCGCCCCGTGCCGATGACCCCGATGGTGGCGCCGGTCACCTCACGGCCGAGGAAGGGCAGGTAGGGATGCCACATCCCCCAGCGGTTGTCGCGGACAAGATGCTCCGCCGGGCACATTCGCCGCGCGACGTTGCCCAGCATGAAGAGTGCGAACTCCGCCGTGGCCTCGGTGAGCACGTCCGGAGTATTGGTGAACGGCACCTTGTGGCGATTAGCGTCCGCGCGGTTGATGTTGTCAAAGCCCACCGCGTATTGCGCCACTACTTTCAGCCTTCCATTGCCTGCGGCGAACACCTCGGCGTCGATGCGGTCGCGCAGCGTGGTGATCAGCGCGTCAACACCGGAGCGCACTTTCTCGACGATCAGACTTTTCGGCGGCGGTTCGGGGCGGTCGAAGACCTCCACCTCATAGCCGTGCGCGCGAAGAATTTCGAAGGCCTCTTTTCCAATGTCACACGTCGCGAAAATGCGGTAATGCTGTTTGGTATTATCCATTGCAGGGTCAACTGGGCGGTAGACAGTAGACGGTATACGGTAGACGGGGCAATAGCGCGCGGCGTCAGGGCGAGTCCAAGATAGAGTATCGAAAGCTTGGATGCGGGGAGGGTTTCTCCCTGTCTACCGTATGCCGTCTACCGTCTACGGGGTACCGTCTACCGTCTACAGGTTGTTATCTGCCCAATGTGCGATGCGTTCCAAAGCCCTCTGAATATTCTCGACCGAATTGGCGAAGGAGAAGCGCAGATAGCCTTCGCCCCACTTTCCAAAAGCCGTTCCCCCCAGGCACGCGACCCCGGCGTCGTTCAGGAGCGCGTCCGCTAGCGCGCGCGCTTTTCGCCCTGTGCCCTGAATGTTGGGGAAAACATAAAAAGCGCCGTGAGGTTGCCGGCATCCAAAGCCCGGGATGCGGTTCAAACCCTCGACAATGACGTCGCGCCGCCGCCGGAGTTCCTCTCGCATGCGGTCCACGGAGGATTGATCGCCGCGCAGCGCTTCGACGCCGGCGATCTGGGTGAAGCTGGCGGTGCAGGAATTCGAGTTGGTCATCAGCAGCGCCAATTGGCGCGCCAGGTCCGGCCGCATGATGCCGTATCCCATCCTCCACCCGGTCATGGCATAGGTCTTTGAAAAACCGTTCAGGATGATGGTCCATTCCTTCATGCCGGGGAACTGGGCTAGGCTGGCATGTTCGCCCTCGTAAATCAGGCGATTGTAGATTTCGTCCGAGAGGACGAAGATGTCGCGGCCGGCGAGTGCCTCGGCCAGCTTGGCGAGTTCAGCCCGACCCATCACCCCGCCCGTGGGATTGTGCGGGGAATTCAGAATGATCAGCCGCGTGCGCTCCGAAATTTTCGCAATGATCTCGTCCACATCCGAATCAAAGTCGTGGTCTTCGCGTAACCCGTACGGCACCGCTAGTCCACCCACGAACTGGATCATCGATTCGTAGATGGGGAAGCCGGGGTTGGGATAGAGGACCTCCTCGCCCTCATTGACCAGCGCCAGGATGGTGAAGAACATGATGGGCTTGCCGCCCGGAGTGACGACCACTTCGCCTGCGTCCACTGGAATGCCCAAGTGCTCCGACGTGGTCTCGGCGATTGACCCACGCAATTGAGGAAGCCCTGCTGGAGGGCCATAATGCGTCCAGCCTTCCCGTAGCGCCCGCGCCGCCGCTTCGACAATGTTGGGAGGCGTGGCGAAGTCAGGCTCACCAATTTCCAGATGGATAATCTCTTTGCCGCGAGCTTCGAGTTCCCGCGCCCGCACCAGGACCTCGAAGGCACTCTCGGTGCCCAGGCGGGACATCCGCTCTGCCAATCGGAATGTCCGGTGCGCGGTGGTGGCCATGAAGTGCCTTCCCCGTAGCGTCCTATAGTCGCGACAGGCCTGGAAACGGGCCAATGTCAGAATATGCCCTCAGCAATTGATTGTCCAGACGTTCCAGGTAAAGGCGCAGTTTCGCACTGTCCCGCCGAGTTTCGTCGTGAGCATTTCAGATTCGTGTGGGTTTAGACGGTGCGCGGGTGACGAGGGCCACATGCGCCGCGCGGATTGACGAAACGTGTGACGAGAGCTGAGCTTTCGCAAATCATTTGCCGCGCTGGCAGAGAAAGGTAGTGAAAGTGCTACTCCACTCTTGCTGAGCAGACAGAATAGCGTTTTCACTCGGCGCAATGAAGGCGTGGACATTTTGTCTCTTTTATGAACCCCTGAATTCAACACATGTCAAATTCCTTATTGCATAAACAAAGACATACGGATACCGTATTGGTGATGACGCCGACCGAGCGTGACATGCGATGGAGGTGCAGCGATGTATGTGGGCAGTTCAAGTCGCAGGGTCATGACCTATCAGCGCCCACAGGTCAAGAAGCGTACCGCCAGTTTTCCACAATCCCATCATATCCTTGAAGATATCCTCGCCAGCGGCAGCATGCGCTGGGTCCTGCGATGGATGACCCGCCGGGATGCAGAGGGCAAGTGTTTTTTCATGCGGCTGTGCGAGAACTACGACAACGAGGCCGCGGATTTCCGGACACGCGCTAAATGGTCCATACCAAACGGCCTGATCGACTTGGGTCTGTGGAAAGCCGGGTTGGATCGGGAGCGGATGAAGGAAAAACTGTTTCACCACTTGGCCACTGTCAAGGCTCTGACACTGACCGCCAAGAGCATTGGCCATTATGGTTTGACCATCCCGCAGCGGTACACAGCCCCGCTCTTCACCGTCTGGAACATCACGCAGGCCTGCAACCTCACCTGCCAGCATTGCTATCAAAGCGCGGCGCGCAAGCCCGACCCGGACGAACTGACGACGGAAGAGAAGCTTGGGCTCATCGACCAGATGGGCGATGAATTCGTCCCCTTCGTGGCGTTCGCCGGCGGCGAGCCGCTGGTCGCCCCCGACATCTGGCGAGTCCTGGAGCATTGCGAAAAGCGCGGCTTGCACGTCACCCTGGCCACCAACGGTACGTTGCTGACGCCGGAGATCTGCCAGCGACTGAAGGCCGCCGGCGTCAAGTACATCGAGGTGAGTCTGGACAGCATGAACCCCAGCGAGCACGACGCCTTCCGCGGCCAGGAGGGTTCGTGGAAGCGTACCGTGCAGGGCATCCGAAACGCCGTGGCCACAGGAGTTCGCACGGGCATGGCCGTGTGCTTCACGCGCCAGACCGCCCACACCGTAGACGACGTGGTGCGCTTTGCGATCGACCTCGGCTGCAAGACCTTTGCACATTTCAATTTCATTCCCGTCGGACGCGGGCGGGAGATCATCGACCAGGACATGACGCCGGGCCAGCGCGAACTGTTGCTGCGCAAGCTCCAGCGGCACCTGGTGGAGGGGAAGATCGGCGTGGTCTCGACCGCGCCGCAGTTTGGCCGGTCCTGCATCGTGTACGGTTCGGAGGAGGGCATCTTCGCCACGGGCCACGCGGGCCGGGGGCCGGGGAAGAAGACCATGGTTCTGTCGCGTTACATTGGCGGCTGTGGCTCCGGGCGGTGCTATTGTTCGATTCAACCCAACGGCGCGATCACGCCCTGCGTCTACATTCCGGGCGATGAGATCGGCAACATTCGCCGCCAATCGCTCGCGGAAATCTGGAACAATCCGCTCTTCGACACGCTTCAGGACCGCGACGACCGCGGCGACCACTGCGGCGTCTGTGATTATCGCGCTTACTGCGGTGGGTGCCGGGCGCGCGCCCTGGCGTACACGGACGACATTCAAGCCGGAGATCCCGGCTGCGTGTACAACTACCACGAGTGGCAGGAACTGGTGCAGGACCAGGGTGAACTGAACGGACGAGAGGCAGAAACTCCTCGCGCGCCGGTCACTTCGCCCGCCGCAACGGCGGCTGCATCCCAGTTCGTGCACCTCGTCGGTTCCGGCGCGGCGGCCCAAGCAGCCAAGTCCGGCAAACTCGGCGCCGTATCGGAGGCCGAAGTCCGTGAGCTGGATGATCTGGGCAGCCGGCTGAAGAGGATGTTTCCACGGGCTTGATGATTCTCCTGCGGTTCGGTGGGCGCTGCATGCCCAGGCGGAGTGAACCATGAGTGAACGCGAGACTGGAACTTCCCGGAACGTGCCTTTGAAGCAGACTCCCAATGACGGGAATTCTCCCCAGATTGCCTTGCCATGTTCGGATAATATCGAAGTTCCCATCGCCCACGCGCCAAAGCGCGAGCTGGGCCAGGCGACCTTATCCACCATCAGCGAAGTTTCCGTGGCCGCGGAAGAAACGCTCAGCCGCGCGAAGACACCCGCGCGCGCGTCGCGCTGGCTCGCTGTGCTGAGTTTTTTCCTGCTCGTATACATCGCGAGCTCTTCGCTGGCGATCTATGCTCTGAAGTCCGCGCCCTGGGTGCGGGTTTTCCTCGCGCCGCTCGCTCCAGTCTTCCTGGCGACGCTGGCCTTTGCGCTGAGCCGGCGCTGGAAATCTCGCGCGCGAGATTTGAGCTCGGACCGGCAAGGGTGGCGGAATGCCGCGGGCTCGCTCGGCCACGAGGCCGCGAATGGGGTGAACGCCATCCGGGCGAATCTCATCGCTTTTCGGCTTGCTAACTCTCAGGTGGAGGGCCCTGAGCACCTCGAGGAGATCGAGCAGGCCTGCGCGCGGCTCGACGCCGCCTTGGAAAAGTCAAAGCATTCCTCGGGTCACTGACCCGATCGCTGCCGTAGCGCGACCGTCCCGGCCGTGTTTCCCCGCCTTCGCGCGGACATGCCGTAGAGACGCCCCGCCGGGGCGTCTCTACCACCGTCATTCCAGCAAAGGCGAGGAAGTGCCCGTACGACGCAAGGTGGCTATAGCCAGGAAGTGCGAGGATTGTATTTTACGCTACGCCGAAGCGCGGAGAGGCGAGCCGGAGTTGCACGGCGTGCTTCTGCGCGTCGACGACGGCGATGGCCGCCATATTCACAATTTCGTCAACGGTGGCGCCGCGCTGCAGCACGTGGACGGGCCGAGACATGCCCATCAGGATGGGGCCGAGGGCCTCCGCGCCTCCCATGCGCAGCATCAGCTTGTAGGCGATGTTGGCAGATCCGAGATCGGGGAAGATCAGAACGTTGGCTCCGCCCTTGAGCTTGCAGAAAGGATAATCCGCCTCGATGACTTCGGGCATGAGCGCCACGTCCGCCATCATCTCGCCGTCCACCATCAGGTTGGGATCGAGGGCTTCGACCAGCTCCGTGGCGCGGCGCATCTTTTCGGCGAGCGGGTGCGCGGTGCTCCCGAAGTTGGAAAAGGAGAGCATGGCGACGCGCGGCTGAATGTGGAACTCGCGCGCCACTTCCGCGGCGAGCACGGCGATCTCCGCCAGGTCTTCGGGCGTGGGCTCGATGTTGACGGTGGGGTCGGCGAAGAAGTAGGCGTCTTTCTTGGTGAGGATAATGTAAAGGCCCGAGACGCGCCGCACGCCCGCGCGCACGCCGATCACCTGCAGCGCTGGGCGGATCGTGTCGGGATAGTGCTGGGAAACGCCGGCGACAAAACCGTCAGCGTCGGCCATGCGCACCATCATCGCGCCGAAGTAGTTGGGATTCAGGATCAACTCGCGCGCCTCGCTCGGCGTCACGCCGCGCCGCCGGCGCACGCGGTAGAACTCTTCGACGTAAGCCTCCAGGCGCGGCGAGCTCGCGGGCTCGACCACTTCCGGAACCAGCTTCTCGAGTCCCAGCTCTTTCAACTTGCTCTGGATCGCCGCCGGACGGCCCAGGAGGATGGGATGGGCGATATTCTCTTCCACGAGCTGGTAGCTGGCGCGCAGGACCTTCTCGTGCTCGCCCTCCGAAAAGACGATTCGCTTTGGCTCCGCTTTGGCGTGCTGCCGCACGCTGGTCATGATTTCGTACGTGCGACCCATGCGCCGCCCGAGGTACTCGCGGTATTCTTCCGGCTCGACCGTGATCTGGGCCACGCCGCTCCGCATCGCGGCTTCCGCCACCGCGGATGAAACCCAGATCAGCACACGCGGATCGAAGACCTTGGGAATGATGTACTCCGGACCGAAGTGCAGCCGTCCGATGCCGTAGGCGCGCAGGACCGCATCCGGCACGTCTTCTTTGGCCAGCGCCGCCAGGGCGTGCGTGGCGGCGATCTTCATCTCCTCGTTAATGGCCCGCGCGCGCACGTCCAGCGCACCGCGGAAAATCGACGGGAATCCCAGCACGTTGTTCACCTGGTTGGGATAATCCGAGCGTCCCGTGGCCACGATGGCGTCCGGGCGCGCGGCCTTCGCCACGTCGTAGGCGATTTCCGCCACGGGGTTGGCCATGGCAAAGATGATGGGCCGCTCGGCCATGGTCTTGACCATTTCCGGCGTGACGACGTCCCCCACCGAGAGGCCCACGAAAACGTCCGCGCCTTGCATCGCTTCCGCCAGCGTGCGCTTCGAGGTCTTGGCCGCGAACGGCGCGAGATACGGGTTCATTCCCTCCGCGCGCCCTTCGTGCACCACACCGTGGATGTCGCACAGCACCAGGTTTTCGCGGCGCACGCCCAGGCGGAGGTAATGTTGCGCCGTGGCCAGCCCCGCCGCGCCCGCGCCGTTGAACACCACCTTGACCTTGTCGATGTCCTTGCGCGCGACCTCCAGCGCGTTCAGCAGCGCCGCGCCGGAGATGATGGCGGTGCCGTGTTGGTCGTCGTGGAAAACGGGAATGGACATCGTCTTCCGCAGTGTTTCCTCGATGTAAAAGCACTCCGGAGCTTTAATATCTTCCAGGTTAATGCCGCCGAAGCTTGGCTCGAGGAGCTGGCAGAACTTGATAACGTCTTCGGGATTCTGTGAATTGACTTCCAGATCGAACACATCGATATCCGCGAAGCGTTTGAAGAGCACCGCCTTGCCTTCCATCACCGGCTTCGCGGCATGCGCGCCGATGTTGCCGAGGCCGAGCACGGCCGTACCGTTCGAGACCACGGCCACCAGATTGCCGCGCGCCGTGTACTCGAAGGTAAGCTCGGGGTCGCGATGGATCTCGCGGCAGGGTTCCGCCACGCCGGGCGTGTACGCCAAGCTCAGGTCCCACTGCGTGCGGCAGGGCTTGGTCGGCGAGACTTCGATCTTGCCCTTGCGGCCGCTGCGATGATAATCCAAAGCGTCGGTGCGTCGAATCTCCATGGCTCATCACCTGCTCATAAAACGATAGGCGGCGGTTCTAGGCCCGGTTTCGGGCATGGCCACTCTACGAGCTAATTCGCCACGCCTGTATGGCGCGCGACCCACTCCACCAGTCTTGCCGAACGAGCATTTCCCGTGCCGAACGGCATGGAGTGCAAGGAGACATTACGCTCTTGCTGGCTGGACATCAAGCCAGTCGGAGGGGAAAGAAAGTCGTAACTTGTCAGCCCCGCCCCACTTGAGAAGTGCGCGGTCAAGGGCTCTGGCTCGATTCGCCCAAGTTGGGTGCGAAAACGCAGTGGTACGACTCGCACTTGGGGCGAGGCCAGATCCCATTCCGGCTCTCTAGAAATCGGAGAAAATGCACCCTCGCGTCGAGACCCATTAGTCCCTGTATTATCAATCTGATACATGTACTTGGGTTCGTTTCTACATCTATTATCTCCTGTGTTTCTAATTACTTACCGGGAATGAGAGGGCGGTTTCTTGGGTTCGTTTGGCTTCGTTCCTCGAGCGGTCATTTATTTTCAATCACTTCTTGGCTTCGTTCCTGAAAAAACATCTTTGAAAACCGGTTGACAGTCGAAGGTCGAATGTCGAAAGTTGGTGACAAGATGTCCGCCAGTTTCTGATCAACTTTGTCTGGGGAGTGCCTCTCGAACTCCGTGTTCTTTTCCCCGTCTACCGTATGCCATCTACCGTCTACTGCCTTTGCCCCTGCTTGCAGCCATGTGCCCGGAGTGCTAACGTGAGTGAAGGGAGACAATCGCGGCATCTCACGCCGCGGTTGGGACGCGGTACGTGCGCTGGTCCTGGAAAATCGGTTCGCTCGCGGGAATCGGCATTTACATCCACGCCACCTTCTGGCTGCTGATTCTCTTCATCCTGTATGTCTACTGGGCGCAGGGCCACAGCGTCACGATGGCCCTGGCCGGGGTCGCCTTCATATGCGCCATCTTCGGCTGCATCGTTCTGCATGAGCTGGGCCATGCGCTGGCCGCGCGGCACTATGGCATCCGCACGCGCGACATCACCCTGCTGCCCATCGGAGGTCTGGCGCGTCTCGAGCGTATGCCGGACGTTCCGATTCAGGAACTCTGGGTGGCGCTTGCCGGCCCCGCCGTGAACGTGGCCATTGCCTTGGTCCTCTACATGACCCTCGTGCCCGAGGGCATTCGTCCCTACCTCACGCAATTCCGCTGGGTGGGAGGCAACTTCCTGGGCAAGCTCATGGTGGTTAATGTCTGGCTGGTGCTGTTCAACCTGATTCCCGCCTTTCCCATGGACGGCGGGCGAGTGCTCCGCGCCCTGCTCGCCACGCGGCTCGAATACACGCGAGCCACGCTCCTTGCCGCGCGCATTGGCCAGGGCATCGCCTTCCTGTTCGGCTTCTTCGGATTGTTCACCGACCCTTTCCTGCTGTTTATCGCGTTGTTTGTCTGGATGGGCGCCGAGCAGGAAGCCGCCATGGTCCAGGTCCACACTTCGCTGGGGGGCATTCCGGTGCAGCGCGTCATGCTCACCGACTTCCGCACGCTCAACCCTGACGACATGCTCTCAACCGCCATTGACTACATTTTGAATGGCTGGCAGCAGGATTTCCCGGTGCTGTTCGGCGATCACGTGCTGGGTGTGCTGACGCGCGAGGACCTGATGTTGGTGCTTTCCCAGCGTGGCGCGGACGTCCCGGTCCGTGACGCCATGCGGCGTAACGTGCAGATGGCCGATTCCCACGACATGCTGGAAAAGGCACTGAGCCTGTTTCAGCAGTGTCATTGCCGGTCGCTGCCCGTGGTCCACGACGGGAAGCTGGTGGGCATCCTCACGCTCGACAATGTCGGGGAGTTTCTCTCCATCCAGTCGGCGCTGCGTCATCGCCACACTCCAACCGCGCCCGATACTGTCACGCCGCGCGTGTAAACCGAAACTCGAAAATCGGAATTCGAAACTCGAATCTCCTACCTTTTGCGGCGAAGAATAGGCTTTGAGCCATGTGACTCTGAGGAGTAACGACCTGGCGCCGGCGACCCAAAGGCTGGATTATGCCCTGGTTTCGGATGTCCCCGCGTTTCTCCTACACGCTTCCTCCAGGAACTGAACAACTCGTGGGGGCGAAGGGCCAATCCTGAAATCTTCAGGGTTAAAGAAGAACCTGTGACGCTTGCCTTCATAATCAGCAGTTACATCAATCCCAAACCATCGGGGTTTCACCCTGGTTATCGACTCGATGGGAAACGATCTCCATGCGAATAGCCGGCGGAACCGGAGTTGGCCCTGACGGATCTGGATTTGGCAGGCGCCGAGTAAGAAAATGCTGGCCGCAGCCCATAGGAACAGAGGAATTGGACTTAGGAGTATCAAATAGGGCAGTTTGCTCCAAGAGGGATGAAGCCAACCTTCAACGAAATCGCCGGACATTAGAATTAGCACGAGGCCCCACCCCTTAAGTAAGAGGACCCCGGTGATTGTTGACGTGAACTCGAACTCGCGGAAATCCGTCTCCGTCCAGTTGATCCGTTCGGCCCCAAGCAGCCAGCACAATAAACGAGATTTGCCCGACCCCCTCCAAAGCTGCCAAATCAGCCAGCCTGTTCCCACGTTCGTCAGCACAAGGAACGTGAAAAACATTCCGTCGAGTAAGGCAAGTAGAGTTGGCTCGTGGCGAGCCTGCCCCCATCCATGACCCGCCGGTTCAGGCATGAACCAACTTATGGAAAGCCCATGCAGGAATAGCTCCTGGACAATTCCTGCGTCGAGGAAGAACAACATGGCAGCCAACATGGCCAATGGCAACTTGAGTCTCTGTAACTGATCGCGCATCGCTGTCTCACATCGAAGTGTTGGCGCTGGTCTCTTCGATTTGCGCCGGCCGGCCGTTCCCCGAGCACCTTAATTTTGCTCTTTCGCCCAGTTCCTTCGAATTACTTCCAAAGAATAACCCACTGGTAGAAGCAATAAAAGTCCACGCACTTTTCGCTGTTTGCGGCTGCTCACCTTGAGTAGTCCGGATCTTTCAATAAGGTGGCCCGGCTTTGAACCTGAACCTCCTGCCCCCCAATTCGTGTAGAATGGTGCCGCTTACCCCGGCACGACCCGAACGGTGCAAGGGAGGTGTATCTCATGCGTTCTCTCCTCGCCCTCGCATTTAGTGTCTTGGTCTCCTGCAATTTGGCTTTCGCGGAACCCGCAACTTACCCGGCCCGGATTTCATTGGACGGCGCCTGGGATTACCAGCCCCTGGCGCGGACTACGCTCAAGGCGGATGGCTCGATCGCGGAAGACCGTGCGAATCTGCCGGCGGCGGGGAAGATGCCCGTGCCCTCGAACTGGCACCTGAGCGGCTTGCCGAATTTCAACGGCCGCGTGCTCTTCACGCGCGAATTCGATTTTGCCGAAAAGTTGGGGCCCGCGGACCGGGTATTTCTGGTCTTCCACGGCGTCGATTACTTTGCCGACGTGGAGTTGAATGGCGCGCCCGTGGGGAAACACGAGGGCTATTTCCAGTCGTTCGAATTTGACGTCACGCCAAAACTGAAGCGCGGGAGCAACCGCCTGGCGGTCACCGTCGATGCGCCGCTCGAAGAGCCGGGACCGGTCTGGCCCGATCACAAGCGAATGATCAAGGGCGTGTTCTCGCACTGGGACTGCAAGCCCGGCAGCACCTCGATGCAATACGGCCAAGATGGAACGACGGCGGGCATCTGGAATTCCGTCGAACTGGAAACCCGCCACGAGGCCTGGCTGGGCAACGTAAAGATTCAGCCCTTCCTCTACGAGCGCGCGCTGAGCAACGAAAGAGCCACAAGGGCCGAGCATCTTGAGCCGGCGCAAGCCAGCGAGGCTTTCGATGCCAAGGTCTTCATCACGGCGGAGGTCCACGCCGCGCGGCCCGGCAAATACGTGCTGACGGCGGAGGCCGGTGGTTCTCAAGTGTCTTCGGAAATCGACCTCGGCACGACCGCCGCGACGGTGGTCTTAGTGTTGCCTATGGAGCATCCGCGCCTCTGGTGGACGTGGGACCTGGGCGAGCCGTATCTCTACACGTGTAAGCTTACGCTCGCCGCGAAGGCTGAAACCGTCTATGGGCGCGAGATTCCCTTCGGCGTGCGCAGCATCGCGCTGGATGAGAAGACCGGCGAGTGGCGCTTGAACGGCGTGCGCTTCTTTATTCGCGGGACGAACATCGTGCCGGAACTTTATCTTTCGAAATACACCGCCGCGCGCATCGCCGAGGACATCAAGCTGCTGCGCGGCGCTTACATCAACGGCGTGCGCGTGTGCGTGCACATGAACCGCCCGGAGCTTTACGACGCGCTCGACCGCGCCGGCATTGTCGCCTGGCAGGATTTCCCGCTGCAATGGGACTACACCCACACTGACGCGCTGATGCAGGAAGCCGCGCGCCAGCTCCGCGACATGATCCGGCAGTTCTACAATCATGCCTCCATCATTACCTGGGTCTGCCAGAATGAATCGACGGCGTACAACGTCAACATCCTCGATCCGTTTCTGGCGCGTGTCGGCGCGCAGGAAGATTCCTCGCGGCCCGTGCGCCCCGTGTCGGCGTTCAGCGAGCACCTGTACGAAGGCTGGTATGGGGGCGACTACCACAACTACTTGGCGCTGCCCGGCGGCCCCATCATTTCCGAGCTGGGCGCGCAGGCGCTGTCCTCCCTCGAAGAAATGCGCGCCATGGTCGGCGACGCGTGGCCGCCCGACTGGCAAAAGATGGCGTACCACGATTTCCAGTACGACCAGACCTTCCACGTCGCCCGTGTCCCCCTTGGAACGGGTTGGCCGGAATTCGTCCGGAATTCCCAGACCTATCAGGCTGAACTTCTTAAATATGCAATCGAGCATTATCGCCGCGCAAAATACCGGAAGGTCGGCTCGTTTTTCCAGTTTCTGTTTGGTGATTGCTGGCCTTCCATTACCTGGGCGGTGGTGAGCTACGATCGCAAGCCCAAGCTTGGGTACGAAGCCGTAAAACGTGCTTATCAGCCGGTGCTGATCGGCGGCGACCTCGACCGGACCGTATTGAGCCTGGGCCGCAAGGGCGAGCGCGAGGCCACGGGATTTGATGTGCACGTTTGGGTCGTCAACGACGAACATCACGGCTTCGAGGGCCTTACTTACGAAGCCAGCCTAAAGGGACATGGCCGGGAGATTTCGGCAGGACGCCACGATTCACCTGTTACGGTCGCAGCCGACCAAGTCACGGGTTTGCCGGAATTGTCGTGCAACCCGCCGGCAGGACTCGCTCCGGGAGAATACGAATTGGTTTTGACGCTCAGGCAAGGGAATCGCGTGGTGAGCGAAAATACTTACCCCGTGACGGTTGTGGAGTGAGGTCTCGCGTACGGCTCTCGTGCCATACTTCTGGTTCCAAATTGGAGGGAACGCCGCACTCAGCAGAGGTTTGCGGTTTTATGTATAGGGGAAGTGAGAACCAGAGCGGTGGGAAATCCAAGAAGAATTCAGCATTCAGCATTCACCATTCACCATTCACCATTTCTTCTCACTTCCACGGCGGCTTCTCGGGCAACAGTTTTTCGAATTCCGCAAGGAGCGAAGCTTCGTAATCACCGGCGAAGGTTTGGTTGAAGAACCGATCGATGCCCTCGTGGCAGAAGCGCTGCCAGGAGGCTTCTTCTTGACCGGGGTTGATGGGAAAGAACAGTGCGCCGTTGGCGCGGGCGGCGGCGAGGTCGCCCGGGGCGTCGCCAATCATCAGCACGGAATCTTTCCCGTACTTGCCCCCCGCGGTCAGTTTCAGGTGTTCCTTCTTGCTTCCCATTTCCTGGCCGGCAATGACGGCGGCGTAGCGAGCGATATCGTGTTCCCGCCACTCGCGCTCCAGGGCTTCACCGGGAGTCGCGGAGACGCAGATGATATCCGCCGAACGCGCGAGTTTCTCGGCGCTCTCGCGGAAGAAAGGAAAGGGTGGAACGCCCGCGACCATGCCGGCAATGGTCCGGTTGACGGCCTTGCTCCACTCGAGCGTCAGCTTCAACACAGAGTTGCCGCTCCTGGCCACCTCCGCCTCGAGGCCCGGATTGCCCAGCGTCGCTCCCGAATCGATCCAGGCCTGGAGCGGCGCCCAATCCATCAATTTGACGCCGCGCCGCATGGGTTCCGGCCAGTCGCGCAGGAGTTCGAAAGTTC
>JAIQGA010000376.1 GCA_020072925.1 Terriglobia bacterium | reverse complement strand
CGAGGCAAGCCGCTGGTCAGTCACGAAGTTATCATCCAACTGATTGCGGCAACCACGACGCAAGCTGGCCTGCGGGTGAAGAGCCAACTGGACACCAATCAGTACCCGGCAGGGATCAAAGTTTCCGACAAACAGATGGATCAAATCCGCCTTGAGGGGGATGAATTTCATGGGGAATGGAATTACAGCATTCTCCCCCGGCGAAACCAAAGTTGACACACTTATTTGTTGACAGACTCTAAGCAGATGCGAGGAGAAGGAAACCATGAAAAGACTGTATCTTTCTCGCGTTTTGTTTCCATTCGTTTGCCTCACGGCTTTCATTCTTGCGCTTCCACTCGGCGGAGTCTCGCAACACATCTTCTCCCCTGGCTACGAGGACACGCCCATGTTGCCCGGCGGCAGGTGGCATGTCCACGACGCGAAGCGACCGCACCCGCGAATTGTCGATCCGGGATCATCCAGTACGCAGGAACACACAGGCCGGCCACCCTCCGACGCGGTCACACTCTTTGATGGGAGTGACCTTACCCAATGGCGTTCCGAGAAGGGCGGTGCTGCTGGCTGGAAAGTCAAGGACGGCTACATGGAGGTCGTGCCCTCGAGTGGGGATATCTACACGCGGCAAGAGTTCGGAGACCTTCAACTGCACGTTGAATGGAGCACGCCGGAGTCAGCGCAGACCCCGGACACGGAGTGGGGGAATAGCGGGGTCTTCCTCTATGGAGTGTACGAAGTTCAGGTCTGGGACAGTTACCACACCAACAACATTTATGCTGACGGCCAAGCGGGGGCCATTTACGGCCAATACCCGCCTCTCGTCAACGCTTCGCGGAAACGCGGCGAATGGCAGGTCTATGACATCGTGTTCACCCTACCGCGCTTTGTGGGCGGGAAACTGCAGACGCCGGCGTATCTCACGGTTTTTCAGAATGGCGTGGTCATTCATAACCACACGGCCTTGTTGGGAGAAACAGGACATCGAACGCTTCCTCCCTACGTGGACCACGGCTCACGGGGGCCAATCCGGCTCCAGGATCACGGCGAACGCGTCCGTTACCGCAACATCTGGGTCCGCGAGTTGAAGGGTTACGATGGACCGTAGCCGATTGCGCCCTCGGTTCGGGCGGATGCTTTGATTGCACATTCTCGCAGCGAGTCTCGCCCTTGTCCGCAAACGCTCCGACTGAGCAGGGTCGCCCATGCTTCGAAATCGCGCCGTCGCGAACGGTTACGCCGTGTTGACACGGCTCGCGGGTGGGGGCCCTGGGGCAACCTAAAGGTCGGACCACGCCGAAAGGGCTCCCCGCCGCCTGTACAAATTGTCGGTATTGGCTTATTGCACATCTACGCGATTTGATATATACTCTGACCAGTAACTCAGCACGAACCGTGAACTGCGGTGTGCGTCGAACCCGGGGTTAAACTCGGCTCCCGATCCGCCCAGAAGGCCGGGCGTTTCGCACTGAAATACCCCAGGCACAGTTTGGATCGTCCAAGGGGACTTGCGTGTCTGCGGGTCATGGGCAGCATCCTCTTTTCCGCGGCTTTTCTCGCTCCCATCCTTAGCGGGCTCAACCCAGTATCCGCACAGACAGCGGCAAGCGACGGTCCTGCGGAGCCGGTTTCTCAGTCTGGCGAGAATCCGAGCCCGCAAGGCGTGATTCGCATCACGGTCAACCTGGTGCAGGTGGATGCGGTCGTCACCGACTCCAAGGGCCGCCACGTTACCAATCTCCAGCCCGCGGATTTTGAGATCCTCGAAGACGGGCGCCCGCAGACCATCACGAACTTCTCGTATATCTTCACAGCCAAGCCGCCCGGCACCGAGGCTCACGCCGCAACTCCGCCCGCGGCGACCGGCGTGCCCGCCGTTCCACCGGTGCGCTTGCAGCCCGAGCAGGTCCGCCGCTCCATCGTCATCCTGGTGGACGATCTCCACATAGCCTTTCAAAACATGGTTTACGTCCGCAAGGATTTAAGCAAGTTCATCGACAACGGTATCCAACCGGGCGATCTCGTGGCGATCTTGCACACCTCCGGCGGCCTTGGCGTACGCCAGCAATTCACCAACGACAAGCGTGTGCTCCACGCGGCCGTCGACCGCCTCCGCTATTACCTACTTGGCGGGTGGGACGGCTAGATCCGCCGGCATGGGCGCTCCAGCCAAGGGACCCGGGGGAATCCGCCCATCGCAACGAAAACGAACTCGAGGCCGTCAGGAAGAATCTTGAGGCGGCGGATCGGTGGGAATTCAGCCAGAGGGCCGCCAACGTCGGCACTATGGATGCACTCGAATTTGTCCTGAGAGGACTTCGGGGCCTTCTGGGACGCAAGGCCGTATTCCTGGTATCCGAGGGATTTCCACTCTGCTCGACTGGGATGTGCCCACTGGACCAAAGACTGCGCGAGGCCGCTGACGTTGCTAGAAGGCTGCGCGAGATCGCTGACCTTGCCAATCGGTCTGCCACGGTTGTCTACACGATTAGTGCGAGCGGATTGCCAACGCTCTCGCTGGACGCGAGCATGAGTTCTCCGCCAAGGATCAACAACCCACAAGTGCTCGCAGGAGCCCTGGGCGGCATTCGGAGCGCCTATTTCGACGCGCAGTCGTCGCTGGCCTACCTGGCCCAGCAGACAGAGGGGCTCTTCGTGCACGACGACAACGACATCGGTGCCGCAGGTCAAGGTACGAGGCCTGCGGGTCCGCACGCGCCCGGGCTTCTTTGGAATTCCCGACGGAAAAACGCGGCCCGTCTATCGGACGCGCCATGAGCAGTTGAAGGCCGCCATCGTCTCTCCCTTCCAGACATCGGGAGTACGAGTTGAGGTTGCGCCGCAGTTCTTGAGCAAAGGGAGCAAGAATTCCCTGGCGCGTCTCTGGCTGCACATCGATTTGCGCGACCTCACGTTGCAGGTTACGCCCGACGGGAGCATGAAGAGCACGGCCGACCTGGTGGCTGTCGCCTATGGCGACAACGGCGCGGTGGCGGGTGGGTTCGATGGCACGTTAAAGGGCTCCTTCCAACACGCGGAGCACGAGGTGATGCGCCAGCACGGCGTGAACTACAGCCTGGACCTTCCCATCAAGGAACCCGGCGGTTACCAGGTGCGCGTGGCGGTGAGGGATCCGGCCTCACAAAAGGTCGGCTCCGCGGGCCAGTTCATCGAGATTCCCAAACTGCGGCCGGACAGGCTCGCCCTCTCGGGCATCGTCCTCAACGCCACCGTCATGGGTGAGAGCGGTCCGGCAATGCGGCGACTGAAGGCCGGGGACCGCTTGAGCTACGAACTCGAAATCTACAATGCTCGGCGGGACAGCGCCACCCAGGCTACAAACCTGGAGGGCAGAATCCAAATCTTCCGCGACGGGCGCCTGGTGTCGGCGCAAAAGCCCGGCGCCATCCGCCAGGATCCAGGGGACTCGAAGCGGCTCGTCATGTCAGGCGAGTTCGCGCTTGCGCCGGAAATGGCCCCCGGCGACTACCTGCTCCTCGTCACCGTCATTGACAAGCTCGCGCCCCCGCGCCATTCCACCGCCCGCCAGTGGATCGATTTTGAAGTCGTGCCGTAATGCCGACGGGCTGGCGCAGACCCCGGTCCTGTGGGGTCTGCGATTTTCGGGAGCGAGTAGCGGCCCTCCTGCATGTGGCCCGATGAAAGCCGCGGACCTCGGACGGCAGGTCCGCGCTACTTGCTTTTGACTTTCGACTTCCTCCCCGCCTCGCGGCTCGCTCTTATTTCATCAGATCCAGGACCGCCGAGGTCATCGCTTTCACGCCCGTGCGGATGGTGGGCTCGGGCAGGGGCGCCCAGAGACTCGAGTGGAGCCCCGGCAAGCGCGTCGCGGCGCGCCGGCTCTCATCCAGCTTGGTGGGATCAACCGCGCCCAGCGTAAAATCGCAGATCGGGATTTGGCGCCCCTCGAGGCCGAAGCGGCCGAAATCCTCGCTGGCCATGATGGGCGGAACATTCTCGACATTGTCCGCACCCAGGGTGCGCGTCAATACCGCCGCCACCCGCTCCGTGAGCTGAGGGTCGTTGTACATGGCGGGCGTCTCTTCCGTTTTGCTGGCTTTCACGATTGGCGCCAGGTCCTCGGGAATGCCGGCTGCGAGCGCAGTGTTCTTGGCGATGCGCGCGATCGAGGCGAGGATTCTCTGCCGAACCTCGTCTTTGTAGGTCCGCACAGTCAGGCCCATCTCCACGTCGTCGGGGATGATGTTGGCCTTTGTCCCGCCGCGGATGAATCCCACCGTCACCACGGCGGGATCGAACGGCGAATTCTCGCGGCTCACGATGGTCTGCAAGCCCAGGATCACTTCCGCGGCGACCACGATGGGATCTTTGGCCATCTGGGGCGCGGAGCCGTGCCCGCCAATACCACGGATGGTGATGTCCACGGTGGTCGAGCTGGCCAGCGCGTAGCCGGGCGTGTAGCCGACTTTGCCTGCCGCCAGGGTCGGGCTGTCGTGCAGCGCCAGGGCGTACGTAGGCCGGGGAAAGCGCGTGTAGAGGCCGTCGTCGAGCATCGCCTGCGCGCCGTTGATGGCCTCTTCCGCCGGCTGTCCGATCATCACCAGCGTGCCGTGCCAGCGGTCTTTGAGTTCGGCAAGTAGCTTCGCCGTGCCCAGAAACGAGGCGATGTGGATGTCGTGTCCGCAGGCGTGCATCACGCTCACTTCGTGGCCGGAGTCGTCAACGGCCCGCACGTGGCTTGCGTAAGGCAGGCCGGTCTTCTCCTCGATGGGCAGCGCGTCGAGCTCGGTGCGCACCAGAACCACCGGCCCTTCGCCGTTCTTCAGCACGCCCACCACGCCGTAACTGTGCCACTCGGGACGAATGTATTTCCCCACGTGCTCGGTGACCGTGTAGCCGTCGGCGCCCAGTTGCTGCGCCACGAAGGCCGAAGTCTTCACTTCATGATGCGAGAGTTCCGGCGCGGCGTGCAGCTCTTTGTACGTCGCCACCAGCGAAGGCAACTCCTGATCGAGGAGCTCATCCAGCCTGGCCTGTTGCGCGCGAGCGCCTGCCGGCAGCATTAAGAGGGCAGCGACACCGGCGCGCCCGATTAGCTTTGCGATGGTCACGTATTTCTCCTGTAAGAGAGTGTTTTGGGTCAGTATTCAGTAATCAGTTGTCAGCCTTCAACGGTTACTTCATCCCCTTATGCCGTCTACCGTCTGCTGCTTGTCTGCTCTGCCTGCCGCGCCAGTATTAAGGAACCCCCAACGAAAATCAAGAATGAGTTGAGGGACTTCTAAGTATGAGGGAGGATACTCTCAGACTCAGGAACCTCGAAAGGGGCGCGAAAACCAAATTCGCCCCCGCCATCGCTTTTGCGGATGCCAATCTGTGGAGCATTACAGAATAAAGTGACGACCATGGCCGTAGCGCCAGTCTGCGACTGGGGGCCTATAGCCCCCTGGTCACACCAAGACTAGTTTCACAGCCCCGAGCTGTGATGCAGACTCTCTCATTTCCGGTGGTACAAAAACTCGGGCCCTTCACCGAAGAAATGGCCCTTGCAATCTGGTGGGAGTTGGCTTGAAATGCTTTCGCCGTTCACGCGTTTCAAAGCGGGATGCGGCCTCTGCCCCAAGGGGGTCTTACGCGCCGTTGCCTACTGCTGGTCGGCGTGCTGGGGGGAGTCAATCCCCTGGCCAACGCGCGGGCGCCTGCGAAGCCGAAAGACTACACGGCCCATCTCTTTGGGTATGCCCACATGGACATGGCCTGGCTTTGGTGGTGGGAGGAATCCTTCTGCGACATCATGTCCATGCAGCATTCAAAGGCACAGGAATTCATTGGAAAATGGTCTCATCCCCATTCCAATGCCCTGGACTCTAGGAGGAAACCATGAACCGGAGAACTCTACTTGCCTCGTCGCTCGCCGCTTCGGCGCTGGCGGGAGCCGGCCCTCTCGGCTCGCTGGCGGGCGGTGAGAAGCGCGATCCAGCCACTCGTGAATATTACGAATTGAGATTATACCATTTGAGACGTGGGCCGCAGGTGAAGCGGATGGATGACTTCATGAGCCAGGCCTGCGCGCCGGCGCTGAAGCGCGCCGGGCTCGGGCCGCTGGGAGCTTTCGACGTGACGGTGGGGCCATCGAACCCCACGTTATATCTCTTGATGGCTTACCCCTCGCTCGACGTCTTCGCCTCGCTGGGCGTGCGGCTCGCCGAGGATGCGGAGTTTCAGAAGGCGGGCGCGGACTTTCTGAACGCCACTGCGGCCGACCCTGCCTACGTCCGCGTGG
Source organism: Terriglobia bacterium (assembly GCA_020072925.1). Classification (GTDB taxonomy): domain Bacteria; phylum Acidobacteriota; class Terriglobia; order UBA7540; family UBA7540; genus JAIQGA01. The sequence continues at coordinate 1,266 of JAIQGA010000376.1, read as the reverse complement.
AGAGCGCGCTGCTGGCGGCATTCCCCGGCATGCCCCGGCTGGAAGTGCCTCCCGCGGCCGCAGAACATCGCCCGCGCATCTTCGAGTTGCGCACCTACGAGAGTCACAGCAAAAAAGCCGATCTGAAGAAGATTGAAATGTTCGACCGAGGCGAAATCGCCATCTTCCGGCGCACCGGCTTGCGGCCCGTCTTTTTCGGCGAGACGCTGATCGGACGGAACCTGCCGAACCTTACCTACATGGTAACCTTTGACGATATGGAGGCCCGGCAGAAGAACTGGGCGGCGTTCGTCGCCGACCCGGACTGGAAGAAGCTCAGCACCACGCCTGGATACACCGACGTGGAAACCGTCTCGAATATTACCAACGTGATTCTCTCGCCGAAGCCTTATTCGGAGATTTGAGGGGACGAGCATTGCTAGACATCGAGTGGCGTTTACGATCGTAGGAATGCGCGGATCGGACTAAACATGGAGATGAGAATATTATGGCGATAACGCCCTCAAGGCGAAGTTTCCTGCAGGTGGCCAGCAGCGCTGCGGCGCTCGCGTGGGCGCGACTGAGGAGCTTCGGGGGCTGGGGCGGTGCACCGGCCGGCAGGCAAACAGCGGGCGCGCAAGAGACGCACAGGCTTTTCCCGGCCGAACTTCAGGACGCCGCGTGGAACCGCTTCGAGGCCGCGGGCTTTGCACGGCCGGTGACTGGCATCCTGTATCGCACGCGTGCGGTCTCTTATTTTTCTTCCTACGTGGACCATCCGCGCCCCGTCTCGGGCATGCCGCTTGGGGGTGTCGATACGGGCGCGTTATATCTCGAGGCTTCCGGGACGCTTGGCTACAGTTCCATCTTCAATCACCTGACGCCGGTGGGTGGACCGCTGAACACGCCGTACTTGGGGTTGGGCATTGGCGGCAAGACCTGGGTGCTGACCACCGGGCAGACGAAAAACTATGCCGGAAACAACCGGCCGGGCCTGGGCATCAACCTCAAGCTCCTGAATTGCGACATGTCGGAAAACAGCGAGTATTGGGGGCATTATCCGATCGCCGACATCGAGTACAAAAACGGCGCGCCCGTTCAGGTCGGCGTGCGTGCCTGGTCGCCGTTTATTCCCGGCGATGCGCGGACTTCAAACACTCCCGGCGCAGTTTTCGAAGTGCGTCTGCGGAACACGAGTACGTCGCGACAATCAGGGACGCTGGCCTTCAGCTTTCCTGGCTTCGCGGAGCATCGCACGCGGGACGAAGTCATCGGTTGGCCGGACCT
>JAIQGA010000046.1 GCA_020072925.1 Terriglobia bacterium | reverse complement strand
GCTGTTCTTCACCGGCGGGAACGTGTTCCCGACCATCTCCGGTGGCGAGCAGTTCGCGCGCAGTTACCAGCTCACCCGCGAAGGCCCAGCCAACAAAAACCGCCACGACCGGATTGACGTAAGCGTAGGTCGAAACGCGGGCCGTGGACGCGACGCCCAGCAGCCATATGTAGGCGGTGAATCCCAGCAGCGAGCCGAAGAATACCAGATAAATAAGACCGCTGAGCGACCGCATCGAGACCGCCGCCCAATGCAATTGCTTGCCTTCACCGCTCAGCAGGCCCAGGACGATCAGCATCGCGCCGCCCGCCAGCATTTCCATCGCCGCCGCGAGAAACGGCGAGGGCGGAAGTTTGGCGTGCCGGGTATAGAGCGAGCCCACGGACCACGAGAGCGAGCCGAACATGAGCACGCCCGCCCCCAGCGGGTCGACGCGGGAACTTCCCCAGAGTTCCGCAGGCCCCACGAGCAGCCCAAGGCCTGCGATGCCGACCGCGAGGCCGCCTAGCACTCGCCCGCCAAGTTTTGGTCCTCCTTTGCGCAGACTGTCCAAGAGCACCATCCAGATGGGGATGGTTGCCAGCAGCAAGGCTGCGAGCCCGGAGGGTACGCGCTCTTCCGACCACACGAGTGCGCCGTTTCCGCCCACCAGGAGCAACGCGCCGACGATGAACGCTGCGACCCAGTGCTGGCGTGTAGGACGCGGGGCGCCACGCAGAGTGGTCCAGGCATAAAGCAGCGTACCGGCTATGAGGAAGCGAAAGCCGGCCATGAAAAATGGCGGCAGCGTCTCGATGGCCACCTTAATGGCCAGGTAGGTCGAGCCCCAGATCAGGTAGATAGCAGCAAAGGCCAGCACAACCTTAGCACGCGAAGGATGCGCTGCGGCATGAGCCGCCGAAGCGGGCACGCCCGCTGTTTCTCGTGCCTCCTCCTGGATGGGTTCAAGCATAGTTGTATTCGATGTCGAATGACCGGCGACGATGCGCAAAGAAGCTCAAGGGGCGAAATCCACCCGAAGCGTCCAGCGTTGATAGGAATCCGATGGCGAAGCTGAGCAGTTCTCAGGGGTCGGCGAAGCGATGAGCCGCCACGCGTCGCCCTCGTGCGCAGCAAGCTTGCCACCGGTGACCTGACGCACCCGCCATGGGCTGAAGAGAACGAAGAAGGAACAGGCGCCGGGCACGCCCTCGACTTCCGCGCGATACGTCCGCCCTGCGAGGCTCGAATTCAGAATTCTCAGCCCGTGACTCACACTGCCGATGTGCAGAACGTGTTGCGGCACCCAGGGCCGCACGCCGGGCTGGAAGCGGATGACGACTTCGGTCTTTGCTTCGGCGGTGAGCCTAACCCTTGCATGAACATCCCCCCCGTGAATGACGACCGTGACGGGTAGCGGCTTGCCGTCCTGCGACGCGCGGAGTTCCTGGCCGCGGTCTCCCGCGCTGCCAAGCGGAATCTCCGGCGAAAATGTGATTTCCACTGGCGGCCCGGAGTTTTCTGCTTCCAAGGTCATTTGCGACTCAGATTGCGCCACTTCCAGGTTGAGCGCGGACGCTCCGACCTTCAAGTCGCGGATTGAGACCGTCGGCCAGGTGGGTGGAAGATGCGGAGCGAAGGTCAGGCGCGCTTTTGGTGCATCCGGGTCGAGGCCCAGAAGCCCGCGTAGGAGCGGAGTAATCACCATACCGGAAGACCAGATCTGTTCGGGCACGGACACATCGAGTTCGCGATAGAAGTCTCCGGAGAGTACTTCGGGAACGTGTCCCAGCGAATTCACAAAACTCTCGCGGACGAGGGATTCCCAAAGCGGATAAGCATCGAGCGGCCGATGGTAGCGGTAGAACGCCAGCGACTGCACGCCGGTTCCCAGCGGCCAGACGCTGCCGTGCCCGTAGGAATCACCGATGTACAGGGGATCTCCCTTCGGAATACTGCGCAGCCCCCAATCGGTTTCCCAGCGCGCGCGGGCCATCTGGTCGAGCGCGCGCTCCGCCTTCGTCGAGTCAAAGACGCCAAGCCAGATTCCCCAATTCGGTTGTCCGAGTTCCTGGGTCAGCAATTCGCCGCGGCCGTTGAACCCGTAGTTGAAGAAATTCCGAGCGGGGTCCCAGAGCTTCGTGTCGATCGACGCGCGAGCCTTCACGGAGCGCGCCTGGGCGTCGCGGGCGAGTTGGGCGTCGCCCATGACCGTGGCGAGTTCCGCCAACGAGTCCGCGCCCGCCGCCCACGCTGCTTCCAGGTAAATGTCCTTCACCACTTGTTGGCCGGCGCCCTCATCGCCGCCCCAGCCGCCCGGCGGAATCGTCACCAAGCCGTCCTGCGGGTCGACGCGCGACAGCAGATAGTTGTACGCGGCGCGTAACGAATCCCAGCTCGACCGCACGAAGTCGCCATCACCGCTGGCGCGATAGAGATTGGCGAAAGCGATCAGGTACATCGCGCTCGCGTCGGTGTGGCGATACGCGCAGGGATAATCCTTGAACCAGTCGATAATTCCCGCGCTTTGCGACAGCTCGTGGAGGATTTCGCCCGTCTCCTTATTCTGGTATTGCTGGATGAAACGCAGGGCGTCGCGCGCCAGCGCGTGGTCGCCGGCAGCCTCGAGGGCGAACGAATTGTTCAGCGCGTCGCCGCCGAAAAACCATGCGTACTGCGGCCGGCGGGTGTCGCGTGAGGGCCCATAACCTGCCACCAGCCCGCAGCCGAGGAAGGGATTGCACACATAAGCTTGGTCGAGCGTGATACGAGCCCACTGGTAAGCGAGGTTCACATCCCGGTCCGGAGTCTCGATATTGACGCCTCCCTCTGTCAGCTTTCGATAGTGCTCAACCGCCTCCTTGTAGAGTTCAGGTGTTTTCTGGATGAGCATCTCATAGGTTTTGTCGGAATCGTAGTGACCGGGGATGCCGGCCGAAACCACCAGCGGATAAGCACGCGAGTCGCCCGACGACACAGGAACATTCAGCTCCAGCGAGAGCGTGCGGTCGGCGATCCACGGGCGGGAATAATCGTCTGGCGCGCTATGATTGCCAGCCACCGGCGAGCCCACCAAGGCGGAATACTTTCCGGAAGATTCCTGCAACAGGAACGCATGATGACTGGCGTCCCAACTGTAATTCTGACCGCCGATCCCCCCCGGCCACATCAGGTCAAGGTCGGGCTCGAAACTCAAGCGGATGTGCAGAGGCGATGGACTCTCGACTTGATAGAGAATCACGAAACCCGCAAGGTCGAGGGGGACGAAGAGCGTTTCTTTCACCGTAAAGTTCTGACCGGAATAAACGCGGGTCAGCGATTCCGGGTTGACCACCACATCGCGCACCAGCGCGGAGCCCGGAAGCGCGGCGCTCGCGCCCTCCGGGCGAAAGCTGACCTGGTAATTGTGGAAAATGCGAAAAGGATAGACCCAACCTTCGAGTGATTCCGCGGCGTAGCCCACGATCATGCCGCGGCGGCCGTGGGCGGCAAGGAAGCGGCGCGGCGTGGCCTCCGCGCGCAGCGTCCAAGGGGTCTCGCCGACGGCGAAGCCCGCGTAGCCCGCGACTACATTGGCGGCCGAGGCGCCTGTCCAAGGAGTCACCAATGATGCCAGCAACAATGCGCCATGCAAAGGCCGCCTGAGGTGGTTGGTCACGATAATCCTTTCGCGCGAGCCTTGTCGGCTGCTGTGACGCGGCCTGCTTCGCTCACTATACCTTTAATTTGTGACCTCCGCGGAAGCAAGCTCGAACCGCTGCCCCTGGGCGTGATCAGAATTCTACTGTCCTCCCCGTCCTGCGATACGATCCAAGGTCGTGTTTATCCAACCCGCGCTCGCCTTCACGAACGATGCGGAGTTATTATCAACAGTTGGAGGAGAAAGCGAGCTAAGATGGTGCAGAATCCCGTCCCGCTTCGGTCGCTCGGATTCCTGCTGGTTCTGATGCTGCTTGTGCCTCAGACGCCGGAAGTCATGAGCGCGGATCTCACGCCCAAGACCCTGGAGGCCTTCGAGCGCTACGTTCAGGCAACGGAAGCGCGCATCAATAAGGAACTGGCGCGCCCCGGAGAATTTCTCGATGTGGAGGGTCTTCCCGAGCCGCAATGTTCCCAGGCTCTGGCGATGCTCAAGCGCGGCAACGTTTATATGGAGCGGCTGCGAACCCTCGACGCTTCCGGCCACAGGATCGACGCGCCCGACGGAATCATTCATCACTGGATGGGCGCGGTGTTCATTCCGGGCGTGACGCTCCCCCAAACGCTCGCACTGGTGGAAGACTACGACCACCATCAAGACATCTATAAGCCTGAGGTCGTCCGTTCCAAGCTGCTCAGCCACACCGGCAACGATTTCAAAATCTTTTACCGCCTTCGCAAAAAGAAGGTCATCACGGTAACGCTCAATACCCAGCACGACGTCCATTATTTTCCGGTGGACGCGACGCATTGCTATAGCCGCTCCTATTCCACCCGCATTGCCGAAGTCGCCGATGCCGACACGCCGCAGGAACATGAGAAACCCATCGGCCACGACGGCGGATTTCTGTGGCGAATGAATTCCTATTGGCGGTTTGAACGAAAGGACGGCGGCGTGTACGTCGAGTGTGAATCGGTTTCGCTCACCCGCGACATTCCCACAGGACTTGGCTGGCTGATCGAGCCCTTCATCACCGGCATTCCCAGAGAATCCCTGCTGATGACCATGAACTCGACACGCTCCGCGCTGCTGTCGCGCGCACAAGCAACCGCCAAGAAATAATTCGCTTTCCCCCCCCGTCCCCCAACCCGATCGCTCATGGGCGCGAGCCATCATATATCTGAAACTCGCGGATGCACGGCGAGTCCGCGGCCGCTAGAACGCGCAACCGGACGCGCGACGCCATGGTCCGCGGGAAAAGGTCAATCTTCTTGTGACCGAGGCTGGTTCCCGCGTGCAGCGTTCTCCACTCCTTGCCATCCCAGGCCTGGATGTCATACTTCTCAATGCGCTGACCGTTGTTCAGCCAATCCATGGCAAGCGAACGATCAAAGGTAACGGGTTTGGCAAAGCTCACCTCGAGCATGGCGCGGTGCGCGCCGGGAGCGGCGCACCAGAAAGTGTCCGGGTCACCATCGGCAGCGCGCGCGGCCTCGTCACCGGAGTCGGCCCGAACGCTTCCTTTCCTGGCCAGGTTATTCGAATAGATTTTCCTGAGCGCCTCGCCGAACTCGCGCAGCCGCGCAACATCAGAGTCCGGCAACAGGCCGTGCTCATCGGGCGCCAGGCCAAGGACAAGCTGCGCACCGCGTCCGACGGACTGGTGGTAAATCTCGAGGAGCCGCGAGAGCGGCTTCAGGCTTTTCTCATCATTCGGATGCCAGAACCAATGCGCTTCGCGCAGCGGCGTGTCGCACTCGGCGGGCCGCCAGCGGAGATAACCCAGCCGGTCAATAACGTTCCAGTTCTCCTCTGTCGCGATGCCATCTTCGTTGCCTACCCATCGGATGTCGCCATACTTCAGAAAACCCACGTCGGCAAAAATCAGTGTATTGGGCTGGTAGGTGCGCAGAGTCTGGACATACTGATCGAAGTTATACACGTGCCCTTCGCTGCCCGCGCCATCGAGCCAGAATTCCACCAGGGGTCCGTAGCGCGTCGCCAGTTCCTCGACTTGCGCCTTGTAGAAACGGTCATAGATGGAATTCACCGCGTACGACGGCTCGTGCCGGTCCCATGGCGAGAGGTACAAGCCGAATTTCATTCCGTGCTTGCGGCAAGCCTCCGCGACATCTTTGACCAAATCGCCTTTGCCGTTCTTCCACGGGCTGCTCTCCACGCCATACTTCGTCTGCGGATTGGGGAACAGACAGAACCCGTCGTGGTGCTTGGCCATCAGGATGAGATATTTCGCCCCTGCGGCATGCGCGGCCTCGACCCATTGTTCGGGATCAAGATGTGAAGGATTGAAGAGCTTGGGATCGACGGTCCCATCACCCCATTCTTTGTTGCTAAACGTGTTGAGGCCGAAGTGAATGAGCGCGCCGATTTCGAGGTCCTGCCATTCAACTTGTTGCGGGCTGGGTTTAATGTCGGAGAAACTCTGTGCGCGAGCGTTCGGCAGCGAAAAGGGAAGAAGGATCAGCGCTACCAGAAGCCCTTTCCGGGTCGGCATGGATTCCTCACTTGGCGGCGGTGGCCGTAAGGGGCAACGCGACAGGACGCTTTTCGCGAGCGGAGATTTCTGAGGCGAAACAGATCTCGTGCGTTTGCGCGGCGTCCTCCAGATTCGCGTGCGACTCCCGGTCGTTCAATATGCAGTCGACAAAGTGGGCCACCTGGTCCTTGAAGGGGTGGTGCGCAACGTCGCCGCTGTCAGGCTGAATGGTCGGGAACGTAGCCCAACCTTTTTGACCCGTCCAGCGCTTGGAAAAGACCTGGTTGTTGCGGATTGTTCCCTCATCACCGACCAGTTCAATGTTGAACAGGTAAGGCTGAACGCATTCGACCGAGGAGCTGACCTTACCGAGCGTCCCATCTTCGAATCGGACAAGCGTGATGCTGTTCGGTTCGTACTCATAATGAAAGGGATTCCGGGGGCTGAAGTTCGCGTAGGCAAACACTTCCACAGCGCGACGGCCCACAAACCAGCGCAATGCATCGACGGCGTGGCAACCGGCGGTCAACAAGCTGCTCCTGCCGATTTCCTTCTTGATGTTCCAGGCGTACTGTGCGTACTGCGGGCTGATGCCATGCAGGTAATCAACCTCCGCCAGGAACAGGTTGCCGATGACTTTCTCGGCAAGCCATGTCTTGATCAATTCAAAGAGCGGGTTCCAGCGCAGCACGAAGCTCACCACGGTTTTCACTTTTGCGGCTTCGACCGCCTTCTGAAGTTCGCACAGCCCCTTCAGATCGAGCGCGACGGGCTTTTCGAGCACCAGGTGTTTACCGGCTTTGGCTGCGGCGATCCCTTGCTCGACGTGGAGATGGTGCGGTGTGCAGATTGATACGACATGGATGGCGGGATCGTCGAGCAATTCCTCGAGACGGTCATACGCGCGACAAAGCGCCAACTTGAATTCATCCGCTTTGGCGATGGCACGGTGCTTGTCGCGGCTGACTATTGCTCGGACTTCCGTGTGGGGATTCGCTTCGAACGCACGAATATGTGATCCGGCCACCCAGCCTGTTCCAACAATGCCCACGCCGAGACTTTTCAAGGTATCCTCCCATAACAGACATGTTCTTTTTGCCGCCCGTCTTCTATGTTGTGCTCATCGGAATCCAGGAAGCTACTCAGAATAGCCCAAGATAGATTAAGATGGGGACGGAAATTGCCGACAACGATGCGTTCGGGACCGGACCCTCCAGCCCGATAAGTTCTACTGGATTTCATCGCCGCCGATGATTATCATCACTGCGTCCTTCGCCATCCAGCGCGGGCAGCCCTGGTCTGTCGCGATACCCAGCCCAAGGGGGTAAACGCCGCGCGAGGAGTTCCCGCATGAGACCTCTTTTAGTGATTTTGTTCGGCTTCCTGCTTCTTCCTGCGCCGTGCCTTGCTCGGGCTTCCGGAGAGCAGGGCTGGACGCCATTGTTTAATGGAAAGGACCTGAGCGGCTGGGTGAAGAACGGCGCCGAGAAATGGGTTGTGGACGACGGCGCCATCCTCGGCGAAAGCACCGTGGGAAAGTATGGCTACCTGACCACCGAGAAAACCTACAGCGACTTCGTGCTGCGGTTGCGCTTCAAATGCGACACTGATGGGAACAGTGGCGTATTCCTCCGCTCTCGCATTACGGGGGAATCTCCTGCGACCGGCCCGGATATCGAAGGCATGCAGGTCGAGATCGACCCGACTCGCCACACTGGCGGGCTTTACGAGAGTGGAGGGCGCGGCTGGGTGCAATTGCCCACGGCGGACGGGGAACGCGCCATCAAGTCGCGAGATTGGAACGAGCTGGAAATCGCCGCCGAGGGCCGCCACTACGTGACGCGCCTGAACAGCGTGCAGATCGTCGATTGGGACGATCCAGCGCCACGCTTCACGAGCGGCGTGATCGGATTACAGCTTCATACCGGCGGGGGTGTAAAGATTCGATTCAAGGATATCTATATTATGGAACTGAGCAAGTAGAAGTGGGCGCCCGGCGTCCGCAAAATCCTGCAAGGGGGGAACGGTATCATGACGGATAACGCTCAGAAGAAGTTCGGTCGAAGGGAATTCCTGGGAGCGGCGACGGCCGCGGCCGGCCTGATGATCATCAAGCCGGAGTTGGTGCGCGGGACGGCGGCAAATACGGCGCCACGAATGGGCCTGCTGGGGTGCGGCGGGCGGGGCACCTCGGAGGGCACGGAGTTTGTCGACAACACCAGCGCGCGCATCGTCGCGCTCGCCGATTTGTTCCCGGACCAACTCGAGAAAGCGCACCAGCTCTTTGACGAGCACCAAAAGGCAAAAGGGTACGCGGCCATCGATACCTCGCAATTGTTCGTGGGCCCGGATGCCTATGAGAAGATCGCCAATTCGAAGGAAGTGGACTTCATCCTGATTGCTACCCCGCCGTATTATCACCCTCAGCATCTTGAAACGGTGGTGAAGGCGGGCAAGCACGTCTATTGCGAGAAACCCGTTGCAGTCGATGTCCCCGGCGCAAGGCGCGTGTTGAAAATTGGCCAGCAGGCCGAGGGCAAGCTGAGCCTGGACGTGGGATTTCAAATCCGCAACGCGCCGCCCTGGGTGGAATTGACCCGTCGCCTTCAGGGCGGGCAAATCGGCAAGATTGCCTGCGGGCTGGCGTACTACTATTGCGGCCACCTGGACCGCCCGGACTGGCCCAACGCCTCGCCGGAAGAGAAGCGCCTGCGGAACTGGGTCTGGGACCGCACGCTTTCCGGCGACATCATCGTGGAGCAGAACGTCCATGTCATCGACCTCTGCAACTGGATTCTCCAGGGACACCCGGTCAAGGCCGTGGGCTACTCCTCGCGGAAGTACCGCCCTGACAACGGAAACTGCTCCGATAATTTCAATCTGGTCTTTACTTATCCGGATGACGTCCAGGTCAGCTTCGGCTCGACGCAGTTCGACAACCCCGAGTTCGACGCGGCCGTGCGCTTTTTCGGGACGGAGGGCAGCGCCGAGGGACACTACGACTGGCGCATGAGCATCGCGGGCAAGGAGCCCTGGGATGCCGGCTTGGGAGGTAAACAGCAGAGCGGGCAGTTCTCAGCGGCAGGTACATTCAAGGGCACGCTGGACCAGGCCGACGCGGAAAAGGAGAAGGCGTTCGTGGAAAGCATCACGAGCGGCCAGTTCCACAACCAGGCGACACAGGGCGCGCATTCTGCCCTCAGCGGCATGCTCGGCCGCAACGCCGCATACTCGAAAAAGGACCTCACGTGGGACGAACTGATGAAATCCAAAGAGGTCTATGATCCGCACCTCGATATCTCGAAATTCGCCTGAGCAGGACCAGACCTGATGGTTTTCACCAAGTGTCAGATGCTGAAAGGCGGCCGGCGAGATAGAGCCGGCCGGGTGTGGAGATACCCGATTGGTCCAGCTCCGCCGAGGACTTTCCCCGGTGGTGCTGGGCGGAACGAGAAGAGGAGGCGCTCATGAAGAATCATCCTACTCGCCGTGAGTTCTTGAAAGCTTCGGTGGTGGCCGGTTGCGGCGTCGGGCTTGCGGGTCTGCCGGCTGCGGGCGCGAGCGCAGCGGCAGAAACCTCCGGCAAAATCAAGAAAGCCGTTCTGATCAGCATGCTGCCCGAAAAGCTGAGTTTCGCGGACCGCTTCAAGATGGCCCGCGACGTGGGCTTCGAGGCCATCGAAGCGCAGACGGTCACCGACCCGCATGTGGCTGAGGAGATCAAGAAGGCCGCCGAGGACGAGAAGATCCGAATCCACTCCGTGATGAACATGGCGCACTGGGAGTATCCGCTTTCCTCGAGCGACCCGGCAGTGGTGGAGAAAAGCATCGAAGGAATGAAGACTTCGCTGCACAATGCCAAACTGTGGGGCGCGGATACGGTTCTGCTGGTTCCGGGCGTGGTGAACCCGCAGACAAGCTACCACGAAGCCTGGACGCGGTCACAGAAACAGATTCGTCAATTGCTGCCCCTGGCCGAAGAGTTGAAGGTCGTCATCGCGGTCGAAGAAGTGTGGAACAAGTTCCTGCTGAGCCCCCTTGAATTCCCCCGCTACGTGGACGAGTTCAAGAGCCCCTGGGTCCGCGCGTACTTTGACGTGGGCAACGTGCTCCTCTACGGCTATCCCCAGGATTGGATTCACACCCTCTCAAAGCGCATTGCCAAGGTTCACTTGAAAGACTTCAAGCACCTGGAAGATGGTTATCGCTGGGTCAACCTGGGCGAGGGTGATATCGACTGGCCGGCGGTGCGCAAAGCCTTCGCGGACGTTGGGTACACCGGCTACGCGACCACAGAGTTGGAAGGTGGCGACGAGGCCTACCTGCGAGACGTGAGTCAGCGAGTGGACCGCCTGGTGCTCGGCGCCTAGGTCGTTCGACCCGGGGAAGCCTGCCCCGCACGCGAACCGTATTACTTTCGCCCCAGCAGGCGAATCCGTCCTGTCAGTGCCCGCCCCTGAATCGCGCTGTAGGTGAGGAAATCAGGGGAATTCACGTTGTTATCTACCGCAAAAGGATTATGCCGATTCGTAATATCATCGAATCCCGCACGTACTGCCCACTCGTAGCCGAATAGGTGAACGCGCCGTTCCAAGAACATATTGAGTGAGAAATAGGTCGGAAAGCGGCGCGAGCCGGGCACGCCCACAAGCTGCTGGTCCTGATTCACAAGCGAAAAAGGGAAACCATCGCGCCAATCGGCGGAATAGGCGAGGTCGAATCTCCGCACAAGCGGCAGCCATCCCCAGGTGACCACGCGGTTGGGTGTGTCCCAGGGCAGCGGGCCTCCGGCCTGCTGGCTGAAGAGAGGATTGTCGATATTGAAATTGAGCACAGCAGTGGAACGCGCTGCGGAGCGGGTATACGAGGCGAACACGACGTGTTGGCCCTTGAACGTGCGCCGGGCCGTAACTTCCAGCGCGTCGTAATGGTCCTGCCGCACGTTTCGCAGCGCGAACGACCCGCTGAAGGGGCTTGCGCCCAGGTTGACAAAGGCCCAGCCGTTCGCCCCGCGCTTCTGCACGAACTGCGTCTTCAGGTAAATGGCCTTGGGCAGCTTCTGTTCGAGGGCCACGCTCCAATTCAGGAATCGCGACTGGTTCAGCATTCTCGGGTCGATCTGGAAAGTGGTCTGGACGGGGGGCCTCACCAGGGTGGTGCCGGTGGCGTCGTAGTAGTAGTCGGCGCGTTCCCCGGTGAGCGAGCGCGTGAGGATGTCAAGATTGGACGCGTCGTAGTAGATCCCCACGCCCGCCGAGAGCTTGCTGTGCCCGTCGGGCGTCACCAGGTACGTTGTGGCCACGCGCGGTGAGACAAGCGCGTCGCGGAGGATGCTGTCCCAATCGAAACGCACGCCGGGCTCGAGAAGCCAGCGCGCGGAAACCGACCAGCGGTCCTGCGCGTAAGCACCCGCCTCGAAGTTGGTCCGTGTGAAAGGCGGAGCGCCCGTGAACGTGATGCGGCGCGAAAGCGTTCCGTCTTCGCGCAGGATCTCGATGGGCCGGCGGTCGGCATTCTGGTTGTCGGTGATGCGGTCGATATCCAAGCCGACCTTGAATTCATGCGCGCCCAGCCAGTAGCGTGCCGGGAAGATAAGGTTGGCGATGCCCTGCAGACGGCTGGCGCGGTTTTGGAAGCTTTCGTAGAAGTTGCCGCTCGACCCTTCCGGGTTGATCACATACGTCTGCGTTCCCAGCGGATGAAACACGTCGTAGAAGGTGCTATACGCTACTCCTATTTCGAGCAAACTCCCGCCGGGCAGGAGCGCCTGATCCCTCACGCCGACCAGATACGAGGAGCTCTTTTCGTTGACGGTCGTTTCCTGCGGATTGAACCTCGATATGCCTATGTGGTCGGAGCCGAACAGGTTTACGACGAATTCGGTCGAGAGAATGTTTGAGGAAGTCAGATTGACTTGCGCCTTCGCGAGATTGTTAATCCGCCAGGCGGGATTCTGGTCAGCGCCCTTGGGCAGTTCATTGATGATGTTCAGATCGTACTCGCCGTCGAATGCGTCCTGAAACCACGCCTTCCCTTTGCGCAGCGGCCCTGAAATGCTCCCGCGCGGGGTAAAGGTATTGAAGTGGAGGCCCTTCTTTTGCTGGATCGAGGGAACGAAATCGGTGGCGGAATAGCGGAAGTGATCATCGCCCATCCCGGTGGACAGGTCCACGACTCCGCCGGAGCCCTTGCCGTATTCAACCGGGTAGCGGCTGCTTTCGACGCTGGCCGAACGCAGCGCATCGACGCTCACGCGCATGTTGAACTGGCCTGTTGTAGGGTCTGTGATATTGAATCCATCAAGTTGGTCGAGGATCTGCCGCGTGGACGAGCCATCGATATGGACCTGGCTGAAGGCGTCCTGCAACACGCCCGGCAGCAGCGGCAGCGCGTAGCGGATGTCGCGCGCGACCCCGAAGGGGAGATCGATGATCTGCTGGCTGTCCAGCGAATCGCTGGCGGCTGTCTTCCCAGGGTCGATGGCCGGAGGAGAGTACACGACGTTAACGACCTCGGTGTATTCCCGCACGTGGTTGAGCGTGACGTCAACGCCGGCGGTCTCTCCCACCTGCACGGTGCGGTGCGTCACCGCGTAATAGCCCTCCTTTTCCACACGCAACTGGCACGTGCCCGGACTCAAGCCGCTGAAGTCGTATCGCCCCATATAGTCGGTCTCGCCCTTCAGGACGCGCGGAGGCTGGTTCTGCTCCAGCGACAGGAGGGCATGCGGTACGGCAACGCCGGTCTCATCCAGAACCGTGACCTGGAGGGTTGCAGAGGGCTTGGCGTCATTGTCCTGCGCGGCCATTGCAGTGGCGGAGAAGCCCGCGGTGACTGCCCCGGAGAAGCCGAAGAGGAACACCAGGAAGCACAGGTCACGTCTTGTAGGGCGCACGGATCTCACGCCAGTCTTCTCACACTCGGGATTGCGCTCCACTCTGCCGGTCGCCGCGCAGGCGGTCGGCTGGTGGAAGGCCTTGGCAGGCCGGGATTACAACTTAAGCTATCACGACCGGTTCGTTGCGGGAAGGATTTCGTGCGAATGACGCCGCGCCGTTCAGGCGCCCGCTGGTCCGGGCCTTTCCGGCTTCAAAAAAACCACGCCCAGCGGCGGCAGGGTTAACTCCAGGTGATAGGGCTGGTTGTGCCATGGTGTCGGCAACGCCGCGCGCCCCGGAGCGTTAACGACACCGCTGCCTCCGTAGTCGGTTGAGTCGGTATTGAGCACCTCGCGGTAGTATCCCGCCTCCGGCACGCCGAGACAGTAGCCCTGGCGCACCATCGGAGTGAAATTGCAGACCACGACGAGGTGGTCGCTCGGATCGCGTGCCCGGCGCAGGAAGGCAATCACGGAATTGTCGGCGTCGTGAAAGTCGATCCACTCGAAGCCGTTCCACTCGAAATCCACTTCATAAAGCGAGCGCTCGGCCCGGTACAGGCGGTTCAGGTCCGCCACCAGGCGCTGGAGCTTGCGGTGCGGTTCTTGCTCGAGCAGGTGCCAGTCCAGGCTGGCCTTCGCGTTCCATTCGTTCCACTGGCCGAACTCGCCGCCCATGAACAGCAGTTTCTTGCCCGGATGCGCATAGAGAAAACCGTAAAGCGCCCGCAGGTTCGCAAATTGCTGCCAGGTGTCGCCCGGCATCTTGGCGAGCAGCGAGCGCTTGCCATGCACCACTTCGTCGTGCGAGAGCACCAGCACGAAATTCTCGTTGAACGCGTAGAGGAGCGAGAACGTCAGGTTGTTATGGTGATACTTGCGGTGGACCGACTCTTTGGAAAAGTAGAGCAACGTGTCGTGCATCCAACCCATGTTCCACTTCAGGCTGAAGCCGAGGCCGCCCACGTACGTCGGACGCGAGACCATCGCCCAGGCGGTGGATTCTTCCGCGATGCTCAGAATGCCGGGATGGTGTTGATGGGTGAGCTCGTTGAAGCGCTTGATGAAATCGATCGCCTCAAGGTTTTCGTTGCCGCCGTAGCGGTTGGGAATCCACTCGCCCGCCTTGCGCGAGTAATCGAGGTAGAGCATCGAAGCCACGGCGTCCACACGCAGGCCGTCGGCGTGGTATTTTTCCAACCAGAAGAGCGCGCTCGTCCAGAGAAAATTGCGGACCTCGGTGCGCCCGTAATTGAAAATGCGCGTGCCCCAGTCCGGATGCTCGCGCATTCGCGGATCATTGTGGCTGTAGAGGTGCGTGCCGTCGAAGTACGAAAGCCCGTGCGCGTCCGAAGGAAAGTGTCCGGGCACCCAGTCGAGAATCACGCCGATGCCGTTCTGATGACAGCAATCGACGAAATACATGAATTCATCCGGCGCGCCGTGGCGGCTGGTGGGCGCGAAGTAACCCGTGGTCTGGTATCCCCACGATTCGTCCAGGGGGTGTTCCATCACCGGCATGAGTTGGATGTGCGTGAAGCCCATTTCCTTCACATAACTCACCAATTGTTCGGCCAGCTCGGTATAGCTCAGCGGGCGATGATGCTCCTCGGGCACGCGCCGCCACGAGCCGGCGTGAACCTCGTAGACGGCCATCGGCTGGTCCAAGCCTTGCCGCTTGGCGCGCTCCGCCAACCACGTCGAGTCGTTCCAGGAGTAGCGATTGATGTCGTACACCACCGAGGCGGTCTTCGGCCGCACCTCGGAATAGAAGCCGTACGGATCGGCCTTCAGCCCCAGGTAATCGTTGCGCCCCTTTACTTCGTACTTGTAGATCTCGCCGTCCTCGAGTCCCGGGATGAACAGTTCCCAAACGCCTGTGGCGCCGCGCACGCGCATGGGATGGCGGCGCCCGTCCCAGTTGTTGAAGTTCCCCACCACGCTCACCCGCTGCGCGTTCGGCGCCCACACCGCGAATGCCACGCCGCGCACCCTTTCGTGCTCGATAACGTGCGCGCCCATCTTTTCGTAGGTGTTGTGATGCGTCCCTTCGGCGAACAGGTGCAGATCGAAGTCCGTCAGCACGGGCGCAAAGCGGTAAGGATCTTCGAATTCGTGCTGGCCGTGGTACTCCACGCGCAGACGGTAGGGGAAGACTTGCGTCTCTCCGGGAAAGGTCGCCTCGAAGAAACCCTCGGGGTGGATCCGTGCGCAAGGCGTGGCGCCCGCCTCGCGCACCACCCAGACGCGCGGGGCGCGCGGCAGAAACGCGCGCACCGCAATGGCGGGCTGGCCATCGACCTCGACCAGATGCGCCCCCAGGATGTGGAACGGATCAGAGTGCTCCGCCCGGAGGATCTGCTCGATCTCCTCGACGGGTGCGGTCGTCTTCGCCAACAGCTTCGTCGCTCGAGGCATAATCCATTATTGTACATGAGGATGGCGCTTCCCGCGCTATCACTCCGCTCCTCCTGGACACCTTTTTCCCCGCGGCATAGCCAACGCGCAATATGCCCGCGCAGCCTGATGAAATAGGTAGGCGTCGCGTTCGCGAGGCTCGCGTTGCCTGGACACCCGCGCCAAACTGCTTAGAACTGGAGAAGATTGACTAGACATCTGACTAGTTTGTATAATGATGCAACGGGAGGTTTTCCATGGCTGCCTGGCAAGTGCAGGACGCGAAAGCGCGGTTCAGTGAGTTTCTCGAAGCTACCACGCGCCACGGGCCGCAAGTGGTGACGCGGCGCGGCGTCGAGACGGCCGTGATGGTCCCGAATGACGAGTGGCGGCGCCTCCAGCAGGCGTCGCATCCCAGCCTGAAGGCTTTACTGCTCAGCCCAAGCCCCCGGTTTGAGGATCTTGTTCCTCCGCGCCGCGCCTTCAAGCGCCGCCGCGTGGTGAGGTTCCGGTGACGAAGTACCTGTTCGATACCAACATCATTTCGGAACTGCGCAAGACCCGCCCGCACGGCGGCGTCCTCGCGTGGCTCAACACCCTGCGCGAGGATCAGATTTTTCTTTCCGCGGTTACCCTGGGCGAGTTGCAAACGGGCATCGAACGCGTCCGTGAGGAGGACCCGGCGAAGGCGCACGAAATCGAACGATGGGTTGATGCCTTGGCGGAATCGCGCCAGGTATTGCCCATGGATACGCGTTGCTTTCGTGAATGGGCTCGGCTCATGCATGGCCGGCCCGCACAATTGCTCGAAGACGCGATGCTCGCCGCCACGGCGCGAGTCCACGAACTTAAACTCGCGACTCGCAATGAACGTGACTTCAAGGGCCTGGGCGTCGGAATCTTCAACCCCTTCAAGCCGCAGGGGCAATCGTCCCCTGAGTCGTGACCCCGCCCTATACGTCACAGCGCTCCATTGGTTGCCTCAACGCGTGGTTTACGGAATGAATGACCCGAGCAATAGGGGGACTCTTCTCAAGTTTTCCCATTGACAGGTATGAGGTTTGTTATAATCTCGCGGCACCTAGGAACTCGCCGTCCGGGCGTGCCCTGGAATTTGCGCCCAGCGAAATTCTCGCCACTTTCTCCCGAAAGCCGCCGCCATGCTTTTCAAGACTTTCAGCGCCGCCGTATTCGGGATTGACGCCTATCCCGTGGAAGTGGAAGTCGATATCTCCGCGGGCCAGCCCAACTTCACCACCGTTGGCCTGCCGGACGCCGCGGTGCGCGAAAGCCGCGATCGCATCCGGTCGGCCATCAAAAATTGCGGCCTGGATTTTCCATTCCAGGCCATCACCGTCAACCTGGCGCCCGCAGATGTGAAGAAAGAAGGCTCGGGGTTCGACCTGTCCATCGCCCTGGGGATCCTCGGCACCACCGGCGTGCTGCTGAAGAATGATTTGAAGGGCGTCCTGTTTCTCGGGGAACTCTCGCTCGACGGCGGGCTGCGCCCCATCAAGGGCGCGCTCTCGATTGCCAGCATGGCGCGGCAAAAGGGCCTGCGGAAGATGGTCGTGCCGGTCGAAAACACCTGCGAGGCGGCGGTGGTCGAAGGGGTACAGGTTTTCGGCCTGCGCTCGCTGATTGAGGCGATGGATTTCATCAACGAGACGCGCGAGTTCCGGCCCGCGGTCGTCAACACGGAGGAAATGCTCGCCCAGGCCAGCCAGTACGGCGTGGACTTCCGCGACGTCAAGGGTCAACTCCACGCCAAGCGTGCGCTGGAGGTGGCCACCGCGGGCGGTCACAACATCCTGATGATTGGTCCGCCGGGCGCGGGCAAGACCATGCTTGCAAAACGGATTCCGACGATCCTGCCGCCGCTGACGTTTGAAGAGGCCATCCAGACCACCAAGATTCACAGCGTGGCGGGGCAGCTCGAAGCAGGCGCCGGGTTGGTGGGCACGCGGCCCTTCCGCTCGCCGCACCATACGATTTCCGACGCCGGGCTCATCGGCGGCGGCGCCGTGCCGCGCCCCGGCGAGGTGAGCCTGGCGCACAACGGCGTGCTCTTCCTCGACGAGCTGCCGGAATTCCAGCGCAACGTGCTGGAAGTGATGCGCCAACCTGTCGAGGACGGTACGGTGACCATTGCGCGGGCGGCGATGTCACTGACCTTTCCGTCGCGCTTCATGCTGGCGGCAGCGATGAATCCCTGCCCCTGTGGTTTTTTCAATGACCCGTCGCGCGAATGCACCTGCACGCCGCCCATGATTCAACGCTATGTCTCGAAGATTTCCGGCCCGCTCCTCGACCGCATCGATATCCACATCGACATGCCCGCCGTGCGCTTCCAGGAATTGCGCCAGGACGCGGGCGGCGAAGGCTCGGAGGCTATCCGCGCGCGTGTGGTCAAGGCGCGCCAGCGTCAGTTGCGCCGCTTTGCGGGCGAGAAGATTT
This sequence comes from Terriglobia bacterium, assembly GCA_020072925.1. Classification (GTDB taxonomy): domain Bacteria; phylum Acidobacteriota; class Terriglobia; order UBA7540; family UBA7540; genus JAIQGA01. The sequence continues at coordinate 6,508 of JAIQGA010000046.1, read as the reverse complement.
ACTGCAACGCCCAGATGAGTTCCCGCCAGATCCGCAAGTACTGCAACATCTCGCCCGAGTGCGAGCGCCTGCTCGAGAGCGCCATGAGCCGCCTCGGCCTCTCCGCGCGCGCCCACGACCGCATCCTGAAAGTGGCGCGCACCATCGCCGACCTGGAAGGCGCGGAATCGATTGCCACCGCGAATGTTTCCGAGGCCATCCAGTACCGCTCCCTCGACCGCAGTTACTGGGCGTGAGGAAGTTCTGTCCAACGCCCGATGCATCCGGCATGTTAACCTATAGGTAGCGCTCTACGGTGGACCGGAGGAGGGAAATCACGATGGGATTGACCACACTGCAGATTGAAGTCGGAAATCCCGCAAACCCGGAAGTCACTGAGATGCTCGAGTTCCTTGTCGATTCAGGGGCCATCTATTCCGTTGTCCCCACACCCCTCTTGGAAAAGTTGGGCATCCGACCGCTGGCGACCCAGGAATTCCGCCTTGCCGATGGTTCCAGGATCAGTCGAAAGAAAGGCGGAGCGATGTTCCGATATGGTGAGCGAGTAGGAGTGGCCGACGTTATTTTTGGAGAAGAAGGTGACAGCACGCTTCTGGGCGCCTTCACGCTGGAAGCACTGGGCTTGTCGCTGGACCCCTTGCGGCGGGAGCTAAAACCTCTGCCCATGTTATTGGCGAATCTATCTGTCGTGCGGTGAAAATCGGTTCCGTGAAGGCACCCTCGCAGCGGGTTCGTTGATGGTCATCCGCGCGCAGGACCAAGGTGGCAGACGCGCGAGAGGCACTTTTCGGGGCGACGACACGAAGCGCCGAGATCCCCGGACCGGAACGTTTGAAACCTGGGGGCATTCATGGCTGATGCGACAACCAGTGGCGCTGCAACCCTTGCACCATTGACGGCGCTCAGCGAAGAGGAACGGATGTTCCAAGCCGCGGCGCGCGAGTTCGCCGAGAAGGAAGTCGCTCCGCATACCGAGCACATGGACCGCGAGGGCGTCTTCAACCACGAACTGCTCGACAAGTTTTTCGAGCAGGGGTTCATGGCTATCGAAGTCCCCGAGGCCTACGGCGGCAGCGGCGGATCGTTTTTCATGTCGATCCTGGCGATCGAAGAATTCTCGCGCGTGGACGCATCCGCGGGCGTGGTGGTCGACGTGCAGAACACGCTGGTCAATAACGCTTTGCAGCGCTGGGGTACGGAAGCGCAGAAGCAGGCCCATTTGCCGCGCTTGGCGCGAAACGTCCTGGGCGCGTACGCGCTTTCGGAAGCGAACTCCGGCAGCGATGCCTTTGCGCTCGAGACGCGCGCCCGGGAGGACGGCGATGGTTACGTCCTGAACGGCCGCAAGCTCTGGATCACCAATGCCAAGGAAGCGGGGCTATTCATCGTGTTTGCAACGATCAATCGAGAACTCGGTTACAAAGGCATTACCGCATTTCTGATCGAGCGCGACACACCAGGCTTTTCGGTGGGGAAAAAGGAGGACAAGCTGGGGATTCGCGCCTCTTCAACGTGCGAGCTGATCCTGGAGGACTGCCGCGTGCCCAAGGCCGACGTGCTGGGCGAAGTGGGCAAAGGCTACAAGGTGGCGATCGAGACGCTGAACGAAGGGCGCATCGGGATCGGCGCGCAGATGGTGGGAGTGGCGCGTGGCGCGCTCGATCACGCCGTGGCTTACGCGCGCGATCGCAAGCAGTTCGGCAAGCCCATCGCGGAATTCCAGGGCATCCAGTTCCAACTCGCGCGCCTGGCCACCGAGGTCGAGGCCGCGCGCCTGATGACCTACAACGCCGCGCGCCTGAAGGATGCCAAGCTGCCTTTTCTGAAGGAGGCGGCCATGGCGAAGTACTTCTGCTCGATGGTGGCCGAGCGCGTCGCCTCCGAATGCCTGGAAGTCTACGGCGGCTATGGCTTCACCAAGGATTATCCCGCCGAAAAATACCTGCGCGACGCAAAGATCGGCAAGATCTACGAAGGCACTTCCTTCATGCAGCTTCAGACGATTGCCAAAATGATTCTGGGGTAAGAGGCCGCGCGGCGCGGACCGCTCTGAAGCCTACCGCCTTTCCACGGTCAACTCCCGCAGATGCTTGCGGACCTCCGAGGCGTCCGAGGCGTTCGGCGCGAGGTGGAGGTAGGCCTCGTATTCCTGACGGGCGCGAGGCGCTTGCCCAGCCTGCTCGAGCGCGTAGGCGAGATTATAGTGGGCGTTGGGATAATCGGGCTTCACTTGAACAGCTTCTTGGTAGGCCTGGATCGCTCCGGCAAAATCCTTCTTCTCGAGCAGAGCGTTCCCCAAACTCACCCACGGGCTGACTTCCTGCGGCCGCAAACGGAGGTAGGCGCGGTAGTCAGTAACGGCGTCAGCGAGTCGATGGGTCTGGTGATAGGCGTGCGCGAGCGCCAGGAGAACTTCGGGGTAGTCCGGATTGGCGCGCAGCGCCTCTTCGAATTCCTTGATCGCCTCAGGCGCTTTGCCTTGCTGGAGCAGGGCGTTTCCCAAACTGAAATGCGCTGGAGCGAGGTTCGGGGTCACGTGCAGCGCTGCAGTCGCTTCCGCCGCTGCGCCGTGGGCGTCGCCGAGCTGCGCGAGCGCCGCGGAAAGTTGCGTGTGCGCTTCGGCCCAATCGGGCCGAGCTTTAAGCGCCGCCCGAAACGCCGCCGCGGCGCCTTCCCAGTCGCCTGCCTTTTCGAGGGCCAGGCCCAGATCCTCCTGCGTTTCCGGATTATTGGGGGACTTGGTCAGGCTGATGCGGTAGGCCGCCGCGGCCTTCTGAAACGCGCCCTGGGCATAGAGGATCTTACCCATCTCGCGCGGGTAGTCGGCGCTGGCGGGCAGGAGCTGCGCGGCCCGGCTGAACTCCGCAAGCGCATCGTTCAGGTCACCGTTCTCGCGCAAGGCCGTCCCCAGGCGCCCGTGGAGCGGCGCATCGTTCGGGCGCAGTCGCAAGGCGTCGCGATACGTGGGCACGGCCAGCGCATAGTTCTTCTCCCCCGCCAGCACGTCACCCAAGGCGACGAGCGCCTCGGGATAATCCGCCCGCAATTGCACGGCGTGCGAGAGTTCGGCTTGGGCGTCCTGGATCTTTCCTGCCCCCTTCAAGGCCATCCCCAGTTCGTAGTGGAGCTCGGGACTCTTGGGGCGCAGTCCCGCCGCCACACGAAATTCCTCGAGAGCCTTGTCCGGCTGCTCGGCTGCCACGAAGGCGTTGGCCAGATGCAAGTGGGCATCGGGATCGTCAGGGTGAACGCGCACTTCCTCGCGATATTCCTGGATAAAATTTTGCACATCCGCCGAAGCCTGCACGGCTTCTCCCAGGTTGCGCTGGTAGGCGGAGTTGTCGGGCGCCAGTTCCGCAGCGCGGCGAAGTTCACGTTCGCCTTCCACGAAGGCTCCTGTCTTGCGCAGCAACAGTCCCAGCGCCTCATGCAACGAGGCGTCCTCGGGCCGGAGGCGCAGCGCCTCGCGGTACTCGGCCTCTGCGGCGGGATGATTGGCGGTGGAAAGGTACGTCGCCGCCAGTTCGGAGTGCGCCTGCGCATTGTCAGGCTGCAGGCGGACCACGCGTTGCAGTTCGGCGATTGCGCCGTCATAGTCTCCAGCCTCGCGCAGCGCCTGCCCGAGCACAAAGTGGTAGTACGCTTGCTGCGGGCGAAGCTGGACGGCCTGGCGATATTGCTCGATCGCGGAGATGAGGTCCTGGTTGGCCCGCAATGCATTGGCGAGGCCAAGATGCAGCTCGGGATCCTCCGGACGCAGGCGTGTGGCGGCCCGCTCCTCCTCGATGCCTTCTGGAATCTTCCCCGATTGGGTCAGCGCCGCGGCCAAGCCCGCGTGAGCATCGGGGCTGCGGGGATTCGCCTTGAGGGCCTGGCGATACTCGCGGATTGCGCCCGAAGGGTCGCCGGATTGCAGCAAGGCGTTCGCGAAGGCGAGTTGGAGAGATGCATCGCCGGGCTTCATCGCCATGGCCTGGCGGAATTCCTTGGCCGCCTCGGAATGATTCCGGCTCGCCGCCAGCGTGTTGGCGAGATTCACGCGTGCGTCCACATTCGAGGGGTGGTCTCTCAGCTCCGCGCGGTACTCCGTGATGGCCTCAGGGAGTCTCCCTTGTGCCTCGAGCAGCGCGCCCAGGCTCAGGTGGACGCCGGATAATCGCGGATTGAGTTGCAGCGCTTCCCGATATTCGCGCTCGGCCTCCGTGCCTCGCTGGTCGGCGGCGTAAGCATTACCCAGACCATAGTGAACGCCGGCATCCCGCGGCCGCAGGGCCAAAGCCTTACGGAATACTTGGATTGCTTCCGGCCATTTTTCCAGACGAACGAAGGCCCGGGCCTGTTTCAGCAGCTCCTCGAACGTGGACGGCCGTGACGGGGCAGTGGCGTCCTGATCGCCATGCTCCTGGCCCAGGGGCGAGCTCCGTCCCGCCTGACTCGCGCCCCCCAGCAAGGATGCGGCGAGGATCGCCGGGACCAAGGCACGCGTTATTCCCCGCCACTGACTGGCGGTTCGCTTCCACCTCATGTTTTTAGGATACACCCAACTTCCTGCTCCGTGCCCCTCGAAGGTTTGACAGTCTCCGAAGCCTTTCGCTATGCTCGCTTCGGCCACACACCATGGAAGCGATTCTGCAGTTTTTCCGCGGAAGGCCGGAATGGCGCGCCACCGCCTTGCTGGCTGGGAGCCTGGTGTGGCTGGTGGGTTTCTTCCTCTTCCCTCTTGCATACTTGCTGGCGGTCAGCTTCGCCGAGCGTTCGTCCTACGGCACCATCGAATGGACGCTGCGGCTCGCGAATTACCTGCGGGCCATTCAGCCGCTCTATTTGGAAATCTACTGGCGTTCCTTCTGGATCGCGCTGCTAACCACCCTGCTGTGCGCGCTGCTCGGCTATCCCGTGGCGTATTACCTCGCGATGCACGTCACGCCCCGCTGGAAATCGACGCTGCTCATTCTGGTGGTCATCCCCTTCTGGACGAGCTTCCTGATTCGCACCTACGCATGGATGGTGATCCTGCGGAGCGAGGGCGTCATCAACACGCTGCTCCTCGACTTGCACCTCCTGCACCAGCCGTTGCGCCTGTTGTACACGCCGCTGGCGGTGTTCATCGGCCTGGTTTATGGCGAACTACCGTTCATGATTTTGCCTCTTTATGCAGTCCTGCAGAAGCTTGACCCAGCGCTGCTCGAAGCCGCCTCGGACCTCGGCGCCGGCCGCGCCCAGACGTTTTGGCGCGTCACCCTGCCGCTTTCCGCGCCCGGCCTGGCGGCGGGTTCGATCCTTGTTTCCATCGCCTCGCTCGGCGCCTTCATCACGCCGGACCTGCTGGGCGGCGCACGCTCGATGATGGTGGGCAATCTCATCCAGAACCAGTTCGCGGTGGCGCGCGATCAACCCTTCGGCTCTGCCGTCGCATTTCTTTTGACGTTGGTGGTGCTGATTCTGTTGCTCGCGGGATTGCGCCGCGCCGGGAAGACGACTTCGGAGATCCTCTGATGGCGTGGCCGCGCCGAAATTCCGGGCTGGGAATCGCGACCGTGCTGGTTTTCGCCTTCCTCTACGCGCCGGTCGCGGTGCTGGTTATTCTTTCCTTCAATCACTCCCGCCTCGCAGCCCACTGGACCGGCCTCACGGGCGAGTGGTACAGCGTGCTCTGGCACGATGAGCTGATTTTTCAGTCGCTCGCGAACAGCCTGGTCGTGGCGGCTGTAGCCACGGCGGCCTCGGTGGTGTTCGGCACAATGGCGGCGCTGGTTTTTGCGCGCTCGCGGCGGCGCGGCCGCGCGACACTCGAGGCCATCGTATATCTGCCCCTGGTCATTCCCGAAATTGTAATCGCTGTCGCGGTGGTCATCTTTTTCGCGCTGCTGGCGATGGAGCTGAGCTTGTGGACGGTGATCATCGCGCATATCACCTTCTGCATTTCCTACGTCATAATTGTTGTGGGCGCGCGGCTGGTCGCTCACGAGCAGCCAGTTGCTGTGATCGGAATCCTCGATGCCGCAGATCTCGCATTTGTAACCGTGGACCTGGCTCATAACGCGCCTCCCAGGTTAAGCCTGAAGACTTAGACGATTGCGCAGGCTGCCTGTTTGTCCCTTACAACCCGAAATGCGGAATTTTGTCTTGCCAAGGGTTCGGCATGGGGCATCGTCGTCAGCGGGGCCACGAACAAAGCTCCACGTCCGGCGATTTCCAACAGCATCTTCTGGTTCCGCAGGACCAGAGTGGCACCGCGCACTTCAATCAGCTTCTGCTTCTTGAAGCGCGCCATCGCGCGGGTCACTGTCTCGCGCGTCGTGCCGATCATTTGCGCAATCTCCTCGTGGGTCAACGTCATTTTGAAGGAAGGCGACTCGTTGGTAACGTTACCTTCAGAATGATCCTCGCCCCAGCCCAGCAGCAGGCTGGCCAGGCGCCAGTCGGCGGAACGCGAAAGGCCCACCCAGCGCAGTTCCCGGCAGGCATTGTTGTACTGCTTGCTGATCTGGATGGCGGCGAGGAGGCA
>JAIQGA010000375.1 GCA_020072925.1 Terriglobia bacterium | reverse complement strand
TTCGTGAGTCTCTATTCATACTCTATGATACGGTATATAGCTTAGTCTCGTTACTCATTCTCGGCGTTAAATCATAGTAAAATCATTCTTTGGGCTCACGCATCAGCCGCGTATGGATTTTGACAAACCTCAACAGAACACAGTGGCCACTGCTGAAGCGGCGGACACCTCGACGCGGCTTCCTGCGGTGTTCCGCTCGCTGCGCCACCGCGATTTTGCCCTGTTCTGGTCCGGCAATTTCCTTTCAAACATCGGTACGTGGATGCAAAACCTCGCTCTCGGCTGGCTGATCGTTATCATGAGCGGCTCGCCGTTTCTGCTGGGTCTGAATGGCTTTCTGGCTTCGGCGCCTTCACTGGTATTTTCGCTTCCGGGCGGCGCCATCGCGGATCGTCTGAACCGCAAGAAGCTGATGCGTTACAGCCAGAGCGCCATGGCTTTTCTGGCGCTGATGCTGGCGGTGCTGACTTCCGTCCACGTGGTCACCATCGGCGAGATTCTGCTGATCAGCCTGTTAATGGGCACGGCCACCGCGCTCAACAATCCCGCCTATCAGGCGCTGGTGCCGGATCTGGTGGAGCGCGAGGACCTAATGAACGCCATCGCGCTCAACTCGGCGCAATTCAATATGTCGCGCGCCGTCGGTCCCACGCTGGCGGGCCTGGCTCTCGGTTCGATGGGGGCGGCGGCCTGCTTTTACCTTAACGCCGCCAGTTTCCTGCCGCTCATCATCGCGCTCATGATCATCACGGTCCCCGTGAATCATCGCGAGGACCGCCCTTCGGTTTGGGGCGCTATGCTCGAAGGCCTGCAATTCGTCAAAGAGAACCGCCTGCTGATCATCCTCTTCACGGTGCCCTCATTCCTGAGCCTGCTGGGGCTGCCATTCGTGACCTTGATGCCAGCTTACGCCAAGGATGTGCTGCACGTCGGCGCCTCGGGCCTGGGCTACCTGATGGCCGGAGCGGGCATTGGTGCCGTAATCGCCGCACTCTCGCTGGCGGCGCGCGGTGACCTCGAGCACAAAGGCCGCTTCATTTTCGCGAGTTCTGCACTCTTTTCGGTGGCCCTGATCTTCGTGGCTTACGCGCACACTTTCTGGGGAGCGTTCTTCTGGCTGGTGATCGTCGGCGGCGCCATGGTCGGTGCGCTCACCCTGACCAATACCACGCTGCAACTGGCCAGCCCTCCCGAACTACGCGGCCGCATCATGAGCATCTACAACCTCACGGTACTTGGTTTCGCCCCGCTGGGGAACCTGCAGGCCGGAGCAGTCGCCGAAGCGCTCGGCATTCGCTTCGCGCTGGCGCTGGGCGGAGCCATCTGCCTGGTGTACTTTGTGATTTTGCTGCTCGTGCTCCCACGCTTGCGGCGCGTCGCGAAGCTTCCTCAACCCACTGGATAATGCGGGCTGACCTCCGAGCGGGCGCTCCTAATTTGGGCACCGAACTCCTATCAAGTCGTGCAAGGAGCCGGAACCATCAGCCGGAGGGGCTACTGGCGCCCTAAGTGAAAGTAAATAATGAACTTGGTTTTTGCTCGATCCGGGTAACCCCAGGGTCCTTCGCGCCGTCTAAGTTGGCAGGCGCGAAAAGACGCGCAAGTAATTCTGAGATGTCGCGAGACGTCAGTTCTGGTAGGATATGGCTATGAAGTACCTGATCGCCATAGCGGCTCTGCTTTCGGGTCTGGTTTTGCCATCATCTCTTCCCGCGCAGTTCCGTGCTGCGAGACCTTCTGAACCCGGTCACAACTTCGTTGCCCCCAATTTCACACATGTCCGCACGGCCCCTGCGCCGGTTCGAGGAAATTCTGTGAGGCCCGCGCCAATGACCGGGTGGCACCGCGGGTCCGGCGGAGCGGGTCAACATCACCATCGCGGGACTCCGGGCCTCCCCACAATCAATTTTGGCGGGGGTTTCACCGGGAGCACGTGCCTGGCCGACCCGACCGCCGCTGGCGCCGTCTTCTGCCGGAATTCTGTCCCGCAGCAGACCTCTTTCGGCGCCCCCTTATTCGGCCTTCCTTACTACTGGCCTTACACGATGGACTACGAGCAGCCGGCTGAAGAAGCGCCCGCCGCCGCTTCAGTACCCGACAATGCGCTTGCCGCGCAGGTGGCGATGCTGACCGACGCCGTCCGCCAGCTTCGTGAAGACCAGGCCCTGCGCGAGACAGCTCAACCGCCGGCTGTCTCGCCGCCCGCCAGCCCCGAAGAGAAGGTTGCGCCCTTGGTGCTCATCTACCGCGACGGACACCGCCGCGAAGTGGACAACTACGCCGTCCTCGGGCAAACCCTCTGGGTATTTAGAAACCAGGCCACCCGGCGAATCCCTCTCGCCGACCTCGACCTGGATGCCACCCGAAAGGCGAACGACGAGCGCGGCATCGATTTCGTCGTATCGGGATCCCAATAGCCCGCACTAATCCGCAATTCCCAGTTGAAAGGTGAAGTTTCTCGCGCGAGCTCGGAAAGGCGGGATTACTTCGCCGCGTGCAAGGCCTCATCAATGATCTTGGAGAGGGCGGTGATGTCCGGCGCGCCGACCACGACGTGGCCGTTCACGAAGCTGGTGGGTGTGCTGTTAACGCCCAGCGCCTCGCCCTCGCGCCGGCTGGCCTCCACGCGGGACAGGGAAGCCTTGTTATCAATGCACGCCGCCAGCTTCATGTTGTCGATTCCCGTTTCGGCGGCGAAGTGGAGCAGCATATCGCGCGCGTTGGTGCCGGTGAGGGTGGCTTGGTTGGCGAAGACCCGTGTGCGGAACGGCACGTATTGCGCCGGATCGATCTGGTAGACGCATTCCTGGGCGAGAGCTGCCGTCATGGCCCATTCGTGGATGGAGGTCAGGGGGAATTCCTTGAAGACGATCCGGATCTTCTCGCCATATTTCGGAACCACATCGTTTTCCAGGATTTCATGCAAGCGCGCGCATTGGGGGCACTCCAGGTCGGCGTACTCGACGATGGTGACGGGCGCGGTCGCCGGCCCCTGCGTGGGCTGGTCTTGGAGCGAGATGACGCGTTCGATCTCGCGTTTCGGGTCGGCGGCCAGCGTGAAGATGGTGCCTTCGATCAGGTAGCGTTCATCCTTGGAGACGTAGAACTTCTCCGAGCGCGGCTGCTTGCCGTCGTCGACGGTGATGGTGGTCTCGTAAAATTCCCGGAAGGGCGAATCGCTAAATGGCCCCACGGTCAGCTTCACGATGGCCGGCATGTTGAACCGCTCGCGAAGGTAGCGGACGATTCTGTCCATGGTGGCGGAGTGATTCGCAGTTCGTTCCGCCTGCGGCGCCGGCCGCGCGGCGGCCGGCGCCAGGATGGCCAGCAGGAGGATTCCCGCGCACACGACCACACTGCTTTGCACACGCCTCATGGTGGAATTGAACTCCCTGGGGCGGGGCGCTTGCAGGTCTTCTGTCACTTTGCGCTGCGCGCCGCTCTCTCGCACGAAATGCTTGCCGGCGTCACTTCGCGTCGGCCAGGACTTCGTCGACGGTCTTATAAAACAAGTCCTCGGAAGGCATGCCCACGATGATCCGGCCGTTGACGAAGCTGGTCGGAGTGCTCAGGATGTTAAGCTGTTTGCCTTCTTTCAAGTCCTGATCGATTTGGGGCAGGGTGGACTTGGCGTCGAGGCATCCTGCCAACTGCATGTGGTCGACTCCCAACTGATCTCCAAACGCCAGAAGCATGTCACGAACGTTCGTGGCGTTGATGGCCGCCTGACTTTGAAAAATCAGGCTGCGGTAGGGAACGTAGGCCTCCGGTTTGATCCGGTACACGCACTCGTTGGCGATGGCCGCGGTGGTCGACCAATCGTGGATCTGCACCAGCGGAAACTCTTTGAACACCACGCGGACCTTTCCCGCGTAGCGAGGCACCAACTTCTTCTCCAGGAATTCGTGCAGGCGCGCGCACATGGGGCACTCGAGGTCTGCGTATTCAACGATGGTAACGGGAGCCCCCGCCGCGCCCTGGAAGGGCTGATTCCGCACGGAGATGGTCCGCAGCGCTTCGGCGCGTGGATCGACTCCTAGTTTGAAGACGTTCCCGACGACCAGGCAGCGATGGTCGGCGGTGACATAGAATTCCTGGGTCTGCTTCTTGCCCGCCTGATCGAGACTGACCGTCGTGGCATACAAAGTGGGGTACGCCGACTTCCGCAACGGCCCGACTGTGATGCCGATGTTTTCCGGGACTTTGAATAATTGGCGAATGTTCTTGCTGATTTCCTCTTTGCCGGCCGAGGTCATGGGAACGAGTTTCCCCACCACGAGGTATTCCTGGTTCCTGGTCAGATAAACGGGTTGCGTTTTCTTTTCCTTGCCGTAGTCAACGTTGACAGCGGCTTCGTAAAACGCGGGGTCAGAAAACGGCTGCCAGGAATTGATCGTCAGCTTAACCGTGTCGGCAAGTCCGAATCGTTCACGAATGTAGCGCAGAACCCTGTCGCTTGTAGCCGTGCTCACGGGCGCCGCACTCTCCGTGCGCGCGGCGCGGGCATGAAGCACCGCCGCCAGAACCAGCACATACGCCAAAACCAGCACATACGCCAAAACCAGCACCACCAGCAAGCTTCTATGTCTTTTTCTCAAACTCTTCTCTTCCTCCTTGTGCACGGAGAGCCCAAAGGCCCGTAGACCTTCATTCTAGCGGAGAGGCGAGTGATAAATCAATTTCGGCAGTGGCTGAATTCCTCATGAAAGGACATGTCGACGTCAAAGGTCGAAGGGGAGAAGCCGCGGACCCACATGGTAGCGTAACGTCTTTTGTGTAAATTTGGGTTTTGAAGAAGAAAGAGGGTGTACTTTTTCGAGAGCGGGAAAACTCTACGAAGGAGGTACACCCTCATGGGAGAACTGGAAGTCCTCGACAAGGGGCAT
>JAIQGA010000374.1 GCA_020072925.1 Terriglobia bacterium | reverse complement strand
TCAGACGCCCGAGGAGTTCGCGGCCCAGGCCGCCGCGCGAGGGGCGTCTCCCCCCACGCCCCTCGCCTTCCTGACCAAGGAGTTGATTTCGACCCCGGAACTTACATTATGATCGGACCTAAGAACGGGGGCAGGTCACCTCGACTGGTAAAGTCTCCACCATGAAATCAACGGGCCTAATTCTGCGCGCGTGGCTCGGTAAAGTTTGTCTCCATTTTCGAAAGGAACTCTGCGTGGATTACCTAGGAAGAAGATTCCCCATTTTCTTATCTGATTTACCCAATGCGGCAGAAAGTAAGGCACGGAGTAATCAACGTGGACAACGCCGTCTTTGAAGTACTGAAGAACCTGGGCGAACCGTTCCGCTGCCGCGACCTTCCCGCACAGCCAGTCAACTATGTTATCGCAAGGCCCCTCTTCCTCAATAACAACAAAGTAGTCTCCTACTTTTGGAGGGTGCAGAAACGCAGGGAAAGTTATCTCACCAAGAACTTTTGAAATAGTAGGACTGTCAAGTCGTTCAACACGAACGTCCCCGAACATGAGTGTTTGGTCGTCCGCGTCGAAATTGAAAAGATGGGAGAGCGCGATTTTTTTGAAGCGACCTTGCCCGTAAGTCAAATCAGTGAACGCGTTAAAAAGCCACGCAAGCTGTTTATGAGACGCGCCCGCCTCAGTAAGCTCTACAGCAAGCCCCACAAACTGCACATCCAGAAAGTGAGCTAGATGCCCTGGAGTGGGGCAATATTCCTTTAAGTGCTTGTCTCTGCTGAGAATGTCCTCCAGCCCTGCCACGGCCGCTGGACCATCAAACCCCACTTCCCCGAACTCGGTACGGCGAGTAGCGAGGAACGTCGCTTCGTCAGCGGTTCGCCCCGCCGCAGGGAGCCACGGATAGCAGAGAAAGAGGAACGGGCTGGCTTCTGCCGGAATCAGTTGTTGATGAGCCGCCCGGATTCGGACGAGCGTATCCACGTGACGGAACAACCATTCCCTCAGGTTGGGGTATCGCTCATTCGCAGGAATTTGGGGTATGGCTCCCATCGGTCTTTGGACACCCGCTGCTTATCGAACAACGAAAGTAAGCTGAAGCCTAACTCGTAAGGTACTGGAGGTCAACAGGCAGGCAAGGAACTCCACGTCGGCCAGCATGTTGGTTCGCGGTTAGCTTTCGCGAGGCAGCGCCGTTCACGCCCCTATAGAAGCAAATCCCCTGCCGAAAGCTGAAATATAGCAAGGGGCGAAGAAAAGGCGAATATCGGCCCTAGGAGGCGATTTAAGGCCCTCCCGACTCCCCGAACGCCCTTTTTCCCTATTCCGGCCTCGGAGGCCCCGATTTTTGGCTCCTAGCGCCAAATTCGGCCATCCTACGCGCCCTCCCGACGACACATTATGGATATTCCTAGACTTGTGCCTTTTATCAGCTTGAATAATACCGTATAATAGAAGCCACGGAATCCCCTAGATTCCCGAACCCGCCCGGAAATCCGGGCCGGATTTGGCGGGGCCGGGCCGAAAACTCCCGGCTTAGACGCAGAAAAGCAAGTCAATCGGCTTACCTGTCATTGGGGGAGTGTTTTCGGGAAAGGAGAGAAACCGATGCGAGGCGATGGCATCAGGAGACGCCCCGACAGGGGCAACGCGTGGTACATCACTTGGATTGACGCCAGCGGAAAACGCCGCAAGAAGCGCGCCCGCCGCCAGTCGTTTCAGGGAGCGCGAAAGGAATTGGCGCAGGAGCGAGCAAAGGCGGAGGAGGCAAGGGATACGGGCTTCGTTCCGATGACGTTCAAGGAGGCGGCGAGGCAATATCTCCAGCGCCAGATGTCTCTCGTTAGTCCGAACGAGTACGAGAGGCAAGACTCCATCCTGAAAAAGCACCTGAAACCGTTTTTCGCCGGGAAGCTACGTAATGTCTCCAAGCGGCAAATCGAGGAGTATATATCTCGGCGCAGCCGGAAGCGCTTGCCCGCGACTGTCCGCAAAGAGGTCGGGGTTCTGAAGCATCTTCTGAATTGGGCAATGGAAAACGGCATGGTGGCAGCGAACGCGGCGGCACGAATCGCCATGCCAAAAGCCCCCGCAGGCCGACTCCGCTACTTGCAGCCGACGGAACTGCAAGCTGTCCTCGACCACTGCCCCCCGTGGATTCAGCCGATAGTGCTCTTGGCGGTCTCCACCGGCATGAGGCGGGGCGAGATTCTAGGACTCCGCTGGATGGACGTAGACTTGCTGAACCGTCAAATCAATCTGCCCCGAACCAAAAACGGCAAAGGCCGGACCGTTTATCTGAATGAGAAGGCCATGGACGTGTTTCGCTCCCTTGAGCTCGACAAGGAAACCCTCGCCAACGAGCCGGTGCTTGGGGTGGACGTGACGCCGGAGGAAGTCTCGATGCGCTTCATGCGAGCCTGCCGGAAGGCGGGGGTTATGGACTTCCATTTCCATGATTTGAGGCATACCTATGCGACTTGGCTCCGGCAAAGCGGGGTTCAACTCGACGAAATCGCCCGGCAGTTAGGGCATAGCGACTTGCGAATGACCCAGCGCTACGCGCACCTAACCGAAAGCCAAGCCCGCGAGGCTGTATGCCGTCTGGACTCGATTTTAAGGCCCCTGGAAGGCCCCGGACCGAAAACCGGCTCAGGGGAGGGAAAGCTAAGTCGTTTGAATTGAATGGCGTCCCCGACGGGATTTGAACCCGTGTTACCGCCGTGAAAGGTCGATGTCCTACAGTTTGCGAGGCAGGAAATTGATGGCTTGGCTAGCAAAATAATCCCGCCACGACGAGATCAAGTTAAGGTAGCCGCTTTGCGATTTCCAGCTTTGGCTCAGTAACCCATATTCTGACCGTTGGCCGTGCAGGAGAGAGAGTTATGAAGAAGAGTTACAGGCTTGTATTGGAAATCAATCTTGACGACGCCGACGAGGCGAATGTTATCCTGCTGGCCCGTAGCCATTTCCGCCGGACAGGGCCTGCCAGCGCACCGGTGAATTGGAACCGCATTGCAGGGAAATGGAGAAGGATCACAGCCGAGGAGTGGATACCCGACGCTGAGATAGCAATCATGGAGCTTATTGACGCAAACGATTTGCTTGACGAAGCGGGCATCGAGGTAACGAGTGTTTCGTGCGGGGAGGTCAAGCGAGAGAAAACACGTGTGCATGACCGGACTGACTCCAAGGCCGAGCATCCGGTCCGCATAGAGCGGCCAAGCCTGAAACAGCGTCCGTTCCTGGAGGCGCCCGATTCGCATCGACACGGCCGAATGGTTCATCGGACTACGAAGAACAATCCTGACGGGCATTAGCCTCACGACATGCCGATTCCGACCTTCCAGCGACCGCGAGCCGCCATCGAGGAAGGCTGCCGACGACGCAAACCGGACCCGAACTTGGATGTTACTTGCCCACGCGGTACACGCGCGAGCGGCCGGAACATTTCCGTCGTCGAAGGGGTGATATGTAATCTCGATTGGGAAACAGGTTAATACATCTTGGGGCCAGATCAGCCCAGTACGCGTCGGATTAAATCAGTTCTCTTGCGGGGTTCCAGCGTTTGCGACCTGCTCCATCAGAGGCCTCCGCTTTCCGGCCTTGTCTTGCACAAGGCTTTGCGTTTTAGGCGTTTAACTTGTCCTTTTGACGGGCGGAAGCGATTTGAACACCACTGCCCGCTCACTGTACCGTGTACGGCATTTGACAGAAAAAATAGTTCGACTTATTAAACCCTGAGGCTGAGCTCTGGACCGGCGAGAAGAAGAACTGTTCGGCTTGGCTGTCATGGATTGTGAGAAGAGAGCTCGTATGAAACAAGAAGGAAGCGATAAGATTGGGACAGAGTGGTTGAGCATATGGCAGGTAACTCAGTATGCCGACGTCTCTGAGAGAACAGTGCGAGCATGGGTCCATGCGTCCGTGGATGCCCTGCCAGCTATCCGGGTTGGAGGGAAGCTCCTGGTGAGGCGATCAGAGCTTGATTCGTGGCTCGGAAGGCACCGGGTAAGGCTGTTGGAGACGATCGATCTTGACGGTATCGTGAGACACGCTTTGCAAGCGGTGGGGCATGGGCGTTAAGGTTAGAAGACCCGGGGGTCACAGCTCGTGGTGCGTGGTCATTGACCATCAGGGCGAGCGGAAGACCATCGCGGTCGGCAGCCGCCCAGCAGCAGAGCGTGTGAAGCAAGAGGTTGAGGCTAGGCTCGCGCTCGGCGGCATGGCTTTGCTTCAGCCGGAGAAGCCACCCCGCCCAACACTTACCGAGTACGCTACGGAATGGCTCAAAAACGTCGAGCATGAGCGAAAACCGAGCACGGCAGGGTTTTACGGACAGTTTCTGAGGCTTTACGTTCTCCCCAGATTCGGCGAATTCCAACTGGACGACATCAAGCGGGAGGACGTCAAGCGGTTCATCTCGGACCTCAGAGCACGGGACTTTGCCAAGAACACGATCCGCCTGGCCGTGAGCACGCTGCGTGCTGTGCTGAATGTTGCCATTGAGGATGAATTGAGTGACCACAATCCCGCCCAGGGGCTCGGCCGCTTTGTGAAGTCTGAAAAGGCGACGCGCGAGGCGACATCGCTCAAGCCAAAGGAAGTCGAGTGGCTGCTATCGATCGCCCGGGACGAGCTTAGCTTGGCGGACGACGCGCTGATTTTCACAGCGCTCCGGGCCGGTCTCCGCGAAGGAGAGATCGCGGCTCTAAAGTGGGGCGACGTCCAATTCGGTGACAGCGAGGACGACGCAGACCGATACATCCTAGTGTCCCGTCCCATTTAATTATTTACAATGGGACGATATTGTGATCTAATAGGCGCATGTTCACTCGCGCCGCTGCTCTGATGATCGACGAATCTCAAAAGCGACAGTTGGAGTCCTGGGCTCGGGCCGGCA
>JAIQGA010000373.1 GCA_020072925.1 Terriglobia bacterium | reverse complement strand
CAGCAGAAGATGCAGGAGCTTGGAATTGTGCACGGCCTTCGGCCGCGCCGCATCCATCAGGAAGGGCTTGAGAGACGCCAGGAGTTCGCGCGAGCCCGCCAAATCGACGCTCGCCAGGCGTTTGCCGTCGGAGAGGCCCAAGCCCGTGAGGCGGCCCGCGAAACCCTCCTCGCCCTCCACCGCCAGCGCAATCGCCAGCGGCGCGCGCGCCTCCTGCGTCAATGGCGCGAGCCATTTCTCCAGCGCCTCCTTGGTGTTCAGGTCCTCGGAATCGACCGCGGCCTCCGCCGGCGCGGGCGCTTCTTCGAGAAACTCCCGCAGGAGCGAGGCGAAGCCCAGTTCCTGGCAGAGCGCCCGGATTTCCGCCAGGTCCGGCGGACCGGGCGCGAGTTGCTCGAGAGTCACGTCGAGCGGAACGTCGGTCCGAATCTTCGCCAGCTCCTTGCTCAACAGCGCTTCGTTGCGGAAATCGCGCAGGGCGTCGCGGTAGCTGGCCTTGGACACCATCCCGAAATTCTCCAGAGCCTTTTCGAGCGTCCCGAACTGACGAATGATTTCCGTCGCCCCTTTGGGGCCAATGTAACTCCGCTTCTTCTCCCCTTCGGCAAGCACCGGCTCCTGCCCCGGCAGCGGGCGCGCGCCCGGAATGTTGTCGCTCGGGTCGCCGGTCAGCGCCAGCCAATCCACGACTTGCGACGGCTCGACGCCCAGGATTTCCTTGACCTTTTCGACGTCGCAAAGAGTCTCACCGTCGCTAGCGCTTCGCGAGGGCTTCACGACGCGCACGCGGTCGCTCACCAACTGGAATAGGTCTTCGTCGCCGGACACAATGAAGACGTCCTGGCCCTGCGCGGCGCCAACTTTCGCCAGGGTTCCAATCACATCATCCGCCTCGAATCCTTCCCTTTCCGACAGCGGCAGCCCGAGGGCTTTGCAGAATCGCCGCACGTACGGGAGTTGGACCCCTAGGTCCTCGGGGAAGGCCGGGCGGTTGGCTTTGTATTCGGCGAAGAGCTGGTCGCGGAAAGTGGGCGCCGCCAAGTCGAAGGCCACGGCGACAAAGTCCGGCCGGTGGTCCTTCAGCAGTTTGCGGAGCGTCCGGACGAAGATATACACCGCCTTGGTCGGCAGACCTCCGGGCGAAACCAGAGCCGTCTGCATGGGCGCAAAGAAGGCGCGAAAGATCAGCGACATAGCATCAATCAGGAAGAGTTTCTTACCGCGCGACGAGTCGGCCAAGTTGCTATTCCTCCAAAATATGCGAGGAGAGCATTGTACTCCATCCCCGCCCGGCCAGGAGCGCGACGCCGCCATCCCCCTGAGTAAGGTCGTGCCAGGTGTCGTCTGCACCTAGCCTATACTCAATGCCTTCCTAAAATGGCCGCCAGCGGGCTTGGCTGCCATTCCTAGCCTCTCCAGACGGTCGGGAGGGCCCAAGGGCCGTGTTTTGCCGGGGCACGCGTCTGGGAAGCTGTCAGCGCGTCGAGCGCCTATTGGGAATAGTTGACCCCCTCTCTACGGGTTCAGCCTTTAACCCCGCAAAGAGGAAGCGCCGCCCCTCACAGTTTTATCGCTGTCCTGTCACTGCTTCAGGAATGCCACACCTCTAGCACAAAGTGTTGCATTCTTACCACAGCCTGGATATGAGAGGGCCTCCAAGAATCTTTATATCCTATTGATACTACATACGTTAAATATTCATCGGCCTATGGTCCAGGAAGTGCTGATTGTCACTAGGGTCTTGGGGGTAGTTTTGGACTTTCAACAAACGGTTGCCTCGTCAGTAGTGATCTCAGGAATTGGGCTGCATACAGGCGTCAAGGTTAGCGTTCGCCTCTGCCCTGCCCCGGCGAACACCGGAATCATCTTCAAGCGAATCGATCTGGAAGGCTTCCGAATCGAAGCCTCGTCGCGCCACATCGCTCGAGTCAGTTACGCAACTAGCCTTATGAAGAAGGGCGTGCTGATCTCGACCACCGAGCATCTGCTATCGGCGCTTGCCGGGCTGCGCCTCGACAACGTCATGGTGGAGATCGACAACCTTGAATTGCCCATCCTGGACGGCAGCGCGCGGCCTTTCGTCGAAGCCCTGGCGAAGGCGGGCGTGCGCCGCCAACGTGCCCGGCGAATGCACGTGAAAGTGCTGAAGACCGTGGAAATTGCGGAAGGCGGCAAGCGCATCGCGGTCCATCCCTCGGAAACCTTGCGGATGACGTACCGGATTAACTTCCCGCATCCCCTGATCGGCCAGCAGGAGTTGGAATTCACACCTGGGGTGGACGACTATGCGCGGGAGATCGCGCCGGCACGGACGTTTGGTTTTATCGAAGAGGTAGAGATGCTCCGCCGGAGCGGGTTGATCCGCGGCGGTTCGCTCGAAAACGCCGTGGTGCTCACCCGCGAGGGCGTGCTGAATCCTGCGGGACTGCGCTTCCCGAACGAGTTCTGCCGCCACAAAATGCTGGACCTCATCGGTGACCTGGCGCTGCTGGGCCGGCCATTGATCGGACAAGTTATTGCCGAGCGCGCCGGCCACGCCCTGCACGCGCAACTGGTGTCGCAACTCCTCCGGCAGAAGGACGCCTGGACGCTCGTGAGCGAGGCCGAGAGCCCCTCCAAGGCCCTCGAGCCTCGAGCCGCGGAACTCGCCGCCAGCGGCGTATCCTGAGCCGAGGCCACGCTCCCGACCGTTCGCCCCGCCGCGCCATTACTTTTAGAATCGAAGTCGTCCACACCATCCATCCGATCAGTCTGGCCAATCGCCTCGGCGGCAGGCGCCTCGCATTTGAGGCCACGGGGAGTGGGTGCCGCAGGGGGTGCAGGACACGGAAATGAGTGGCACCAGCTAGAATGGTGTGACCCGGTTTGCTATACTTTCCCGCGTGCCGGCGTCTGACGGCCGTCGAGGAGACATGAGCGTCGCCGAAAGCGAAAAGGAATTGAGCGTCTACGAGTCGATGGCTGCGCGCTTCGACGTGGCGGCCCGGAAGCTGAATCTGGACGAAGGTCTCTGCCACTACCTGCGGATGCCCAACCGCGAAATCATCGTCCACATCCCCGTCATGCTGGACAGCGGGAAGCTGGCGGTCTTCGACGGCTACCGCGTCCAGCACAGTATTGCGCGTGGGCCGTGCAAAGGCGGCGTACGCTTCTCGCCGCACGTCACGCTGGATGAAATGCGCGGTCTCGCCGCCGAGATGACCTGGAAATGCGCGGTGGTCAACATTCCCTTTGGCGGCGCCAAGGGCGGCGTGGTGTGCGATCCCGCCAAGCTCTCTCAGGGCGAACTCGAGCGCATCACGCGCCGCTACACCGCGGAAATTCTCGATTACATCGGGCCGGAGCGCGACGTTCCCGCGCCGGACATGAACACCAATGAGCAGACGATGGCGTGGATTATGGACACGTACTCGATGCACGTCCGGCACACGGTAACGGCGAGCGTCACGGGCAAGCCGCTCGACCTGGGCGGCTCGCGCGGCCGTCGCGCGGCCACCGGCCGCGGGTGCATGATCGCCACGGACCAGGCCCTCAAGCGCTTCGGCTGGAAGCGCGAGGCGACGCGCGTCATCATTCAGGGCTTCGGGAACGTCGGCTCGCAGGCCGCGCGCCTGATGCACGAGGCGGGTTACCGAATCATCGGGGTCGCGGACATCGGCGGTGGAATATTCAATACACATGGATTGGATATTGCTCAACTCATTGAGTATGTAAAAGAGCATCGTACCGTGCGAGGGTTTCCGGGCGGGGAGAGCATCGGGCCGCAGGAAATCCTCGAGCAAGATTGCGAGGTGCTGCTGCCCGCCGCCACCGAGAGCGTCATCAACAGCAAGAACGCCCGCAAAATCAAGGCGCGGATTCTCTCCGAGGGCGCCAACAGCCCCACCACGCCGCCCGCCGACGACATCCTGTTCGAGCGCGGCGTCTTCGTCATCCCCGACATCCTGGCGAACTCCGGCGGCGTGACGGTCTCCTACTTCGAGTGGGTGCAGGATCGGCAGGGTTACTTCTGGCCGGAAGGGATGGTCAACGAGCGCCTCAAGCACATCATGGTGAACGCTTTCAACGATGTGGTGGGCTACGGGGAGCGCCACAATGTGAACAACCGGATCGCCGCCTACATGCTCGCCATCGACCGCGTGGCCTTCAGCATCAAGCTGCGCGGCATCTACGCGTAGCCGCGTTTTCCCTTGAGAGTTTGCACACTACGAGGGAAATTTCATGGCCCAACATGTCTGCCCCTGGTGGCTTGGTTATCTTCTGGCATGCCCTCTGCGGCGACTGGTAAACGACCCGCACAAGATCCTATCGCCATACGTGCACAACGGCATGACGGCGCTCGAACCTGGACCTGGAATGGGTTTCTTCACACTGGAATTAGCTCGACTGGTAGGACCGTCCGGCCGGGTTGTGGCCGTAGACGTGCAGCCGAAAATGCTCGAAGCTCTGAAACGCCGCGCGGCGAAGGCGGGATTGCTCGACCGCATCGAAGCCCGCGCAGCCTCCAGCAACTCCCTGAGCGTGACGGACCTTGCAGGCCAGATAGATTTCGCCCTGGCGTTCGCTGTGGTCCACGAACTGCCCGCCGCGGCTCCTTTCTTCGCAGAGGTCGCTACAACCCTGAAGCCTGGCGCGTGTATGCTGCTTGCTGAGCCCGTGGTGCATGTAAGAACCGCCCGGTTTGAGTCAGAGCTGCGGTTGGCCGCCCAAGCGGGCTTCAATCCCGTGGAGTATCCATCGATAAGGCGAAATCGCGCGGTCCTCCTCAGAAAACCCTAGTGTCCCGTCCCATTTAATTATTTACAATGGGACGATATTGTGATCTAATAGGCGCATGTTCAATCGCGCCGCTGCTCTGATGATCGACGAATCTCAAAAGCGACAGTTGGAGTCCTGGGCTCGGGCCGGCACCAC
>JAIQGA010000372.1 GCA_020072925.1 Terriglobia bacterium | reverse complement strand
GTACATGGTTTGAGCCGAGCGGAGGCCGGGCAGGACTGCGATCCGCTTGTCCCTCTTGATAACAACAGGATTTCACGTTATAAAAATTAGGGGTTGCGGTCCCGGCGATCAAGGCAAAGGAGGGAGGCAATTTGGTCCCGCAAGGTGAAGCGGGAAAAAAGGTGCGCCTGCAATTGGCCGGTAACCTTGAGGCTTACTCTGGGGGGCGGGGTAAGCTTACGAGAGGAGCAATCTTCTGGGAACTTTTCAAGAGTAGGAGGTTTTCACATGTCTGGCCTCGAGACTCAGCCAACCCCGGGGTCTTCGAACGGAGCGTTCCGACTGGATGTTCAGCTCCACGAATTGCTGAAGCGGCCGGCATCGCACCGCCCGGTGCCGCCCCGGCTGTCCCATCCCCCTCAGACTTTGCCTGAGCCGGTATTCCCCCAGCATCCGAAACTTCTGCGCGACGACGACGACGATGCCGAATATAACCCGCGCCAGGGCAATGATCCTTATCGCCGGCGCTGGACTCCATCCCTCATCTACCGCGGGATGAGGGGCTGGATGTTTCCCTATTTCAAGTCGCGCCTGCTGCCGGGCGATTTTCATCCCATCATCGCCTACCTGTTCACCGAATGGAAATGCAATCTGGATTGCCACTACTGCTGGGCATTTGACAATCGCGTCAAGGGCATGAGCGAGGACATCGCTCGACGCTCCATCGACTGGCTGCATTCGACCACCTGCCGCGTGCTGGCGCTCATGGGCGGCGAGCCCCTGCTGCGCCCGCAGTTTGTACACAAGGTGGTCTACTATGCTGCCAAGAAAGGCTTCTGGGTCTACCTGCCGACGAATGCGCGGCTATTGCGTCCGGAGGTCATCGACCGCGTCGCGGATGCCGGTGTGGCGGTCGTTAATTTCGCCGTGGACGCCGTGGATGAGAAACCTGGCCTACCGAAGGCGCTGAACCCCGTCCGAAAGTATCTTGATTACCTCATCCGGAAGCAGTACAAGTACGGCTACTCGGTGTTCTTCAACATCAACATCTGCCGCAATAACCACGCGGACGTGAAGCAGTTGACGGAGATTGCCCACGAGAACGGTATCGCCACCGACTACCACATCAACGAATCGCCCATGATCGAGCAGGAACACTTCCAGCACTACGATGAGAATGACACCTTCATCCATTCCGAAGACTGGCCGAAGGTGGACGCGTTGGTGGATTGGCTGGTCGAGAAGAACCAGGTCGGTTACAAGATGGTGAACTCCGTCAAGCGCTTGAACGATATGAAGGATTTCCTGCGGGGCAAGGTCGAACCCTGGAACTGCCGCGCCGGCCAGAATAACGTCATTATTCGCGTCGACGGCACGCTGGCGCCCTGCTTTCCCATGTATTCGGCCACCTACAACTGGGGAGCGATCGAGAACCACAAGTTCGAGGTGCCTCAACTCAATGAGATGAAGAAGGAGTGCCAGACGCACTGCTTCTCCACGCTCAACCACAATCTGGGTTACTGCTACAACGATACGCGGGTGATCCGTTGGATCCTCCGCCAGGCTGCGCGGGGTTTCCAGGGCGTGTCGGGCAGCTTCGATTAATCGCGGGGGCGTGCGGCGAGAACGCCTGGCCCTTCTCACCTATTTGGGAGTGACCTCTCCCTCGTAGTGCTCCTTCCAGGTATTGCCAGCCTTATCCTTGAACTCTGCCTCCATGTTGAACTTGGTCAAACGGCCGGTAGCCTTGTCCACCCAGACCGTGCCTTTGGTGTTGTCGATGTTGGTGATCATCGCCTTGGCCATATCGAGACCTGCCTTCGTGGACCCGGTCGCTGTGGAGGTGTCGAAGTCATACTTATCGGTGGCGACGCCCCCGACCGTATCGGAGCCCGCGGGCCGCGCGACGGCTTGTCCAAAGGCCAGGAGAATCCCCGTCCCGGTCATAGGGCCCAGGAGGTCCATCTGGGCGAATGCCCAGGCCCCTTCGTCGCCCTTCTTCGCCTTGTGAGTGCTCGTTTGCTTGCCCCGTGTGGAAGTCACGCTGATCTCATCGGGCGAGACATCAGCTTCGACCGTTACCGGGCCGACCTCCGGCTTCGCGGCTTTGTCCATGGGGTACTTGGTGTTGATGTTCTCCTGCGCTTTGTAGGAGAAATGAAAGGGCGTCGTGGGCTTCTCCATGGAATCCATCAACAGCTTGGTGCAATTCTGGAGTTTCTGGGATGCCTCATTGGTAGTGGAACGCTCCATCCGCTGGGAGCTTGGCGTCGGGCTCCGTTTCGAACAGCTTGCCAGTAATGCCAGGGCCGCCAAACCAAGCACGAACGCGAGGTTTCTCGTGATGCGGTTTAGGCTTAGTTTCGTAGTCATCGTTCCTCCTGTGGGATCGTCCGGCATGCGTGTGTATGCCCGCCGCCGCGGCGGCTCTACGAGGGATTTCCCGGTCGATACCCGATCCGGGCCGTTTCGAATGGCCGCTACGAACGACTCGTCCGAAGCCCGTGTTTAACTACGAGCCGTTCACGGGCCGTGCAGGTGTGGGAATCCTCTCGGAACGCCACCCGGTCGGGTAGAGCGGGGCGAATCTTAACGCAAGGTTTTCCAATGCGCAACACGCCACGGGGCGTCGGCTGGGGCGTTGTCGGGCCTTTGATGTGAACGGGAGCCGCCGCGCATAGGCGTGGCCCTGGTGTCGGGAGATGGATCCGAATCTGACGTTGCGCGCCTGGATCCCGGATGACGGAGGACGGGCGGACGTCTTAAGATCGCTCGCCCGCCAGACAGCGTTCGACGAATTCATCCAGAGCCCCGATAGGAACAAACAGCCGGTAGCCCATGCGCACGGTGAGGATGCGCCCCTCACGGAGCCAGCGATAGAAGGTGGTCCGGGAAAGGCTAGCTCCGGTCTTTCGACAGAGCAGCGTCCAGGCATGCTTGGGAGTGAGCAAGGTTGGCGGAGTGTCGCCCTCCAGGATTGCGGACCGAAGGGTTTGCCCGGGATCCGACCCGATCCGGGGTCCGGGAGAGTGAGGGCCCGCTGGCCCCCTGGTGGGCTTACGAAGAGATGACTCTCGATAGGGTGTGCGAGTCATGGCTTTTGCTCCTTGCGAAGGCTGTGATACCACATATGTTAGCCGCACCCTGCCAACGGGCCAGGGCTGGCCGCGCCCCGCAATAGGGCTCTGAGAAGGCACGTGAACGGACCAGGCTGGATTAGCTAGCCGAGGCTTCCATGCAACAGGGTTCTTGAACGCCTTGGACAAGACAAACCTTTGGTTTAGAGCGGCGGCCTCCTGCGCGTACTGACCTCTTATGCCGGGTCTTCACGCGTCAGGCGATCGCGGCGCTTTTCGCGCTGCCACCGCGCGCGCAGTCGGGAATCGTCAGGTTCCGTGTCCGGTAGGCCAAACTTCGCATGACCCAGGATGAGCTGCGAGGGCTGCTGCGTCTCGAACATCTTGGGTTCAGTCAACTCACGTTGATGGTAGACGCACCTTGGCGGATTCTCAGCGCCGGCCGGGAAAATGCAGCCTCTAACGGCACAGCGGGTTGACGGAGTCACTCCCGTTCGACCCCTTGCGGGGCCAGCAGAGGCGGGTTTCGGTGGATGGCCGCCTATCTCCGCGAGTCGCGAGGACGTTCCACCGCTGACTGGCTGCGCGGCCAGCGAAGTCGCTGGGTCCGGTACGACTCTAATGATTCCTGGGTTTAAGGGCATGCCGGTTTCTCCTCGAGAAGGATGGGATCTCGGTAGCGTGTCCGTGGAGCTATGGAACCTTGAAGAGACAATCGTAAGAGGTGCCCTGATCCCCCGCTGGTGCGGTTTTGGGCTCGGTGGGCCACCGGGGCTAGCGACGTTTTGTCGCCTAGGCTGCGCAGATATTTCTTTTCTCCCTAGCCTTCGAAACATGCTATGCTGAAGCGGAGGGGAGCAGTGGAGCCTATTGCCGAGCGCCGTAGCCGAGCGCCACGGGGCAAGACGTAGGCCAGCCACACTAAAGTTAGCCCTGCTCACAACCGATAAGAGCCTAGAGAGAGATGCGAGCCGGGAGGTCCCCAGCCGGCTACGTCGAGGGCGCGGGGAAGGATCGGGAGGCGACCCTTGCGCGCCGCCGGGAAGATTCTCGGGGAGGCTTGGTATCTCACCTAGAGGTATTATTACTTGCATCCATTCCACTAGTAGTTAATCCTTGTGAGGCACCTTCCCCGGGTCCGGAACAGCGGGTTGGGGGCGCCGGAAGCGGGCGCAATGGGGGCAGGTGCAGATTCCGACAGCAAAGCCTCCCGGCCTGCCTACGTCCCGGGGGTCACGCCCCGGGCCGTGGGGCGTCGGTCGGAATTCCGCGACCGATTCTAGGCTATATTAATGGGATCTGTCAAGTTGTCAAATTGTCACCAGGAGGATGGGCTATGGCAACGGAAACTCTGAGTGCCGCGAAAGTCATACGGAAGGTCCGGCATAAACTGGAAGTCAGTCAGGAAGGCTTGGCCCGGTTACTGAACGCGACCAAGGGGGCCGTTCAGCATTGGGAACGCGGCCGCAATAATCCCGATTTGGCACGGCTCAATGCCCTGCGCCAGCTCCTGCCCAAGTGTCCTGAACGGACGGAACTGGACCAGCTCATCAAGCAGACGCAGGCGCGCGTGGCGCCCTTGCCGGGTAGCCTTCCGGCGAGGCAGGCCGCCCCGGGCGCTGCGGCGAAGTGGCGCGGCGGGCGCGGCTTGCCTCCCCCGGCCTATCCCAGCGAGAGCTTCCTGCTGCTGCGCCGCGAGAATCAGCGACTTCAGAAGACCGTTTCGAAACTGGAGACCCAGGCGCGCAAGCGGAACGAGCAGGTCCGCATCCTGGAGGATCTGGTAGGCGACCTGCAGCGCGAGATGGCGCAGTTCCGCGGCGGCAAGGCTGCTGCCGAAGCCTCGCCGGCGCCCGCTCCCGTCAAGTCCGCCACGGAG
>JAIQGA010000045.1 GCA_020072925.1 Terriglobia bacterium | reverse complement strand
GCTCGCGCTCTCCAACCGGGCGGGCACACGCGTCCGGGGCGTGTTCGAGTGGAGGCTGAGCGAGAAGAGCAAGAAGGCGAACGCGGCGCTCGTGGGTCTGGGCAACACGCGACGGATTATTCTCTCCGATACGCTCCTCGCGGATTTCCACGAAGACGAGGTTGAGGCGGTCCTGGCGCACGAGTTCGGCCACCATGTGCATCGTCACATCCTGCAAGGCATCGCGATCCAGACCGCGGCGACATTTCTGGGCTTTTGTCTTGCTAACATCGCTTTGCAGTGGCTGAGTGACTATTTTGGATTCGCCGGACTTGCGGATTTTGCGAACCTGCCTTTGCTTGCATTGGTGAGTACAGTTCTGTCTCTTCTCCTTTTACCGGCGGTCAACGCCCAGTCGCGCGCCATGGAGCGCCAGGCGGATGCCTACGCGCTCAAGGCGATTCCTTCGAGGTCTGCGTTCGTTTCCAGCATGGAGAAACTCGCCGCCCTGAACCTTGCAGAGCGGCAACCGCACCCGTGGATAGAATTCCTCTTCCACAGTCATCCCTCCATCGAAAAGCGCATCGCGTTCGCGCAGAAATTCGACGTGTAGCCCCGGTCTATGACCTGTGTTTTCCCGGCGCTTACACAGCAGCGCTAGCGGCTACGCTGGACGCTCTTACCGTACGGAATTGCCCGATTCAGATTGATTATGTTCGTTTGTCGGAGCAATATCGTGCTTGGTGAGGCATCGACTTCCCGCGGTCAGTAAAACCCTGACAGCGGCTGCGCGCTACTGAATCAACTCAAAGAGTGCGGATAAGGTTATGAGGGCTGCTTTCTGCATTTTCATTGTCGTCGGCAGCCTCGCAGCGCAGGAACACCCCTGCGTGCGGAATTTTGTAGTCCCTGACTACCCCCCGCTAGCCAGGATGGCCCGGCTTCAAGGAAAGGTAGTGATGGACATTGAGATCCTCGCCAACGGCCATATAGGCGAGATCAAGACGTCCGGCGCCCATCGCTTGCTGCGGTCGGAAGCCAAGAGGAATATAAGCCGCTGGACATTTGGGGATTTTCCTGCGACGAGCAAATTTCCCCTCCATCATCGTGTGGTGTTTGTGTATAAGCTGGAAGGTGGGCCACGGTCGGAGAATCACCCGACCTACGTATTCCGTCTTCCCGATTTTGTGGAGATCAAGACAAATCCTCCGATTCAAAATTGGTGAGCCCAAGGTTGGCAGCGCGACCCTGCGGATTCAGATCAGGAATTGGATTTTGTCGAGCCGAAGGATTTGCGAATGCCGTCGAGGACCCCGTTCACAAACTCCACAGAGTCTTCGCCGGAGAAACGCCGAGCGATTTCCAGAGCTTCGTTAATGACGGCCGGGGGAGGGGTCTCGGGATGACAGAGGAGTTCGTAAAGCGCCACGCGGAGGATGTTGCGATCCACCGCGGCCATGCGCTCCAGCCGCCAGTTCTCCGCGTGCTCGCGCACCAGAAGATCGAGGCGGGCAATCTCCTTCACCACGCCGTTGAAAAGTTCGCAGGCGAAATGCTCCACGTCGGTGTCCAGTTTCTTATCAGCGAGAAAAGAGGTACGGACCTGTTCGGGCGTGCTTCCGCTCAGCTCCCACTGATAGAGCATCTGCATGGCGCACTCGCGGGATTTTCTTCTTGAGCCCATGGCTTAAAGACCGTGACAAGTGACGAGTGACAAGTGACGAGCAAGAAAGCAGGAAAAGCAAAAGTTCATTGCTTGTTACTGGTCACGGGCCACCGCACACTTTATTTTCCCACAAACTTCGCGGGACGTTTTTCGAGAAAAGCGCGGGTGCCTTCCTTCATGTCGGCGGTTGTGCAACAGAGCCCGAAGAGCGTGGCTTCGAGGAACTGTCCTTCCGCTTCTGACATCTCGAGGCCATGATTCACGGCCTCGAGGGCGAACCGGATGGCCAGCGGCGCGTTGGCCATGATCTTCTGCGCGAGTTTCTCTGCGGCAGCAAGCAACTCCGCCTGCGGCACGACCTGATTGACCAGCCCGATCCGGTAGGCCTCCTGGGCGCTGATGGGGTCGCCGGTCAAGATCATCTCGAGACCCCGGCCTTTGCCGACCAGACGCGCCAGGCGCTGCGTCCCCGCGTACCCCGGGATGATGCCCAGCTTGACTTCCGGCTGTCCGAGGCGCGCATTTTCAGCGGCAATGCGCAAAGTGCACGCCATGGCGATTTCACATCCGCCCCCCAGCGCGTAGCCGTTGATCGCCGCAATCACCGGCTTGCCAAGGTTTTCGATGAGGTCCAGAACCCTCTGGCCGCGCTGCGACGTTTCCTTGCCTTCCACCGGGGACTGCACGGCGAGTTCGTTGATATCCGCGCCGGCCACAAATGCTTTTTCGCCCGCGCCGGTCAGAATGACGATCCTGATTTCCTCATCCTTCTGGATGGCCTGAAAACAGTTGAGCAACTCCTCCATCACGCGGCGATTGAGCGCGTTAAGTTTGTCCGGGCGATTTACTGTGACATAAGCTAGGCCTTGGCGTTTCTCGAAAAGCAAGGTTTCGTATGCCATGAGGGTGCTCCATAAAAGAGATTTCGGTGATGCGCGAGGAGCTCGGCTGGGCAGAACGCAGCCTATTCCAGCAGCCTGTTCGGTTTCGGATTCTTCGGGTCCGAGTAATCGTAGAACCCCTTGCCGGTTTTGCGGCCGAACATTCCCGCCACCACCATTCTTTTCAAGAGAGTCGGCGGCGCGAAGCGTTTCTCGCGATACTCATTGAAAAGGATCTCGGCGATGTAATAGGTCGTATCGATTCCCACGAAATCCAGCAGGGTCAGCGGGCCCATAGGATGGTTGCAACCCAGCTTCATCCCCTGGTCGATGTCCTCGATGCTTCCGAAGCCGTCCTCCAGGGCGCACACGGCGTCGAGAAGGTAGGGTATCAGCAGGCGATTCACGATGAACCCGGCTCGGTCCTTCGTGAGGATTGGAATCTTTCCCAGTTGGCGCGCAAAGTCCAAGCCGAGTTGAACGACCGTAGGGTCGGTGACCACGGTCTTAACCACCTCGACGAGCTGCATCAGCGGTACGGGATTGAAGAAGTGTAAACCCAGGAAGCGCGGGCCGCGGCGCGTGACGCTCAACATTTCCGTAATGCAAAGGGACGACGTGTTACTGGCAAAGATGGCTTGCGGCTTTACAACTTTGTCGAGCTCTGCGAACAGCTCTTTCTTGAGATCGAGGTTCTCGATAATCGCCTCAATCACCAGATCGCATTCGGCGAAATCCACCAGGCGCAGCGTGGGCTGGAGACGACTAAGAGCCTGGCCCTTTTGCTCCGCGGAGAGCTTCCCTTTCTCCACAAACTTTGCCAGAGATTTTTCAATCTGATCGAGGCCTTTGTCGAGGAGTTCCTGCGAGACCTCCCGGACCACCGTCGGAAACCCGGACATCGCAGAAACCTGCGCAATGCCTGAACCCATCAGGCCGCAACCGACCACACCCACTTTACGTATTTCCATGCTTCGGCTCCTTCAGTCTGGATCCACATCGAGAATAGTGGGAAGGGCGGGCGAAAAGAACAGGGTCCATCGCGCGGCGCAGGCTCAATCCGCGAACTTCGAAAGCAACACACGCTGGCCGCCTTCTTTGCGCGCCTGATCGAGCGCGGATTCCAACCGGTTGATGACCTCCGTGACGCCATCCACGGCGTCGAAGTGAGGGCCGAGCGGGACGTCGCAAACCACGGCGCAGATGTTGGGCGCGCTCGCCCCGTCCGCCTTGACCTCGGAAATGGCCCGGCGCACTTTTTCAACGGCCAGCCCTCCCTGTGGCAAAGCCGTGTCCGGGAACACCACCGCCACCGACAAAGGGCTGTAGCGGATGGCGATATCGTTCTGGCGTAAGGCAGAGAGCAGGGCTTTGCTCAACTGCTGGATATATCGCTGGACTCCCGTGTCGCCAAGCAGCTTGACGAGGCTGGTGGGATTTTCCGGCTCAAAGAGGCAAACGGAGAGGGGCTGGGATTGGTCGTGCGAGCGTTGCGCCTCCGCCAGCAGGCAGTCCAGGTAGGAACTGCGCGGCAACAGGCCGGTCTCGGGATCCGTTCCGGCCAGCGAGCGCACCAAGCGGCGAAGCTTGGTGTTGTTGACAGCGATCACCACCTGGGTCGCGAGGGCTTTCAGCGGCAAGCTTTCACTCGGGTTCCAATGGTGTGGCGCCTCGCAATGCTCCAGCACCAACAGGCCGGCGGCTTCATCCCGATCCAACAGCGGGACCGCGAGGAGCGAGTTGATCCCCAGGATTTGAACTTCCGCCCGGACGGGCACGAGGACGGGCGCGCGTGCCGCATCGTCCAGCGCCCAGCCATCGGGATTGGTAACCGCCTGACGCATCAGCGCAGCGTAAAGCTTGATGGCCGCGGCGGCATCCGAGGCGGAAGCCGCGGGCGAGCAGTATTCCGCGCTGAGGACGGGAGGGCGATCCGCACCGCCCCAAGCTCCCCAGCAACGGCTGACACTCAGCGCCCGGCCAATCTGATTTACGGCCACCTGCAATACGCCCTGCGCGGTCGACTCGCGATAAATACTGGCGGTGATCTCGGCGATCTTCCGCAAGTCTTCCAGGGACTCGGGCGAAGGTCCAACAGCCGCGCGCACGGGCTCAGCCTTGGGGGGCGGCGGGGGGGAAGGCTCGGGAGTCGTGGTGCCTGGGGCGGCCTTCGGGGTAAACCCCGTCAGATCGTACAACTCGCGCAGGCGCGGGCTCCGATCCTCGACCCCCGGGTACAGACGGTTGATCTTCTCCAGCGTTTCGGAAAGTTTCGAGGAGAGCTGGTACTGGTAGTACATCTCCCCTTCCACGATGAGATCTTCCAAGGATTCGGTTTTTGCCTTGCCGGGCGCAGCCGATCCGCTGTCGCCGCCAGAGGCTACCGAAGCCCGCAAGCTTGCGGAGGGCTGGAGTCGCGATAGGATGTTCCTATACCAGATCGGGTCGATGTGGCCTTCCAGATTCAGCAACCGGTCAAAGTGACCTTCGCCGTAAGGTTCCACATCGATGATGCGTTCCAGAGTGTCTGCGGCTTTGTCATATTGTTCGGCGCCGAGGTAGAGGTTGAAGAGCCGCGTCAACGACCGACGCAACCCATCCTCCTTGTTCATTTCGTTGTAAAGTCCGCTCAGCATCTCGAGGACTTGCAGGTTTGATTCGTCGGACTCGTAGATTTGCTCGAGCATCTTCAGGTATTCGTTTCGTTTGTTCTGGCGAAAGAGGCGCTCTTTCAGCTTGCCCACCAGGTTCAGAGCACTCTCGGTGCTGCCCTTGTGCAGAAGCCCCTTCGTCAGGTCAACGAGCAAATCCAGAGCTTCCGGCCGGGTCTGGTAGAGCTTCCAACACACGGGCGCGGCTTTTTCGAAGTCGCCGGTCGCGAGATAACTTCGGCCAAGGAGATCGAGGACGGTGTTGTCGTCAGGCTTGCTCTGCAGGAGGGGTTCGAGAAGCGCTACGGCTTCGGTGGCCCGTTGTTTCTTAAGATAGACTTCTGCGGCGGCGATGCAGCCGCTCTCATCGGAAGGATCCAGAAGGTGTCCGCGCTCCGCCAGTTCGGCCCAGCGACCCTCATCGCCAGCCTCGCGCGCCAGGGCCGCCGCGCGAAGGTAGGCGGGCGTGGCAATATTCGGCTGGTCCGATTTGTTGGCCAAGTCACCCAGTTCGACGTGCGCCTCCAGGTTGCTCGCGTCCAACTTCACGAGGTGCTGGAGGCAGTCAATAGCTTGGTCCGTGGCTCTGGCCTTGCGATACAGGGCCAAGGCTTCGCGGAAAGCCTCCAGCGCTTCGCTGTTCTTCTGGGATCTCTCGAGGAGGTTCGCCAACTTCACCAGTAGCGCCGCATCTTGAGGCGTGACCTTCACCATCTTACGGCACGTTGCCACAGCCTTCGCGACGTCGTTGCGCCGGGAGTAGAAATCCACCAATAAAGACTGGAACCGCAACCCGTCCGCGGTGCGATTCAACTTCAAGTTAAGATCGCCCAGGTTGAGGAGCACCTCCTCATCCTGGGGAGAGTATTTATAGATTTCCTGGTAGGTTTCGAGGGCGGATTCGAATTTTTGCTTGTGAAGATACTTTTCGGCTTTCTCAAAGAGCTTATCAAGGTCTGCCATGGCGGCGTGAAGTCACTCCTCCGCTCTGCCTGACTTTAGCCCAATACGCCTGCAAGTTTCACAGAATAGCTCGCTTTTGTTAGATTTTCAAAGGATACCTGCTAATGGAATAGCCTTGGTACGCTGTTCCCCTACGAGAAGCCCTTTAACCGCGACCTAAGATACAGCCAGGGGCCGGAGAGCCGTGCCGACAGCGTCCGCGCATAATCGCCGGCGCCCTCCTCCCGCCATCGGGCTTCACCTTTCGAGTTCCGTACCCTGCGGATCAGGGACCTCAGCTTGAAGGCCAGAACGGCCCTGCGGTAACGAGGCTCTTCGAAGAACAAGAGTGTTGCGTAACCGACGCCGGCTCTCAAGTCCGCCAAATAGCGTGCCCTGAGATCCTGCTTGGTGGCCCGACACGGGTGCCGCACCACCGCACGCGGGGCATAGGCAAGTTTATGCCCCCGAGCGACCAGCGAGGTAAAGGCATGAAGCTCTTCTGCGCCGTTCAAGGGCGTACCGCTACCCAGCCGGGTGTCGAACCCTTCCCACTCTTCGAACGCGCGCCTCCGGAAGGCCATGTTGGCGCCTATTCCGACGCCTTCGAAATTCACCCGTTCGAACCAACCCGGAGTGTTGGAATCAACCACAACCGGCGATCCACCGCCGAACTCATAGTGGCGGATGAGCCAGCGATGGACGGCATCTTCCCCCTTCGTGTCCGGCGCGCACACACGTCCCGTAACCACCATAACCGAAGGATCCTGGAAGCCCTCGATGAGGTTCGACAGCCAGTCCGGCTCGGGGAGCGAGTCATCGTCGAGGTAAGCAACGACCTCGGAATCGCATGCGACGGCGCCTCGGTTACGCGCCCGACTCAAACCGGGAGTGGGCTCGACGACATAGCGCGCTCCCCACCGAGCGGCAATCTCCCGCGCGCGATCAGCGCGCGACGCATTATCGACAACCAGAACGAAGAAGTGCGGGTAGTCCTGACGGCTCACCGCCGCAAGGCAGTCCTCCAAGTGTATCGGTCTGTCACGCGTGCATATGACGATCGAACTCAGGGGCAAGTCTTGTTTGCGGGCTTCACCATCCATGACGCTACGTAAGGTCCGGAGATCGATTCTCCCAGCGGATTCGCCTCTTTATTTCAGGACTGCTGCGACGGCTCCATGTGAGCGTCGATTATGTTAGCACACATCCGATCGAAGTCGGGGCAGGGCCGTCCGAAGTGCCGGTCAGCCTGACTTTCTTATTTGCCCGCCGCTTCCTCGTACGCGGCCAGTGTTTCCCGGGCTGTCCTTTCCCATGTAAATGGCTGGCTGCGCCTGATTCCTCCCTCAGCCATGCGTTCTCTCAGCGTTCGATCCACGAGGACTCGCTCTAACGCCTGCGCGATACTATCTACATCATGCGGATCGACAAGGAGAGCGGCGTCCCCGGCAATCTCGGGCATCGATGAAACGCGCGATGCGACGACAGGCGTGCCGCAGGACATCGCTTCTAAAACCGGAAGACCAAACCCTTCGTAGAGGGAGGGATAGACAAAAACGTCAGCCAAATTATATAAACTCGGCAACTCCCGATCAGGAATGAAGCCGGGGAAGAAGACTCGGTCCTTGACACCGGATTCCGAAACCGCTCGGAGGACCGCTTCGTATCCCCAGCCCTGGCTGCCAGCAAGGACCAGGCAGGAGTCCTGGTGAAGACTCTTGAGCTTCGCATAAGCTCGGATCAATCTCTCCAGGTTCTTTCGTGGTTCGATCAAGCCAACGAATAAGATGACCCTGCCCAAGAGGCCGTACTTCGTCCGCAAGCCGCACGAGGCCGCCCCAGCTCTGTCCGGGCGAAAACGTTCGTCTTTCCCGTGGTAGATCACCTTGATCTTCTTGCTGCACTGCGAACCGAGAATTCTGACGATGTCTCTTTTCGTGCTTTCAGAGACCGCGATCACTTGATTCGCGCGCCCGACGCACCGGGGGATCAAGCGCTGGAAATAGTGCCTCTTGGTGAAGAGATGACACTGGGGAAGCAAGAAGAAAGTCATGTCGTGGATCGTCACCACCTGGCGGCAGGTTTTGACGAGTGGAGCGATGAACGTGGGCCCATGAAAGACGTCGACCCTTCGCCGCTTCAAGTCCCAAGGCAATTCCGTTTGTTCCCACAGGAGCCGGAGAGGCCGAATGGCGACGGTCGGGACAGGTTGGAAATTTGGTCCCAGTCGGGCGAAAAGCGGCACGTCGTCTTGGGAAACGTACAGAACGTATTCGTTCTTCGCGTCCACTTTCGCAAGCGATGTAACAAGACTTCGAATATACCGCGCGGCTCCACTAAGGGTGCCTCGAGATGCTAGTGCATTGATCGCAATACGCATCCCCTAACTCTGCCGCCCGATGCTAACTGGAGGGTTTTGAATTCTCTCCAACTCCCCCCCGGGAATATCCATGATGAATTGTGCAGCGGCCAGGAGGTTAGGGAGGGTCGCGCGAGGCCGCCAAGCAACGTCCCCAAGAAGGACCGAGTTACTGGCCGCAATCAGCAGCGCAGGAGAACCAACGGCGTGGGCGGCCAGCAAGTCGGTCTCGGAATCGCCGATCAGAAATGTGCTGGCAAAGCTGAATTGGTGCCTGCGCTGTGCCTCGAGGAGCAAGCCGGGTTCCGGCTTTCTGCACTTGCAGTCCTCGTCCTTTCGGTGGGGGCAGTAATACACGGCCTCAATGCGACCCCCCTGCTCTTCGACCCTCTTGAGAAACTTGCGAGTGATCTCATCAAGGTCAGAGGAAGTTATGAGCCCTTTCCCGACGCAGGCCTGGTTAGATACGACGACCGCGGAGAAGCCACCCAGCGCCAGGAGTCGCAACCCTTCGAGGGCTCCTGGAGCGAACACAAACTGTTCCCAGGCGGTCACGTAGCCGCCCTGGATTCTTTGGTTGATGACTCCGTCCCGATCGAGCAAAACGTATTTCACGGCGCGTCAGACTCCGTCTGATCCTTAGATGATACTTCCCCATAGGGAGGTGGCGTTCCTCCCGAACGCTCACCGCTCAATATCGTGGGCTCGCGTTCCCAAATAAGGAGCATACCCTTTATTGACTGAGCCGCGCTCCGCATTCCGGCAGATCGCGGGCCATTCCTCCAGCGCCCGTTGATAGTTGTCAGGTGTGCCAACATCGCGGATGTAACCCTCCAAAATCACGCCCCGCATCTTGCCCACCAGACTGGGGAGAACGTCCTTGCCGAAATCCGCAAATCGCTCGGGAGTGAGGAAATCGAAGATTTCCTGACGGGCCACGAACATTCCGGCATTGGCCAAGTCAGACTTTGGGGTCACGGGCTTCTCCTCGAAACTGGTCACCCGTCCAGAACTATCAAGTGCCCCAATGCCACACGCGCGAGGAGACGTCGTTCGAAAGAGTCCGAGGGTGACAACACCGCGATGTTGAGAGTGCGCCAAGGTCAAAGCGTGAAGGTTTGCATGAACCAGGTTGTCCGCATAGAAGACGTAGAAATCCTGCGGACTCTGCACAAAATTCCGATTAGCCGTGACGGTCCCAGCGCTGCCGAGCAGGGTGTCTTCGTGAACCAAGGTGATGCTAACGGTCGTGTCCTGAGTCCGAGCCCAGGTCCTGACCTGATCCGCAAGATGATGGGTGTTGATGAGAACTTCCCTCACGCCCAGGGATCGGCAAATTTCAAGCCAGATTGAGAGTAACGGTTTGCCACAAATCGGCACCAGGCACTTTGGGATTCGATCCGTGAGGGGCCTGAGCCGGGTCCCAAGACCTGCAGCCAGCAAGAAAGCTTTGTCAATCTGCTTTGACAACACTCATTCCCTTTATTCGACGCTGCCGCCTGGCACGACGGAGCCGATAAGCCCCGCCAGGAAGGGGCCGGCGTCATTTCGCCGCGCTGCGGTACCGAAGGTGCCGTCCGCCAGGCTTTTGCTTTTCTGGCTCAAGCCTTGAGCCCGTCCAGCGTTGTGGACAATACCCAGCGGATTCCCCCCCGCGTGTCCGAATCGAAGAACGGGTCATTATAGACAACCCGGGTCCCTGCCATATCGAAGTGGAAAATCATTTCTTTCAGCCCGAACTCCTTCAGGACTTCGCGGAGGCGAGGCTGTTTCTCTCGCTCGCAATAAAGGAGAAGGAATCCTCCGCCTCCAGCACCAGTGATCTTGCCTCCAAGAGCTCCGCACTGTTTGGCGACCTCGTAGATGCGATCGATCTGCGACGTCGAAATCTTGCTCGAGACTCGCTTCTTGATGGCCCAACTCTTGTCCAGCAGGCGTCCGAAGCTGTCCAGATCGCCGGCGCGCAAGGCGTCGCGCATCAGGGGGACCAGCCCCTTGAGGGATGTCAACGCCTCTAACACGCCATTTTCTCCATGCTCGATGGACCGATCCTGCCCTTCCAGGATTTCGGCGGAGTTGCGCGAACTCCCGGTAAAGAAAAGCATCAGATTCTGTTCGAGGTCCAATAGCAGCTCTTCCGGCAGGTGCAAGGCCTCGACGCTGACCCCCTGAGAATGAAATTTGAGGATGTTCAAGCCGCCTAATGCCACGGCAAGGCGGTTTCCGCCAATGCCCGGTCCGAAAGGTCGCGTCCCAAAAAGACGGAGAGCGTTTTGAGGGCATTGACGCAGACTGCGGCCGAGGACCCCAGCCCAGTGCCTGGGGGCACTTCCGAAGCCAGAAAGAGATTCACTCCCACATCGCACTGAAAGTATTTCAACACGGCGAAGGGAATTTCGAGATCGAGCCCTTGAAATTCCATTCGGCTGATTTGTTCGCAAGTCTCCAGCGTCTTCAGGTCCGAGGAGATAATCTGCGTTTGCCGATCCTCGCGTTCCGTGAGCACGGTGTAAAAGTATTTGTCGATGGCGGTCGAAAGCACCAAGCCGCCGAAGCGCTCGTAATAAGAGGGGAAGTCGGTGCCGCCCCCAGCAAAACTGATCCGAACGGGTGTCCGAACAATCAGCATATTGCGCGATCCTAACTTGCCGTCTGGCCCCAGGTTAAATCCGCGTGAAGCCCTCCCGCAGCGGAGGCAGGGAAGTATTATCGGAAGCGGGAAGCCGGCTCTTGCCACGCCGAAGCAAGGTGCCAAAGGTTGCGACGATCAGGATCAGGTCCAGAACGGGCGAGAAAGTGGCAACGTATTCCAGGTCTTGTTTGGTTTTCTCGTCTGAAGAGTCGAGGCCTCTCAGCCCTCTGACCTGTGCCAGTCCCGTGATGCCGGGCTTGACTTGCAGCCTCCGCATGTGCCATTCGGAATAGTGTCGGACCCGTTCCGGAGTCTCCGGCCGCGGCCCCACAATGCTCATATCGCCCTTCAGCACATTCCACAATTGGGGCAGCTCGGAAAGGCTGTAGCGGTGCAGGAAACGGCAGAAGCGCGCCTTCGTGCCACGAGCGGTGGCGGGTTGCGACGTCTCGGCCGCCCTCACATTGAAGCGATACATGAGGAAAGGACGCCCGCGGAGCCCCACACGCCGTTCGCGCCCGATGATCCGATCCATCCCCAGCACGCCCAGCGCGACGCCGATCGCCACTATCAGAGGAGAGAAGAGTATGAAAAGGGCTACGGCAATCGGATAGTCCGTAATGGCTTTCAACAATCGGGTAAAATGATCAAAAGAAGTCTCTCGCAACTCAAAAATCGGGATCCCGTCTATGCTGAAGCTCTCAATCTGACGGGTGTGCAGATCATAGTATTCGGGAATCAGCTTGACTTGGATGCCCTGCTTTTGGCAGTACGCGACAAACTCCAACACCCCGGTGTCACGACGGATCGGCGTCGTGAAAATCAGCTCGTCAATCTTCCGGCCCGCCAAGGCGCGCGCCATTTCCTCGGAAGTGCCAGTTTCCAGGTTCGCCGCTTGCTCTTGTGCATGGTTGCGATTCAGGGAAGGAAAAATATAGCCGACCAGCTCATAGTTGAGCTCTTTGTGCTCAAGGACCCGCCGCCCGAGTTCCCGGGCCAGGTCCGATTGCCCGACAATCGCCACCCTCCGGAGGCCCACCCCGTATTGTTTCAGCCGCTTGACGAGGGCCTGATAGGCAAGACGGTTGCCGACAAGGAATACCCCAAGCACAGGCGGAAAGAAGATCAATGCCAGGCGCGAATAGTAAGCCTTCGCTACGTAGGAGCCGGCGAGCAAGGCAATGGTGAGAGTCGCCAAGCCTGTCAGGAGTCGCGACACAGCTAGTGGGAAATCCCACCCAAGGATAGAGAAGGAATCCAAGTGAAGGGTCAGAAACAGCAGGATCCAGGTGCCCAGCGCCAACACGATGATTGGCCAATAGCTGGCGAAAGTCGTTCTTGCCTCCACTGCCACGAACCCCAGGAGCGCAAACCTCAGCCAATAAACGACTCGGAACCCGGCAACAATGAGTACGAGGTCACCGAGGAGCAGCCCGTACTTGAGGAAGCTCCTGCCCACTGGACTCTGCCCCTTACAGAACGTCGAGAAAAATAGCCAACCAACCTATCAGCGATGACAGACTTAGCGCACCCGATCTCCGTACCCTTGCGGATGTCGCTGCTTTCAGGCCCCGCCCACTTCACGAACCGCATATCCTTGTCCGTGGCCGACATTGTACACTTCCGACACCATATTAGGAAAGGTTGGAAGCGCGAGTCACTTTCCTGTCGTGCCCACAGCGCGAGGGAGTGCGACTGTCTGAGCTCCTGACTGCTATCGATTTGGATTCACCCGCTGGACTACGCCGCTGTCCCGCATGACTTGTTCGGCCTGAAAAGCCTCCGCGGGCGCGCCTCCCAGGGAATCTACCCAGCCCAAAAAATCAACCACAATGGCGTCCAATGTCTTTTGGGGTTTCCAGCCCAGAGCTTTCAGCCTATCAACGCTTGAAACGCTGTGGCGATTGTCGCCAACGCGATACTCGCCCGTGACCTCGGGTACGATGCGGGGATTGATCGCCTGACCGAGGCGCTCCGCGTAGCTCTGAACCGTCACGGGGTTTCCGCTACCCACGTTGAAAGCTTGGTAGTCGGCTCGCGCGTCGGTCAGAACCAACATGTTCGCCTCGACCACGTCGGACACGTGCACAAAGTCCCGCGTCTGCAGTCCGTCTTCGTAGATAATCGGTGGTTTCCCCTCGCGCAACCGGCTGGTGAAGATGCGGCATATTCCCGAGTAGTGGTTGTAGAGCGACTGGCGCGGCCCCTGGGTGATGGAATATCGCAGCGCCACCGTAGGAATCTGGTAGATCCAGCCAAGTCCTAAGGCCATTCGCTCCCCGCCATATTTGGAAACCGCATACTGGTTAAACGGGTTCGGATGATCTTCTTCAAGCTGCAACGGCTTTGAAACGCGCTGACATTGAGGACACTTGACTTCCCATTCTCCCCTCTGCAGTTGCTCGCGGGATCTGGGGCGCGGCATAAAGAAACCGTGTTGGGCGCACTCAAACTGGCCTTCGCCATAGACTGCTTGCGAGGAAGCCACGATCACCTTCTTGACCGGAAGCTTGTGGCGGACAATTGATTCGTAAACCAGAGAAATGCCGGTGACATTCACCTGGGCAAACTGGCTGAAGTCGGTCATGTAATCCTGGTAAGCCGCCTCGTGGAAGACGATATCGACTCCCTGGAGCGCCTGCTCGACGGTGACCTTGTCCGTGACGTCTCCGCGCACAAACTCCGCTTGCGCAGGACACCATGCCGGAAGGCCGTGTGGGTGCACGCGCGATTGAAGCGAATCGAGGATCCTCACCTGCAGGCCGTCTCGAAGCAGCCGGTCAACCAAGTGGGAGCCAATAAACCCGGCCCCGCCCGTAACCAGTGCACGCATCTCCACCCCCTCAGGAAGCTCCTCGCGCGGTGAGAACCGCGGGAATAGTTTTGATCAGGATCTTGAAGTCCAGCCATAAACTCCAGTGTTCGATGTACTCGATGTCGAGTCTGACCCAATCATCGAAGTCGTCGATGCGGTTGCGGCCCCTGATCTGCCATAGACAAGTAATACCGGGTTTGACCTGAATCTTTCTCTTCTGCCATTCAGTGAATCGCTCAAATTCAGTCTGCAGGGGCGGCCGAGGCCCTACCAGGCTCATGTCGCCCTTGAGCACACTCCAAAGTTGCGGCAGCTCATCGAGGCTATATCTTCTGAGCCAACGGCCCGCCGAGGTAATTCGCGGGTCGTTCCTAATCTTAAACATCGGTCCTTTCATTTCGTTTCGGCTGAGCAGGTCCTCTTTGAGCGCGTCAGCATTCTCGAACATGGTTCGGAACTTGTAGCTCGTGAAGTATCGTCCCCCTTTTCCTACGACTTTCCAGCGATAGAATACGCACCCGGGCGAGCTGAGCTTAATAAGGATTGCCAGCAGCACGAAAAGGGGGGAAAGCACCAGCAGCAGAAAAGCCGCTGTCACTGCGTCGAGCAGCCGTTTGATTGCACGCCAGGCCGGGTGAGCCCTCTCGATCTTCGGGCGAGTCACCTCCGCCATTCTCTATCTCCTGCTGGGCAATGCCTTCGCGGGGCGGAGAAAGTTGGCCAGGAGCGACACCCCAAGCATGAAGTACACACCCAGAAAGACAAGCGCGTTGGCGAGCGGGTTGTACCGCGCAGACATCGACTTCCGGTAAACCATCCAGGTCGAGTGATACCACCAATAAATCATTCGATAATTGCGTTTTTTGCTGCTTGCACTCTTATGGTGGATCACAACCGCCTTCGGATAATAGTAGACCGTCCAACCAGCATGCTTGGTGCGATAGCACCAGTCCATGTCTTCGCTATACATAAACAGAGCTTCATCAAGTAAGCCCACCTGTTCCAGCGTCTCGTGCCGCATCATGAGGAGCGCGCCACATACCGAGTCCACCTCGTGGCTGCGGTCCGGGT
Source organism: Terriglobia bacterium (assembly GCA_020072925.1). Classification (GTDB taxonomy): domain Bacteria; phylum Acidobacteriota; class Terriglobia; order UBA7540; family UBA7540; genus JAIQGA01. The sequence continues at coordinate 20,429 of JAIQGA010000045.1, read as the reverse complement.
CGAGGTAAGTCAGATGATAACGGCCGAATCGTTTGCTCCTGGGAAACAACCTGTCCAAGCCCAACGCTCGGTAGAAAAAGACCGAGGGCGTCTGAAATGACCGTTTGCAAGGCCAGTCCAGGGTGCCATCGCGTTTGACGAGCTTTCCCCCCACGATGCCCGCCTGGGGATGGGATTCGGCAAAACTCACCAATTCTTCCAGCGCGTCCGGTTTTACCACTGTGTCATCATTGAGCAGGAGATAGAAGTCAGCGCGACCCAGATACCGTCGAAGCATCTGGTTGTTGGCCTTCGCAAACCCCAAGGGTTTCTCATTCCGCATGAGGTGAACCGACGGGAATTCGTGAGCGACCATGGAGTGGGTGTCGTCATTTGATCCATCGTCGTTGACAACCACCCGGAATGGGAAGGAGGTCTGCGACGCAAATACTGACCGGAGACACTCCCGCAGCAGGCCCGAGACGTTGTGGGCAGCAATACACACGATCAGCTTGAGATGGTCCGACCCGGCCACCACAGTCTGTCCGCCCGACAGCGCATCATTCTCCATTAGTACGGGCCCCGTCTTTACGCTCGCGTTGGCAGCATTGTATTGCCTTTGCTAGGGCGAGGACAGTCCATTTCGACCTGAGGCGTGACACTCCTGGTTGTCTGACCGTCTTTTGGAACTATCGAGCACCCTCATGATCTCTTCGACTCGCCGATCCCAGGAGTGCTCCTGCACGAATTCGAATCGGCGTCTTGCCATAGTCGGGTCATACGGTCGAATAACCTCTTCCTTCAGGCATGTCAAGAAGTCGTCGTAGTCCTTCGCCACTCGAACAAGGCTGCGGAATTTGCGGACTTCGGGCAAATCCGTAGACACGACGCTCTTGCCAAGCGCGAGGTACTCGTAAAGCTTCACGGGGTCTACTGACGCCGTCAGGTCATTAACCAGGAAGGGGAGCATGGCCGCGTTGAACTTTCTCGCGTACTGTGCCAATCGCTCGTGCGGCTGCGGTCCAATCCAGAAGACGTTCTTTCTTCGCGGCATTGCGCCCTTTGGCACTTTCGCGGGACCTACAAGTACGATGCTCCAATCGGGTTGAAGCCTCGCCACGTAGTCAATCAGTTCAAAGTCGACCCAATGGCCCAGGGTGCCGTAGTAGCCCACCACCGGCCTGTCTGACGGGAAGGGCGGTGTTGGAAAGCTGTCGGACTCGTTCGTTAGGTTGAACCACGCAAGGTCTACCGCGTTTTGGATCAGGTGGGTGTTCGGGTTTCTTCGGGCCATCCTCTCGTGCAGCCGTTCAGAAGATGCGAAGATAATATCGACCGAATCGACCACCTCTTGCTCAGCTTCGACTATTCTCTTTGCATCGTCGTCTTTGTGAATCGCCCCCAGATCATCCATGCAATCGTAAACCGATACGAGCGGCCTGTTTTCCCTGAGTAAAGCCCGAGCTAAGTGATTGGGAGACCCTATCCACAGAACGTAGTCGCGGGACCTCAAAAACGGGAGTCTTCGTCGAGCCTGGAACAAGAGCATTCTCTCATTCACGTTGCACAACATTTTGGGGGCTGAAAGCGGAATGTACAGAAAACTCACGGTCTCGAATCCCATCGCCCCCACGGCATTTTTCCGATGGAACACTGATTTCAAGCGCAGACCCAGTCTCCAGAAATCGGAGAGTCGAATGCTCCGGAGCCCCACGGGTTCAACATAAATCAGCCGATAAAATCGCGCGAGACGTCGTGCCAGTTGTTGAGGCCTCTGGAGGATATCGTTGGATTCGCCCGCACCTAAGTAAAGCATGTTAACGGGATCAACCATAACGCGTACGAGCCTCAGACTATCGAAATGCCGCACCTGGGAGGGGGAAAGTGACGAGAGTGGATCCTAGAATTTTCCCGCATCCACTTTTTCCAGGAGTACCCACAAGTCGTGCCCAAACGGATCTCTTTCGAAGGGCGTAACACCAATCGGTCGCCGTCTTGCCTGCAACAGGGCAAACAATGACGGGAAGGACAAGAGGGCCCGCTTCAGAATCCTTTTCGCGTTGCCCACTACTCTCCCGACCACGGATGAGGCAGATGAAAGACCATTTCCACGCGTCCACACTGCAGTTGTGCGAAGCCCTGCCATTTCCGCCGCGAGCGTAACGGTTCGGAGATCAAAAAAGGTCAAGTGTTCGAAACTCGCGGTGAACCCGAGCCATTTTTCGCCGTATTTCGCGGCACAGTGGGCGTTGGGAGTTGTCAGCAGTAGCAGGCCGCATGGCTTGAGAATGCGGTAAACCTCGCGCAGCCACTGAACCGGCCGGGTCAGGTGCTCCAGCACCTCGAGAGCAGTAACCACATCGAAAGAGTTGGCATCGAACTTCGCGTCTTCCAGACCGCCCGCAAACACGTCCAGGTTGAATCGCTCACGCGCCTGGGCAGCCACATAAGCTGAAACGTCAACGCCGGAAACGCCAAATCCGTGCCTACGAGCAAGGTTGAGGAGATCTCCACCTCCGCACCCTACGTCCAATAGCGTCCTTCCGCGCGGCGAGATGCGTTGCTCCAGGAGTTGCAGTGCAAGCTGCGCGGGGTGGTCCCCCCGTTTCATCTCGATTGCCTGCTGCCTAATGTAGTCCCTGTATCCTGACCCGTGTCCCCCCTCGTCGAAGTAGCTCCTGTCGTAAAGAGAGGCAATTGAGAACTCGGGGGATCTCGGATTAAGGTAAAGGAGAGCACATTTTTTGCACTGAACCACAGTTCCATTGTCGGCCCGCGTGAAGGCTGGGGCGGAGTCTTCACAGCTACAAAGGGGGCAACAAACCCATGCTGAGAATTTTCCCCTGTCCCCAATCTTCACTTCCTCGGCAGTCCCCAAGGCGGCACTCCTTTGACCAAAGCCCCCCGACCCCATGTGAACATGCCTCCAGTCCAGAGATGAGACGGTGGCATGCACCACGGCGTCGGCTCGGTGTACCTATCTACCCGTCGGCATCCGGGAGATCAGAACCACCACCATCGCCGTCAAAGTCAGAACAACCCGGCGCCGCAATCCTTCGTAAGCAGCGCGCGGGAACGTCCTGCTTCCCACGCGAACCCCACAACCGTGTAGGGCGAGCTCAAAACGTATACTCATACACGCGCAACGGCCCGGTCAACCCTCTGAGGATTTGCCTACCGAACTTCTTGCCGTTAACGGCCGCGACCGACGAGTTTCTCCAATCGATCGACGATGCGCTTCGAGGCCTTACCGTCTCCGAACGGGCTACAAGGTGAGCTCATTTCGCGGTAAGCATCCGAGTCCTCCAGAAGACGAACCACTTCTCGGACGATTTCCTGTTGTTGCGTGCCCACGACTTTGGCCCTCCCAAGTTCCACCGCCTCGGGCCTTTCGGTCACTTGCCGAAGCACCAGGGTGGGTTTCCCCAGCACAGGAGCCTCCTCTTGCACCCCACCAGAGTCCGTAAGGATCAAATACGATTTCATCATAGCGGCGACGAAGCTCCGGTAATCCAGAGGCTTAATGAGGTGGACTCGAGGCAGGTTGCCGATTAAGCGGTGCGCCGGCAAATAGACGTTAGGGTTAGGATGTACCGAAAACACGACCACTACTTCCGGGTGCTTCTGCACAATATCACGAAGGGCCAGACAGATGCCCTCAAACCCAGGTCCAAAGTTCTCTCGTCGATGGCTGGTGACCAAAATCAGTTTCTCCTGAGGAGAGAGAGAGGGGATTCCGGGAGCATTGAATTCGGAGGCCTTAATCTTCTCCACCATCCAGAGCAAGTTATCAATCACCGTGTTGCCCACAACTGCTATCTTGTCTGAGGGGATGCCCTCCCGGAGCAGGTTCTCACGCGCTTTGGGAGTTGGGGCGAAGTTCAATTCTGCTATGCAGGCAATGAGACGGCGGTTGATTTCCTCCGGGAATGGGGCGTACTTGTCGTAGGTTCGCAGCCCGGCTTCCACGTGACAGACGGGGACCTTGATGTAGTAGCTCGCCAGGGCAGCCGCGAAGGCCGTGGAAGTGTCGCCCTGGACAATCACGGCCTCAGGCTCAACCTCGCGCATCATCGCTTCGAGCTTAGACATCGCCGCGGTCATCACCTGGTACAGGCTCTGATTCTCCCGCATGATCTGCAAGTCATAGTCAACGGTGAGTTCAAGAATGGACAAGGCCTGCTGCAAGAGTTCATTATGCTGTGACGTAATACACACGGCCGTCCGGAAGCAGCCATTTCGGGCCTTAAGCTCGCGAATCACAGGGGCGAGTTTTATGGCCTCGGGTCGGGTTCCGAAGACCACCGCCACTTTCGGAGGGCTGATCCCGCTGCTTTTAGAGGGCGATCCGGCCGCGCGAGGGGGTGGCCACGGCGAACAAGGCTCCTCCTGCGAATCCTGTTTCGCGACCCGTTCCTCTGAAACCCTTTCGCCCTGGCGAAAGGAGTTGCGGGCAGTTTCAGACCGAGGGGGGTTCATATGTCCCCAATTTCCCCCTAAAGCTGCCGATCATTGAGACGAGCTCGGGGATGCCCAAACGGAGCCCCAACCCAATGAACGCCAGCCCGCCTGCCGCTAAAGTGACAACGATCTCCAGGATGTCCGAGGCCAATGCGCGGGGGCGCCAGGCTAGAAACAATCTTGATGAAACGGCCATGACGGCGCAAGACAGCAAGCCAGCTAAGAGAATCCTTCCAATGGATGAGGTAATGCCTCGAAAAGCGCGTCCTCCCATTTGTCTCGCCAAGCCGACCAGGAACAATAGACCGCTGAGGCAACTGGCCAGAGCCCAACCGGCGGCGGTCCCCTTCAATCCCCAGAAGGACTGGCACACCTCCGAAAGAATCCAAGAAAGCGCCACCAAGATACTATACAGAATGCAGGCAGAGAAGATGCGCTTTGTGGCAATCAAACACCGGCCGATTACGTCCGAGACCAGAGCGCCCAGGATTAACGGCGAAAGATAGGGCAGGATCGAGGTGACGGCCGCCGAGGCGTCAGAGGTGAAAGCCCCCCGCTGAAAAAGGATGCGGACCAGAGGCGCCCTTAAGAGAGCTAAGGCGGCTATGGCGGGGAGAGAAAAAAGGAACGCAGCACGAACCAGAGAACGGAACAAGCTCCGCGCCTGTTCGGCTTCACCAGACGCAACCGCCCGAGCAAGGAAGGAGGAGTAAGGGTACGAAATTGCGAAGCTGCCCAAAAGATACACGGCCGTCACCGCGCGGGTCCCATAGGCGAGAATTGACATCTGCCCTTCTCCTAAGGCAGAGGCGACTCTTCGGGGTACGATGGCACTCATACAGCTTAAAGAAAACACCACGAAGACGGGCGCAACAAACCGCAACCCATCTCTCCAAACTCGGGGTATCTGACGTTCCGGTTTCAGGTCAGCTCGCCGCCGCTCGGAGCTCGTTGCCAGGGCCTGGACCAACAGTTGCATCAGGAAGCCCATGATTACGCCCAAGGCAAATGCCTCGACACCGAAAACCTTCCAGCCGATTACCCCACAAAGCACAATAGAGCTGTTCAGCAAGAAGGAGTTCAATCCTGGGTACACGAACCGTTCGGCGGCAATAAGTTCAGCGCTAAAAAAGGCCGTTAAGCTGGCTAGTGCAACGGCGGGCACCATCCTGTGCCACAGACGGAGCGCCTGATGAACCTGAAGAGGTCCCAGGTGGGGATCGCTTTGGTGCAATATCCACACGCCTCCAAGATACAGCAGGACGCAGACGCCCACGAAACTGGCTGCGGTCCCGTACTGAAGTCGTCGCGTCATTTGTACGGCGACCGCCGGACCGAAATCTCGTCGATACTCCAGGATTAAGGGGAGAACCCCGAAGGACATGGACAATAAAATGGCGCTGGTGAGAACCTCAATCGGCTGGTAAGCGGCGATAAATGTGTCGGTGCGCCCCGTCGCTCCCAGGAAGAAGGCAATCGCGGCCTCGCGCACCAAGCCTGTCAATTGACCCAGGACGGTCAGCACCGCCATCAGGATCCCGAGCTTCCCAATCCTCTCGAGCCTCAATGAATAGCCGGAGATGAGGTCTGCCGCCGGACGATCCACGACGGCAGAAGCAGGATCCTTGGATTCGCTTGGCGCCTTGGGGGTCATGGGTTTCGGGACAACGCGTTACCAGGCGCGTAGAGGGAATTTGCCTGGTCTCGCTGGGTCAAGTGTTGGTTTGCCAGATTCCGACGAGTCGTGACATAGGCAACAAACAGGTACGCAAAATAGAACCACAAGATGCAGCTCCCAATCTGGGTTTCAAGTGTTCCATAAACCCACATTTCTGCCGCCGTCCCGGCCAGGGCCGCCAGAATCCCTTCCGCGACACTGCGAGCATTCCCTGAAAGATATTTGCGCGCCCGATAGCCCATGATCCAAAAGCTAAGAAACATCCAAAGAAACAGAGCCAAGGCCGGTATCCCGCCTTCGACAAGGAGCTTGAGGTAAGAGTTCTCGGTGTTGGTGATGCTCGGCAAGCCGAATTTCAATGGGGCATTTCCGGTCGTGGCGAGTCCGTACCCCAACAGAAGGTTTTTTTGCGCAATCTGCATATCTGCTGACCATGTTTCAAGGCGCGCGACGTTTGCCAGGTCCCGGTTCCAATTCATGATGGTGGCAAAGCGCTGGGCGTACATTCCCTGTGGCGCGAAGTGATTCAGGGCAATGATTAGGGCGACTGCCCCCAGCAATAATGCTCCGGCTCCAACAAGCAGTTTGGCGCTGCGCTTGAGAGTCCCCAGAACTGCAATCGCCAGGATAAATAACACCCATGCTCCTCGCGAATAAGCGACTGCCAATCCAAAAAGGCCAAACATAATGGATAGCACCTGGACCAGTGACCGGCGCGGGCCCCGGTCGAGCAGCAAACTGACCGGGAGGGGCAGGAGCATGGCCAGATAGAGACCGAGGTGGATCGAGCTCCCGGTCAGAGAAGATATCCGCCTATAGATGACCACGGCGGCACTACTGGCGGGGTTGAAGGCCGGCTCGAAGGGCCCGAATTCATAGCCCGTAACAACTTCAAAGAGCGCGGCTGCCCCAGTCAAGGGCACAGACATTAGCAGGGCTGAGGTTAGAGTTGTCATCTCGGAAAGTGAAAGCCCGTTGAGAAGGACGGCTAGAAACAGAACTGCGTATGCCGCGTAGACGGCCAGGCCCAGGCCCGCGAGGCGCCATTCTACGGTCAAGCCATAGAGAAACCTGAGGACAATGTACATGTAGAAGAGGTGGAAGGGGAGAAGTCCCCCAACAAGTAGGTGGCGGCGCGCCACCTCTCTGAGTTGAGGGTAAAGCAGGACCCTCAACGTCGTCCAAAACAGAATGGCAATAAGCAGGCACTCTTTTGCGTAATTGCCCCAGAATTCCGTCCCCAAGGCCTTTTGAGAAAACTGAATGAGCACGGTACGAAACGGCACAAGGAAAACAACGACACCGATGGCCCCGCAAATAATAGGGCTCTTGAAGCCCTTGCGGCCGTTGGAAGTGCGGGCCGGGCTTTGCGGAATCTCTGCGAAAGCTGCTGTCCTTGACCCCATACTTGTTCACCGCTCATCGCTTCTCGCCTAGCGCGCCAAGCTGAAGCCTGAGACGTTACACAGCGCTATGCCACCTGAGGCAGCAAGCCAAACCGCATTGGCGGGAATGTGCAAGTTGAAGTCAACACAACTATGTAAGAGCAAAGCACAAACTCCAAGCGAGGCGCCAACTTGCAGCCAGCCAAATTCGTCACGGAGCCGCTGTGTCAGGTTTCGAAAAGCAAAGAAAATGAACATCACAATGGCAGCCGCAATAAGCCCCCCACCTGCGATTCCGGTCTCCACCAGGGCTTCGGCATAATCGTTGTGGGCATGGTCCATGTTCAAATCGCTCGGAGCGCTTTGATAAGCGGGATAAACAGACTCAAAGCTCCCCAGCCCGGTTCCCGCCCACGGATGATCGCGAAAGATGTGGAAGGAGTCGATGTTGAGCCTCACCCGCCCTGTAAAACTTATGTCTTCCCGCAGGAGGTGGGGATCGACAAGCGCCGCCTGACGCACCAGGATCTGTTCCGGGGCCATCCAGAGAAAGAACACGCAGGCTGCGGCAAGCGCGGCAGCCCCGCCAAGAGCGTAGGTAAGCAACCGGCGCCCTGGAAAGTGTCGGAGGACGACCGTGAGCAGCAGCAAAGCTTCCAAAATCAGTGAAGCCATCCCGCCGCGAGATCCTGAAAGCAATATCGAGGCAATCGCGACAATCACGACAAAAACCAGGCACCCTCGCAGCGGGTCCGAGGGAGGGCGAAGGAGCGCGTAAGCGGCGGCGATCGGAATCAGCATTTCCATGAGCCCTGCGTAATGGTTGTGGTTCACATAGGGGCCAAAATAGAGGTTCCAGGGCATCTTCACCGACCAGTACATCTGCCCCTGGCTGGAGAAGAACTGCACGATGCCGAATACTGCCATCAAGAAACAATAGACGGCAACCGTAATTCCCAGTGCACGCCATGTCTTCCGAGAGGACATGGCCAGGAGTTGACCGGTAAGAAAGAAAAAGAGGAAACCCGTGACCAGTTTAATGAGGCTTTCCCGAGCGGAGTAAGGATCGGCAGTCCAGTGTCCAACGTACTGCCCTACTCCAAGAAGAAGAAACAGCGCCACCGGCAAGTAAACGGGCGACCAGAAGATGCGCAGGCGGCCCTGCTGACTCAACCCGATTCCCCACAAAAATAACGTTGCGACGGCGCAAAGGGTCAAGATCCCCCAGGCCCAGGGTTGTACGGAACCGAAAGGAAAAGGGGCAGCCAACAAGGTTGCTGCCAAAAGAACGCGCGCGGCATCCAGCGTGCGGGATCCGGCGCCGTTTGCTTTGTTTGCCATTTTCGCGTTACTCGAACCCACTACGAAAGCTGGCGGTGGAGGTGGCACAATCAGTGTCTCCTCTCTTGCGGGTTGTTGGTCATTGGGAGAGTCACGGGCTTCAGCGTGACGGCATCCATCCAGAACGTACCGCTGATTTCGCTGGGGAAGCTCCGGCTCCGCGCCCGCCAGACAGAGACGCGAACTAACTGGGTCTGGGGGCCCACCAGGAACTCCGTATGAACGGGGTGCCAACCACTGGTTCCACGCGTGACCTCCGTTACAGCCACGATTCGCTCGGGATGATAGGCATCGACGACACGCAGGCGCGGGCCACTGTCCGACGTGACATTGTCGGACCGGACGAACGCCGTCAGGAGGTACGACTCGCCTGGAACCACCGGAACAAGTTGATAGAGGGGCTCGAATTCCTCGTTCCTGCTGACCGAGAAACTAACCTGCAAGCAGCGGGCACCCTGGTACGCTGAGCGATCTGGAAAATCCACGGCGACGTAGGGGGAAGGATTAAGGCGCCAGTCGAATCCACCGTTCAAGAGATTGCTCTCGAAACTGCCGTTGAAGAGAGCATTGGTCTGATCTCCACCTGAAGATCTCCGAACCACACCTAGCCGGAGGAGATCCTCCCAGACACTTCGCGCATCCTGGACGCGTCCCTGCGCGATCAGGTTTTCGAGAAAGGGCTGGGCTTGGGCAAAATCGACGCGAAAAGGCCCGGTTGAGATCCGGCCCCAGATCCGGTAAGCGTCATCGAGGTGACCCTGCTGGCCGAGGTAATTGACATAGGCGAGCGCTAGCTGGGGGGCGTTGGTGGGAGACAAGACTTTCTCGTAGACAACCCAAGGGTCTGGAGCCACGCGAAGGCAAACCCGGAACGTCGACTGGGAATATTGGGGACTCAATTCCAGCAAGCGTCGAAATTGGGACAGGGCAACATCCGTTCGGTCCGTGCGCAGGTAATAGTTGGCAGCAAGCCAATGCAGGCGGGGAGCCATCGGGCTCAGGCTCAAGGCGCGTTCAACGGCATTATCTGCGCAGGCGCGGTCACCGGCGTCCTCACAAGCGGACGCGAGCTCCGCCCAATACCAGGCGTTCCGTGGCCTGAGCTCAACCGCCCGGCGAAGCTGTCGAACAGCCTCTCCGCGCTCGAGGTTGTCGAAAGAATAAGAATAGGGGTAAACCAGACCGAGGCGCCGGTGAGCTTCCGGATTCATACGATCCAGCCTGAGCGCCTCCCGCAGGTCGGCAACCGACATCGAGTCGGCAAGCGTCGCGGAAAGGGAAATCCGCATCGTGCTGTAAGCCAGGAGAAGGCCGTGGATGCCGAGTGCAAGCAGAAATGCACCCTTCCAGAAGCGCGAAGGGAGCGAAATATCGAAATCACCGGAAGCAAACAACCCGCGACTCATCCATCGCACCGACCAGGATTAAAGCTGATTTCTCCCACCCCACCAACCCCAGGATCAGGCAGCCCAAAGCTCCAAAGGGGACGAGGAAGAGTCACCCTTTGACGACAGGATTCTCCAAAGAATTTGAGCCGGACGGCTTTACCTCGGAATCGCGTTTATTCCCGTCCTCGCCATAGTAGCGGTTATAATATCCGTAGTGATAGTAATAACCGTAATAGCCATTATGCCGGACATCCAACTTGTTAAGGACCGACCCCAGGACCTTGGCGCCTGCCATCTGGAGCATTTTGTGGGCGCGGGCCAGCGCGCTGCGATTCGTCACCCCGCTTTCCGCCACCAAGACGACTCCGTCCACAAGGTTAGAGAGGATAACGGCATCGCTCACCATAAGCAAAGGAGGAGAATCTACGACGACATGGTCAAAGCCCTTTTTCGCTTCCCGCATCAAATCTTCCATGCTGGAGGAGGAAAGCAGCTCGGCAGGGTTGGGAGGAGCCGGCCCGGCGGGCAGAATCCACAACGAAGGCAGTGATTCAAGCTGCTGCAATGCCTCTCGGAAGGTATACGCGCCCGTGAGCACACCACTCAACCCCTTGCCATCCCGGGAACTTAGCAACCGGCTGATCCCAGGGCGACGGAGGTCGCCGTCAATAAGCAGTACACGGCTCCCCCGCTGCGCCAGCGCGAGGCCTAAGTTGATCGAAGTGCACGTTTTCCCTTCCTGCGGGTGGCTGCTCGTAACCAACAACGCCTGGGGAGGTTGCGAGGCGGTGGAGAGCAGAATCGAAGTCCGCAAGGTTCGGTAAGACTCTGCAAGGGAGGAGGACGGGCGTTCCAGGACCGCCAGCTCTACCCTGCCGTTCCCGTCCGAACTGCCGTTCCGTGGGCCCCTCAGCCAGGACTTGCGTGCTACGCCCACCGCTTTCGCCGAGGGGATAACCACCAGGGTGGGAGCCGTGATGAGCTGCTCGATGTCTTCGACCGACTTGATGGAGGAATCGAGACCTTCTGCAATGAAGGCGAACACTACGCCGAGGAAGACGCCGGCGATCAAGCCAACCGAAATATACAGCACTTTTCTCGGGCGGATTGCCTCCGCGGGAGGAAACGCGGTATCCACCAGGCGAACGTTATTGGCCCGGAGCCCTGCCGAGACGGTTGCATCTTTCAAGCGCTGGAGCAGGCTCTCGTACATTTGCTGGTTGGTTTCAAAATCCCGTTTGAGAAGGTTATGCTGAATCAGGAGTTGGTTGAGTCTCCCGACGTCGCCCTTTTCGCGAGCCACCAGATCGGTCAAGATTCTTTCTCTGCCGACCGCTGCTTCGTAGTCCTTCCTGATCCGCTGGATTGTGCGCTTCCGCTCCTGGTCGATCATCGACTGAATTTCATTTACCTGGCTTCGCAGCCTTATCACTTTGGGGAAGTTGGGGCCGTATTGGCTTTGGGCATCGACGTATGTCGACTGGATATCGGCGTATTTCTCCTGGAGTCTCTGCAAAAGGTCGTTCTGGGCCAGTAAGGCGACCTGGTTCGGGTTGGATTTCACCTGCTGGTAGAGGGATTCTCTTTGCGCGCGATCGTTCTGAGCGCTGGTCAGGTCTTTACTTAGGTCCGATAATCGCTGCTCGAGGAGGTTCTGCTTGTCGTTGATATTGACGATCGAGTTCTCCCTTTCATAGGCCACGAGCGCTTCCTGCGAGTTTTCGACCTTGGACTTTAATTCATCAAGTTGCTGCTCCATCCAGCCGCTGGCCTGTCGCGTGGCTTCATACCGCGAACGGAAGTTGTATTCCGTGTAGTCACTGACGAGCGTGTTGGCAACTCGAGCGGCCAGATATGGGTCAGTGCTTTCGAAGCTCACTAAGACCATGTGCGTATCGCGGGCGAGCTCGACATCGAGATGACTGCTAAACAGTCCCAGGAGTTGGCCCCGAACGATTCGAGAATCGGCTTCTCCCGGCTTGGCCCAACTGCCCTTCGGCGCGAAGGCCGGATTATTGGCAAGTCCAAGTTGCTGAATTGCCTCCCAGGCCAGGTTCTCACTTTGAAGCACCTTGACTTGCGTTTGCAGGAAGTTCTCCTCAATCGGTATAGTTCGATAAACCTCGTTGAGCGATTGGACCAGCGGCATCTCCGATTCAATGGCCACCCGCGCGGTCGCCTGGTACACAGGTTTCATCTTGAAGGCGAAAACCGTAGCCAGGGTCATGAGGATGAGCGCCGTCGTCAGGATGGTCCCGCGACGCTTGGAGATGAGTCGGAAGAAAGTGGCCAGTTCGACAAACGACGTATGGTCAAGCGCGTTCAAGTCGACAATTGGGTACTGAGGCGTGTTCAGCGGCCCTGCTGAATGATGTTCCGGAGCTACCAGGTTCTCTTCTCGGTCCATATCGTATTAAGCCGTCTCTCCCGGGATCCTGAGACTAAGGCAAGCGCCAGATGATAACGCCCGTGGCCATTTGGACGGCAGCCTCCGCGCCACGCATCAGCGCCTTCCTGCTGGAGCTATCCGGAACAAAGAGGATGTCATGAGGTACGAGCGGGACGTCAGGGGCTCGCCTGGAAAGAATCTTCTTCAAGTCGACGGGAATTTCTTCCTTTCCTCCTGGCTGCGCAGAATCTCTCCGGATGATCAGGGCTTTATTTCGAACGGCGGAGGTCTTCAAGTCCTGGGCAAGCGCAAGGGCCTTGAGGACGGTCATTTCTTTCTGGTCACTCTTGAGTGGGAATCCACCGGGTCGGTTCACCGCCCCCACAACGTAAATAATCCCCGCTCGGGGGACGGTCACGCGATCACCCGGATAGAGAACGACGTTGGATTGCGGGTCCCCACTTTCCAGGAGCTTCCCGAGATCCACACTGAGCGTAGCGGGGCAAACCTCCGGGTGCGCTGGTCGCTCGCATTGCCCTTCTTTCTTGATCCTTGCCAGGGCAATCTGACCGCGCGTGACCACGGCAGTGGGGCCCGCATCCTCCGTTAAGCCCTCAGCCTGAGACAGCACGTCGAGAAGGGTGGTCGAGCTGAATAGAGGATAAATCTGGGGCTTTTTCACCGCGCCGGTCACCGCCACCGAATGGACACGGGATTCCCTAACCGAAATTGTGACTTGGGGGTTGTTCACGAGACCGCCCGCTCGCAGTTTCTCGCTGATCGCCTGGGAGAGCTCGTTGGGTGTGAGCCCTGCGGCGGGAATTGGGCTCTGAAGTAGGGGTAGCGTGATGGATCCTGTCGGACTCACGCGGTAGTGGCCGGAGAATTCCGGAACATCCAGAACCGACAAATCCAGCATGTCGTCAGGGCTGATAATGACGTCGCTCGCGCTTGGAAGGTGGTTAGACGACGGCGACGCGGGCAAATCGAGGCGGCTGGCCCGTTCCTCGGGAACCGGGTTAGGATCCTGTGCACGAAGGGAGATGGCCACCAGGAGCACTGCAACCAGCAATGCTGGGCCCATATCGCGCAGGGCCTGGGATGGACTCGAAGCCACGTGCGCTCCCCGCAAAGAGAATCCTGACTTTGCCGTTCTCGTTTTGGGCATTCTGGTTTTCATTTACCTCTAGCGTTTTAACCAGCAGAAAGCCCCCCCGCGACACTCCGCTGACGATGAACATAAAGAGAACGAGCTAGCCCGGAAACCCCTTTGTCGGCGCAACACTCCGACGCGTCATGCCCCGCGCCGGCAGCGCTTCCTCTTTCTGACTCAGGTGCCAGAGTCTACCTCCGTGTCGCTTAGGCTGTCAAGGAAACCTTCGCTCGCGGTGAAGTAGGCGGTGGGCCCGGACGAGCTGGTGCGCTTCTTGCGGTCCCATCCGGAATATCTACTGATGAAGCACCCGGAGCGCGCTGGAGCGCGGCATCGGTGTTACACAGCGAGGGCAGAAGGCTGTACGGGCTGGGAAAGTCATTGTCGGTGTATTATGTGCTTACAACCCCTTATCTTCCACCGGCCGCCCGGTAGGAAACGTTGCCATAAGTTGCGGCGCGACCGGAAGGAGATGAGTTTTGGGTCAGCGCTTCATGGAGGTATCGGACTTTGAAACTTGCCATTGTTGGAACAGGGTATGTGGGTTTAGTGACCGGCTCGGGGTTTGCGGACCTGGGCATGGAGGTCACATGCGTCGACATCGACGAAGGCCGCGTCCGCCAACTCCAGAGCGGACAGGTGCCCTTTTTCGAACCGGGTCTGCAAGACTTGGTCAAGCGGTACGTCGCGCGCGGGCGTTTGCGCTTTACGCGGGATTTGGGTAGTGCGGTTCGGAACGCGCAGGTGGTGTTTATCACCGTGGGGACGCCCAGCCTCCCGGACGGTAATCCCGACCTCTCGCAGATTGAGTCGGTGGGCAAGGAGATCGCCGAGAACCTTGACAGCTTCAAATTGATCGTGATGAAAAGCACCGCGCCGGTTGGTACGGCGCGTCGACTGGGGGCCCTGATCCGAAGCCAGCGGGGTCCTGCGGCCGACATCGAGGTGGCGGTCAACCCGGAGTTCCTGCGCGAGGGTTCCGCTCTGGAGGACTTCATGCGGCCGAACCGCGTCATCATTGGCACGGAAACCGAGCGCGGCGCCAGGATATTGAAAGAGATTTATCGCCCGCTTTACCTGATCGAGACGCCCTTTGTCTTTACGACGCTGGAGACCGCCGAGCTGATCAAGTACGCCGCGAACTCATTTCTGGCGGTCAAGATCTCCTACATCAACGAAATCGCGAATCTCTGCGACGCCCTGAATATCGACGTCCACATCGTGGCGAAAGCCCTGGGCATGGACCGTCGCATCGGCCCCAAGTTTCTGCACCCGGGGCCCGGGTTCGGGGGGTCTTGCTTCCCCAAGGATTGCCGCGCACTGGTCCAAATGGGGCGGCAGGCGAACGTCGAGCTTTCCCTGGTGGATACCGCGCTCAGGGTGAACGCCCGCCAGCACCAGGTCGTCCTGTACAAGTTGCGACAGGGACTTGGCGCGCTGGAAGGAAAAACCATTGCCGTTTGGGGTCTTTCCTTCAAACCGAACACCAACGATATTAGGGAATCGACGGCCATCGTGATTTGTCAGGCCTTGCTCAAGGAGGGCTGCCGATTGCGCGCATATGACCCGGAGGTGTGCGCCGAAGCCCAGGCGGTCCTCAACAGCGAACGAGTCTGCTTTTGCCGCGGCCCGCTGGAGACGGCGGAAGCTGCCGACGCTGTTGTCCTCGCTACGGAATGGAACGAATTCAGAAACCTCGATCTTGCCGAGGTCAAGCGCGCCATGCGTGGCGATGTGCTGGTGGATTCGCGGAACGTTTACGACATCGAGATGGTCAAGAGCCTGGGCTTCCGGTATTTCGGTGTGGGACGCCGATAGCCTTCCTGCCCAGTCCCAGCGCCGCATAGGCGAAATTCAAGTGGCATGGACCCGGAATTCTGATACAACGACGTTGGAAACCATTAAGAACGGGGAGAGGTTTACCGGAAAATGAACATCCTGGTGACAGGTGCCGCGGGTTACGTGGGGAGCGTTTGCGCTTCGGAACTTGTCAACGCCCGGCACTCGGTGGTGGCCTTTGACAACTTCAGCGCGGGGCATCGAGCGGCGATCGTCAAGCGTGTCAAACTGATCGAGGGGGATATCGCTGATGCGGCGACCGTAAAGCGTGTGTGCCGGAAATTCCGCATTGAAGCGGTAATGCATTTTGCAGCCAAGGCCTTGGTGGATGAATCCATGCGGAACCCGGGCCTTTTCTATCGCAACAACGTCAGCGGCACAATCACGCTTTTGGACGTTCTGGTAGAGTGTGGCATTCAAAAGCTCGTCTTTTCGTCCAGCGCGGCAGTGTATGGGGAGCCGAAAGAGGTCCCGATCACGGAAGAGCACCCGCTGACGCCCATCAACCCCTATGGCGAGACCAAGCTGGTGATTGAACGCGCGCTCGCATGGTATCAACACGCCCACGGGCTCCGTTGGGTGGCGCTCCGCTATTTCAACGCCGCCGGCGCAGTCGGCGCACTGGGCGAGGACCACCGGCCGGAAACGCATCTCGTGCCCCGCCTGCTGGATGCGGCACTAAACTCGGACAGGACCTTTCATATTTACGGCGATGATTATCCAACCCCGGACGGCACCTGCGTGCGGGATTACGTGCATGTTCGGGACATCGCTCGCGCTCACATCCTGGCGCTTCGAGCCCTTCCCAGAATTCGTGGCGCGGTCTTCAACGTGGGTCACGGTGAGGGGTTTTCGGTAAGAGAGGTTGTACGGGGCGTCGAAGAGGTGACGCGCCGAACGCTTCGCGTCGAAGTCAGTCCGCGCCGAGCCGGAGATCCCGCGGTGCTGGTGGCGAGCCCGGCGAAAATCAGCCGCGACCTCGGCTGGAAGCCGCGTCATTCGGATCTGCGAGGGATTATCCGCTCGGCCTGGACGTGGAAGACGAAGCATCCCGACGGCTACCACCGTACTCGGTCAGCCCGGTGAGCTCCCCGCGTCTCTCCTCATTCCAGATTAGCCGGATCTGTGCCCCATTATGTACGTTAATATTGCATATGGCAGGCATGAAGTTTCTATAATACCGCTTGAGTTTTTAGCTCGTCATCCGGACGGCCTCGCCCGAACGAAAACAAGATCCGAACGCGTTGAGCGGCCCTTGCGCGCTTTTGGACCGTCAAACGTGGCGCAAAATCTCTTGCCTGCAACGCCTGCGAATGATAAATTTCTATGGGTTTGGGAAAGAGCCTCGCGGTCGCTGAGGGCTCGTTCCTGCCGCTCCAACCGCACGGCGAGTCTCCCCTTGGGTCGGAACCAACCCAAAACCGGAAGCATGAGCTTGATATGACGGACGCGTCGCACGTTCGGAACTTCTCTATCGTCGCTCACATCGACCACGGGAAATCCACGCTGGCCGACCGCCTGCTCGAGCTGACCGGCGCCCTCTCGAAGCGCGAGATGGCGGACCAGGTGCTCGACAGCATGGACCTCGAGCGAGAGCGCGGCATCACGATCAAGGCCCACGCCGTCCGCCTGTTCTATCGCGCCCGGAATGGAGAGGAATACCAGCTTAACCTTATCGACACGCCCGGCCACGTGGATTTTTCCTACGAGGTCTCGCGCAGCCTCATGGCGTGCGAGGGCGCGGTTCTGGTTATTGATGCGTCGCAGGGCGTCGAGGCGCAGACGCTCGCTAACGCGCATCTCGCCATGCATAACAACCTGGCGATCATCCCGGTGATTAACAAAATCGATCTGCCGGGTGCGGATATCGAGGCGACCCGTCAACAGATCGAGCACGCCCTGGCGCTTGACCCGCAGGAGGCGTTGCTCATCAGCGCCAAGCAGGGCACCGGGGTCGAAGACGTGCTCGAAGCCGTCGTGGCGCGCGTGCCGCCCCCGCGCGGCTCGGCGGAGGCGCCCTTGCAGGCGCTCATCTTCGATTCCTGGTTCGATCCCTACCGCGGCGTCGTGGTCCTCACGCGCGTCATGCAGGGAACGCTTGCCGTGAGGATGTGCATCCGTCTGATGTCGAACCAGCAGGTCTATACGGTTGAGGAATTGGGCGTGCTGACGCCGAAACCCGTCCGCATCAACCGCCTTCAGGCGGGCGAGGTGGGTTTCATGATCGCCAACATCAAGCGCATCGCGGACACGCGCATTGGCGACACCATCACTGACGACGCGCGCCCCGCAGCATCCCCTCTGCCCGGCTTCGAGGACATCAAGCCTATGGTCTTCGCCGGGCTCTATCCCGTGGACGCCAGCAGCTACGAGTCGCTGCGCGACGCCCTCGAAAAACTCCGCCTGAATGATTCCTCATTTTTCTACGAGCCCGAAAATTCCGTGGCGCTGGGTTTCGGGTTCCGCTGTGGCTTTCTGGGACTGTTACACATGGAAATCGTGCAGGAGCGCCTGGAGCGCGAATTCAATCTCGATCTCATCACCACCGCGCCCAGCGTCCGCTATCGGGTCACGACCAAGATGGGCGAGGTCATCGAAGTGCATACGCCCACGAAGTTTCCCGCCGCGGGGGATATCGCCAAGGTCGAGGAGCCCGTCATTCTGGCGCAGATCTTCACACAGGATGAATTCCTGGGCGGCATCCTGAAGCTGCTCGAAGAGAAGCGCGGCGTGCAGAAGGGTTTCGAGTACGTTTCACCCAAACGTGTATTGCTGACTTATGAGTTGCCGCTCAACGAAATCGTTCTGGATTTTTATGATCGCCTCAAATCGGTCTCGCGCGGCTACGCTTCGCTCGATTACCACTTTGCGGGCTTCTGGGAGTCGGACTTAGCGAAGGTGGACCTGCTCGTGGCAGGCGAGCCCGTGGATGCGCTCTCGTTTATCTGCCACCGCGAGCACGCTCACGGCCGCGGTCGCTCGCTCTGCGAGAAGATGCGCAAGTTGATTCCCCGCCAGCTTTTCGAGGTGGCGATTCAGGCCTCCATCGGTGCGAAAATCATTGCGCGCGAAAACGTTCCGCCCCTGCGTAAGAACGTTCTGGCCAAGTGCTACGGCGGCGACATCACGCGCAAACGCAAGTTGCTCGAGAAACAGAAGGAAGGCAAGAAGCGGATGAAGCGCGTCGGCCGCGTGGATATTCCCCAGGAAGCGTTTCTGGCCGTGTTGAAGGTGTCCGAATGAACGGACCGCCCGGCTGACCTACGAGAGATTGCAGCACAGCAGGGCGAATGGTACTATGTTGTTATGAAGTTCTCGGAAGCAGTCCGCAACCTCACAGCGTTGGGGCTAGCCGTTAAGATGCCGAACGGAAAGCTTCATCCGTTAAGCCGAAAGCTCAGTCATCCCCGTGGCGTAGTTCCGGTGATCGACCTCAAGGACGGCGAAATGCCCAAGGGACTTCGCGAAATGATTCGGCGAAGTCGGGCCGAGTATCGCAAGTCTCGTTCGGCGCGCAATGGAGACTGATCGCCCAATCCTGATAGCTAGCGAAACATGGGATCAGCTGGACTCCTACAATAAGAATCTCAAGAGTAAGTTCATTCGGGCCTTTCGCTTCATCAGCAGGAACCTACAACATCCCTCTTTACGCATCGAGATAATCAGAAGGGGGAGCGACGTTATCTACCGGGCGCGAGTTGACCCGACCCACCGCATTCATTTCGAGCAACAGGGGGCCTTCTACCGCATCCTTGCCGTGGGTCCCCATCGCCTCCAGGGGATTGGTTAGAGCCAGAAGCCCTCGAGATTCGCTGGCTCGCCGCCACGGTTCGCGTTAAAATCCTGCCGATAAAGTGCTGCGGAGCCTCCACATGGACCTCAAGACCGTCACCATCGAAAAACCTGCCGACATGAATTTCATCCTCGGGCAGGCGCACTTCATCAAGACCATCGAGGACCTCTACGAGGCCATCGTCCAGACCGTGCCCGGCATGAAGTTCGGGATCGGCTTCTGCGAGTCGTCGGGGCCGGCGCTGGTGCGCTACGCGGGCAATGACCCGCGCCTGATCGAGTTGGCGCAGAACAACGCCCTGGCGCTCGGCTGCGGCCACTGCTTTATCATTTTTATGGACGGCGGCTTTCCCGTTAACATTCTGAATACCATCAAAAACGTTCCGGAAGTTTGCCGCGTCTTTTGCGCCACCGCCAACCCCGTGGAAGTCATCGTCGCCGAGACTGAACAAGGCCGCGGCATCCTGGGTGTCATCGACGGCTTGAAATCCAAAGGCCTCGAAACCGACGCCGACATCAAGTACCGCAAAGAGTTTCTAAGGAAGATTGGGTACAAACTTTAGCGAAAATTGAGGAGGGCTGGGGGAGGAACCCGACAGGGTGGAGATAATCTATGGATTGGAAGGGTTTCCTGCGGCCACAGCCCGGCGTGCTTCTTCGGTTTCCTTGGGTGGGTTGGGTCTTTTTCGCGAGCGTCCACGTCTTCACGATTACCGTTGTTGCACACATCGCGACGGGATCGATCTTCCGATTCAGACGTGCGTGGCAAGTTTCAACTACTGACACTTACCTTTGGCTAATGCCCCTCGGTGCGTTGTGGCTTCTCCAGCCAAACGTTGGGCTGAATCGGTTTGGCAAGCGGATGACGATCCTGCTTGGTTTCGTTCTGACCTTTTCAGCAGCGATTGTCGAGTGGAACCGCCACCTCTCGGCTTTTCAACTGGCCGTGGTTCTACTCGCTTTGGCTATAGCGAGCGAATTCGGAGCGACACTTTTCTTTTTCTCCGAGGTCCGAGGAAAACCA
>JAIQGA010000371.1 GCA_020072925.1 Terriglobia bacterium | reverse complement strand
AGAGGGTGAACTGGGAAACGCACAACGACGCTCCCCCCGTCTCCAGCAGCGAGCGGTTCATGCGGCCCCCAGCGTCGTCGAAGACGCGCAGGTTCGCCGCTTTCTCCGCCAACGCACGGGCCGTCTCCGGCGTATCGTCCCGCCCGACGCCCAGAAGGATCAGGAGTCCGGGCCCGATTTCTCCCACCGTCGCGCCCTCTACCCGCACGGCGGCCCTTTGCACCCGCTGAAGTACGGCTCGCATGGAGTTCACCTCCGCCCCCGGCCGGCGGCGTGTCTCGGCCGTCCGTGGCGATCCCTTTCCTGCCCTTAAGGGCCTGAATTCCATCCCGTTACCGGGGTTTCACTTATCTAGGCTATAGATATCCTCGCGTCCAAGTGGCAAAAAATCGCTCTAGCCGCGCGCCGGGCTGCATTTTGCGGCCAGCGCCAAACTTTATTTATCCTATTCGCAATAAGATAAGGAGAACCTTCGACGACGCGTACCACTGGTGCCCATCGTGCTAGTTTCTTCTGATAGCCTATCATCATGAAAGGTCAAGCGAGGGCTCGACAGGCAAGTAGCCTGCCGAGCGAGGCAATCCGGTTATGCCGGCGCGTATCGGCCGCCCTGCCCCGATCCCACCGGCCGGGGGCGAAGGCCGTTGCGGGAGCGGCGCCCCCAGGGGCCGGGCCCCTTGTGACGCGATCGTCTCCCGGCGCCCGCGAAGGCCGCGCTGGCTATCTTACTCCCAAATTCGCAAGCCGGGCGAGCGGGCAGCGGGCTTTCCAACGGGCGCAGGCCCAGCGCGTCCGAGGAATCGCGCGCGGAGCAGGAGGCGCGGCCGGCCTGGCGAAAGCGCGGCGGCATCTGGAGGTTCTATGCGTTTATTTCTCCATCAGCTCTTTTCCGAATCGGGCGAAGCGAGTTTCAGCCGCGTGGGCGCCGGCATGATGCTCATCTGGGCGTGTGTCTGGGTCTCGCGCATTGTCTGGCGAACGGGGGCGCTACCGAATCTGGAAGGTCTGACGTTTTTCATCGTCGCTCTCTATGGTCTCGGCAAGGCCGGTGAAACATTGCAGCGAATCCTGGGGAGGAAATCGTGACCGGCGACTCTCCATCGACGCGATCCGCAGCCAAGTCGTGGAAGGGCGCGCTCCTCGCGACGGCGAAGGGTCTGGGCGGACTGGCCGGCCGGGCGTTACTAGTTCCCGCCGCCGCGGCCATCGCCCTGGGGCTGCTGTTCCTGGCCTGGTCGTGCGAGCGCCAAGCGCGGCTGCGGCAAACGCTCGAAACGGAGCAAGTGCGCCAGCGTGCCGCAGAAGACGCAGCGCGTCTGGAAGCCCGCGCCGCCGCCAATTTGCGCGAAGCGCGTGCACAGCACGAAGCGGCGATGCGCGAGTATGAATTGCGCCGCGCCCGACTCGAGCGCGAGGCGGCGGGGCTGCGCGAGCGTCTCGCCTCCCTTCGCCGGCAGGAAGCCACGCAGGTCGCCGAGGTGGCGGCTTTGCCGCTGCCCCAGGTGGTCGATCGCGTCAGGGCGCGGCTGGGAGAAACAGGGATTAGGGATCAGGGATTAGGGATTAGGCAAAAAGAAAACGCGCGGCTGGAAGGGCCGCTGAACAGCACTGCCGCCGCCTCTGCCAGCACCCAGAACCTAGCACCCAGCACCCTGTCCCCGGCACCTGGTCCCGAGCCCCCAGTCCCGAGTCCCGAGTCCCGAGCCCCCAGCCCCGGGGTTCTTACTTTGACGGAAGCGGCGGCGCGCCAGGTGGAGACGGCGTTCGTCGAGCTGGACGCCTGCCGCGCCCAATCCGCGGCGAAGGATGCGGAGCTTGAGAACTGCCAGGCCCTCGGGCAAGTCCATCAGACCGCCATTACGCAGCAGGATATTACCCTGAAAAAGCTGAACGCCGCCCTGGCGGACAAGGACCAGATCCTGGCGCGCCGGGAGGAGGCGCACCGCGCCGAGCTGAAGCTGGCGCGCGGCACGCGCTGGGGCCACTTCCTGTCGGCGCTCAAATACGTGGCGGCGGGTGTCGTGGTGGGGGTGGTGCTCCGATGAGTCCCAACGACGTGGAGCGCGTGGCGGTCTGGTGGGGTCCGGGCATCCTGGTGCTGATTCTTTTCGGCTATGGCTTTTTGCGCCTGGCGCAGTACTGGATCGAGAAATCGATGGAGTTCAAGCGCCAGCAACTGGACGGCGCCTACGCGATGGTGCGCCAGTACGCCGAGCAATTCCTGAGCGCGCAGGGCTCGCAGGCCAGCGCTCTCTCGCGCCTGGCGACCAGCGTCGAGCAGCGTGAATCGCTCGAGAGTTTCGAACATCAGGAAATCCTCATCGCGCTCAAGGCCATGCACCGCGATCTCGATGGCCTGGATTGTCGGCGACGCGAGCCGCCCTGTGAGCTTATGCTCGCTAAAGGCAATACGTCAACAGATAATATCCACAGGGGGGTCAAGTGACGATGCCGATCAATGTCCGCCAGAAAGAAGTCGTGCGGGGCAAGGTCCTCTATTACCTCGCCCTGATTTATCCGCAGGCCGCCACGCTGCCGCTCCTGCAGGGCGAGCTGGATATCTTCGGTTACGCCGTGCCCCTCGAGGAGCTGGAATTCCACCTCGCCTACCTGGAAGAGAAAGGGTTCGTGTCCGTGGAGCGGGCGCGTGGGCCCAAGTCGCACCGCGAGGTGACGCTCGCCAAGATCACGGCCAAGGGCATTGACTACTACGACGGCCGCATTCCGCCCGATGAGGGCGTTTATCTGGAGCCCCGCGCATGAGCGCTTCCTCCGTCTCCTCCGCACGCGCGCACCCGGCAGCTTCCGCCCGCCAGCGGAAGCGTCCGGGCAATCCGCAAGGGACGCTGCAGGACGTCTCGAAGCTCCCGGCCGAAATGCGGACACTCGTGGACGAGATGCTCGTCGACGGCGCGACCTTTGAAGACGTGGCGGAGGCCGTCCAGGAGCGCGGCGGGATCCGGCTCGCCCTGCGCGCCGTGCAGCGTTACTTCCGGTCGAACCCGGCGCTTCAGCAGCAGCGCATCAAGCATCAGCTCGAAACCGCGCAGGCGCTCAAAGAGGCCGTGGGGAATCCCGAATCCGCCCAGAAGGACCTGGTGGACGCCGTCCTCCTGACGGGACTCATGCGGGTGAACCGGCGCGATGTCGAATTGACCGCGCAAAACGCCGTCGTCGACCACTACAGGCGGCAGAACCTGCGCATCCGCGAAAACCAGAACCGCATCCGCATGCAGAAACTGCGGCTGGACAAGCAATACATCAATTCGCGCCTGGAAACGGAAAAGAACAAACAGGACGCCATCAAGGCAAAGCTGGCGGAGATGCAACTGCTGATGGAAACCCGGAATGGCCGGAAGGAGCTGGGCGCCGAAGCTCTGAAAAAAATTCAGGAGATTTATGGCCTCATCCGCGAAGAAAAAACCGAGAGCCAATTGGTCGGCGCCTAGCTCCGCCGCGGGCGGGACGCCCGCGCGCCGAGCCGCGCCCAGCCACAGGGAGAATTCACAATTGGAAACTGGAAATTCGAAACTCGAAACTCGAAATCCGAAGCCTGAAAATCGAAACTCGAAACTCGAAACTCGTCCCGACACCCCACACCCAACACCCGACACCCGACTTCCGAATTCCGACTCCCGACACCCGACGCCCGTGCTCCGGGGCGCCGTCCGGCTGCTGCCCTACCAGCGCCGTTGGGTCGAGGACGATTCGCAGCTCAAGATCGTGGTGAAGGCGCGGCAGATCGGTTACTCGTTCGCCGCCACGCTGCGCGCGGTGCTCGAATGCGTGCGGCGGAAGACCACGTGGATCTTCCTCTCCAAGGGCGAGCGCCAGTCGCGCCTGCTGATGGAAAAGGTCCAGGAGCACATCCAGTCGTGCGGGATCGTGGCGCAGGCGAGCGAGTCGGCGTTTTTCGAGGGCACGCTCATCAAGCAGCTCGAGACGCGCTTTGCGAACGGCTCCGTGATCTACGGCCTGCCCGCCAACCCTGACACCGCGCGCGGCTATTCCGGCAACGTCACGCTCGACGAATTCGCCTTCCACGCCGACGCGGAGAAAATCTACGCCGCGCTGTTTCCTTCCATCACGCGCGGCTTCGGCTTGGAAGTTATCTCCACGCCCAACGGCGAGCAGGGGAAATTCTACGAGCTGGCGAAGGCCGCGGGCCTGGTTTCATTGGGTGATTTGGCGATTGAGCGATTGGGTGATTTCAAATCACCCAATCACCCAATCACCCGATCACCCCATGGATTCTCCTGGTCGTCGCACTGGTGCGACGTCTACCAGGCGATTCGCGAAGGGTTGAAGATCGATTTGAACCTGCTACGCGCGGGCTGCGACGACGAGACCGCCTGGCAGCAGGAATATTGCTGCCAGTTCGTCTCGACCGCGGAGAATTTCATTCCCCCCGAGCTCCTGGCCGCCTGCCTAAGCGCCGAGGCTGTGCTAGTCCCCTCAGCAACCTGCCTGATCGCGCGCCGCGCGGATTCGCCGGATTCTCCGGCGGCCTCGGCGCCCGGCCGCTCAGAAAAGGGATTAGGGATTAGGGATCAGGGATTAGGGAAGAAACTCTCAGGAGGCCAGATTGGTGATGCAGGGCAGGATCTCGGTTCGCTCGTTAATCCCTATTCCCTAATCCCTAATCCCTCGCTCTTCCTGGGCATCGACATCGGCCGGCATCACGACCGGACGGTCTTTTGGCTGGACGAAGTACAGGGACTGGGGACTAGGGGCTGGGGACTTGGGAAAGAACCCCAGCACCCAGCACCTAGCACCCAGCCCCTTCAGTCGAGAATCACAGACGGCGTTTCAATCGCGCGCATGGTGAAGACCTTCACCAACACTCCCTTCGCGGAGCAGTTGGCGTTCGCGCGCGAACTGCTGGCGCAGCGCGGATCGGATGGCGAGCCGCTGGTGCGCCGCGCGGCCATCGATGCCACCGGCATGGGC
>JAIQGA010000044.1 GCA_020072925.1 Terriglobia bacterium | reverse complement strand
ATCGTCTCCCTTCGCGAACTCCATTTCTCGAACCACTAACATTTCCATTAGACTCTCTTCCGTTCCAAAAAGGGAAAACGAGTTCAGGTTATAGGCGTCCAGCATATTCACGACTTTTCGCCGCTCTGACCAGGGAATATTGAGCTTCCAAACGACGTCCTGCACTCCGTCGGCTCCTGATGTGATTTCTTCGTGTCCAGCAAAACGCCACTCATAGAGGCAGTCGCCAACCTTAAGAAATTCTGCGCACACCGTGTAGTCACATTGCTGGAGAAAGTGTCTGGGGTGGGTCCGGACGAAAGGGCCGATCACGCGAATCTGGGGTTTGTAACTAGACGTCCCTTTTAAACCACGCGGTGACTCAGAGTACACATAGATCGACACCTTTCCGCATGACGGTTCGGACGCAGACGTAAATGCGAAATACGCAGCGATGTATGGGGAGCGGGTCCAATCCAGTAGGGGCGAGGGAAAACCGTGGTGTCGGAGGTGGACCATGTAACTATAGGTTGCGGGGTCCGGAAACTTGGGAAATGACCAGCCTTCATAGTCACGGAGTCGGCGCTCCACTTCTGGATAGTCGGGAATCTCCCATGTTCGCCCCGTGAAGCTCTCAATCTGAGGTTTGACTCGGGAAATGAGTTGGTGGTAATCGCTAACTCGCATTCTCTGGCGCCCCCTACGCTCAAGCGTCGTAGTCAATTCCCAAGCAGAGTCATTCTGGCCCCGGTAGAGGAAGTTCGTAGTGTGGCCTGCCGAAACCTCTCTCTGGCTTACCTCCTGTAGTCGCGCTTCAAATTCCCCCCAGTTTGCCACGTCTATGTTTGTCATCTTTTCCTCGTTTGGTCGAAAGAACTCCGCCTTCCGGGCTTTGACTAGGGTAGTATAGAGTTTTGGAGTTAGAGAATCCGGGGATTTTCATTCGATTATCCCGCGAACACGACCCGCAGACCCCCCAAAACGGGTCCGCGCTACCCCCCACACCCTACACCCGACGCCCTGCACCCCACACACTCAGGGCCCGACTTCTTTGGGCGGGACGATTTTGGCGTCGGCGCGGAATTTCTTATAGTCGCGAAAGTTGGCGTCGATATTTTCGTTGAATCTCTTGAGCAGTCCGAGGCGCGCGTCAAAGGTCACATTAACGTGCCGGGGCAGCCAGACGTCGTCGTTGACGTACGTCTGCTCGATGAGCACGCGCGCGCCCTTGCGCAGCCGGGCCAGGAACCAACCGAAAGAGACCGTGTCGATCGACTGCGCATCGAGTTTCACCCATTGTTCCTGTGATTTGTCGATCCACACGCGAAAGCGGAATTTGGAGAGGACCCTCGCCTCCCGGCTGTGGGGCTGGAACCCCGGCCGGGGTTCCGCGTCGATCACATAGTCCTCGCGCCCTTCACGCTCCTCCATCCCTACTAGGCGGAAGTTGTAGGCCTCCGAGACCTCGCGCACGAATTGCCTCGCCTTCTCCCGTTCCTTCTCCTGCTTGTCCAGGCGCTTCCGCCGGTCATCTTCCGACTCCTTCTTTCGCTTGTCGATGAAGTGCTGGATTTTCTCTTCTTCCTTGGCGGCGTCTTTGCCGGTGAGCGGTTGGCCATTCTTGGTGATCAGGCGCCGGACCTGCTCGTCGTAGAGCGTCATCACTTCGTAAGTCTTGGACTCGGGTTCGCGGCTGCCATCCAGCTTTTGACGCTGTTCCTGCAGGATGTAGGTGTAGTCGCGCGATTTCTTGTCGTTGTCCATATCGTGTTCGGCGGCGGTCCGAATCAGCTCGCGGATCTCATCCTGGGAAAGCGTCCCGGTCTCCGGGGAGGTGGTTTTCGAAGATTCGGTTGCGGTGGCGCTGGGCACGCTCGCTTGCGGCGAAGGCGCACTGCTCTCCTGACCCAAAGCCTCCCAAGTCACAAGAGCAAGCAGAACGACGACTCCAAAATCCTTTCTAAGGCGCATATCACACACTAACGTGCTTAGATGCCGCCACGTTCCCTGACGCTGTAGGAACAGAGTAGTGCGGCGGCTTGCCGCCGCTCTCGGCTAATCAAATACGTCGGCGCTCATAAAGCGCCGCTGCAGATTGCCTATCTTTATTTTGACGGGTTCGGAAGCCCGGGCCGCGGTGTCAGCGGGCGCCTACCGCTTGTATTTTCCCATCAATTCGGCTTGGGCGAGTGTGTGGCTTTGCATGGCCTGCTCGACGTCCTGCTTGTGCGCTTCGCGCTTGAGGCCGAGTTTGGTGTCGAGCGCGTAGAGCTTGAAGAAATAGCGGTGGGGTTTTCCCGGCGGTGGACACGGCCCGCCATAACCTGTCATGGGAAAGTCGTTCACACCTTGGTGCGCGCCATCGCGGAGGTCGTCATTGCCGGCGAGCTTTTCGGGAAGCTGGCGCGTGGTGGGCGCAAGGTCGTACACCACCCAATGTGTGAACGTCCCACTGGGCGCGTCGGGGTCGTCCATGATGAGTGCGAAACTCTTGGTGCCGGGGGGAGGGTCGCTCCAGGAAAGCGCCGGAGAGACATCGCCGCCATCGCACGTACATTTCTTGGGAATATCGCCGCCGGGTCGAAAGGTGGTGGTCTTTAGCTCGAACTTCTTGGACGTCTGCTGTGCGAAGGAGGCGCTGCAGCCGATGGTCAACAGGACGGCGGACACAGCCAGAAAAGTCGCGGCGAACCAGCGCTCGGGGAAAAATTCGCACTCGTTTACTTGAGAGAAGTTCTCGCTTTTGTCGTCAGATAAAGTCTTAGGGCAGACCCCACGGCGATCCCGCATGACTATGTCCCCTCCTGGAGCCTTGTGTCTTGAAGGCGTAAATTCCCCCCAAGGGTACATATAACATAAGTGGAAGGCGGCGTCTGCCTGGACCGAAGAGAAAACAGCCCAAGGCCTACGGACTTGGTGGCGCGGGCGTCCCGCCCGTGTCTCGGCACGGCCACGCCTGCCCCGGCCCTGCAGCCGGGGATGGCCGTGGTACGTCTTTGTACGTACTAATTTCAGGCCTTGAGGACCGCAAAACCCAGGCGTTGAGGAGTTGTCCCGCAGATTCGAGTTGACACTCCCCGGCCTTCCGAGGGACCATCGTGCGCCTTGGCGAAGTCCGAAATCCTCTGAGGTCAACTTATGAGACATTCCCGCTGGTATCGAAGGTTGCTGGTATACGGCCTCTTACTCTGCGCCGCTGCGATCCTTCTGGCTGCAATGCCTGGCTGGGCCGACGAAGGCATGTGGACATTCGACAATCCGCCCCTCAAGCAGCTCAAGGACCGCTACGGTTTCACGCCGAGCCAGGAGTGGCTCGACCACGTCCGCCTCGCGAGCGTGCGCTTTAATGATGGTGGATCGGGGTCGTTCGTGAGCCCCCATGGCCTGGCGCTGACCAACCACCACGTGGCGCTTGGCCAGTTGCAGAAGGTGTCGTCGCCCCAGAAGGACTACGTCAAGGACGGGTTCTACGCCCGCAGCGCAGCGGAGGAATTGAAGTGCCCCGATCTCGAGCTGAACCAGCTTGTCTCCATGGAGGACGTCACGCAACGCGTCCTGAGCGCCGTGAAGCCCGGCATGAGCGACGAGGCGGCGCTCAAGGCGCGCAAGGCCGAGGTTGCCAAAATCGAGAAGGAGAGCATGGATAAGACCGGGTTCCGCTCCGACGTCATCCCGCTCTATCAAGGGAGCGAGTATTGGCTGTATCGCTATAAGAAGTACACCGACCTTCGGCTGGTGTTCGCGCCGGAGCAGCAGATCGCGTTTTTCGGCGGCGATCCGGACAACTTCACGTACCCGCGTTACGACATCGACTTCGCGCTTTTCCGCGTTTACGAAAATGACAAGCCCGTGGACAGCCAGAACTATCTGAAGTGGAATGCCCAGGGCGCCAAGGACGGAGATCTGGTTTTTGTCTCCGGCAATCCCGGCTCAACCTTCCGGTTGGATACGCTGGCGCGAATCGAGACGCTGCGCGATAACATATTGCCGCTGATACTAACGACGCTGAATCGCCGCCGTGACGTGGCAAAGCAATATGCCGCGCAGGGCGCCGAGCAGACGCGCGAAGCCACTCAACTGATCTTCGGGCTCGAAAACTCCATCAAAGCCTTTGTTGGTCAATCTCAGGGCTTGCAGGACAAGAACCTGATCGTCAAGAAGCAGAAGGACGAGGCGGATTTCCGCGCGCTGGTGGCGAGCAAGCCCGAATGGCAGCAGGCTTACGGCGGCGCCTGGGATTCCATCGCGCAAGCCGAGACGAAGTACCGCGGGATGATCAAGCCGCTGCGCTTCCGCACGATGATGTGGGCGCGGCTTTCGAGCGGCGCGGTGGCACTTGTGCGGTATGTGGCCGAGGTGAAGAAGCCCGACGGCGTACGCCTGGACGGGTACCATGATTCGCAGCTCGAATCGCTCCGCTTCCGGCTCTTTTCGCCCGCGCCGGTTTATCCCCGATTCGATGAGTCGCAACTGGCGGCGAATTTGGCATTCTCGCGCGAGATGCTGGGCGCCGATGATCCCTACGTGAAGGCGGTCCTGGGCGACCGCACGCCCGAAGAGGTGGCGAAGGAGGCAATCGCGGGAACCAGGCTGGCCGATCCCGCCTTCCGCAAGTCGCTGGTGGAGGGCGGAGAAGCGGCCGTCGCGGCTTCGACCGATCCTCTGATCGTTCTGGCACGCAAGGCTGACCCCTTCGGGCGCGAGATGATCAAGTCCTTCGAGAACAATGTCGAGAGCGTCGAAACTCCGGCGGGCGAGAAAATCGGCAAGGCGCGCTTTGCGGCGTACGGCAAAGCGATGTACCCCGACGCCACGTTCACCCTGCGACTGTCCTTTGGCGCAGTCAAAGGTTATCCCATGAACGGCACGATCGCACCCTCGCATACCACGCTCTTCGGCCTCTACGATCGCACTTACAGTTTTGATCTGAAGCCGCCGTTTAACTTGCCGGAACGCTACGCGGAAGGGAAGTCCCGCCTGGAGCTTACCACGCCCGTGGATTTCGTCAGCACCTGCGACACCATCGGCGGAAATTCCGGGTCGCCGGTGATCGACCGGCAGGGCGACTTCGTCGGGCTGATTTTCGATGGCAATATCGAGAGCCTGGTGGGCGACTACGTTTACAACGAGGAGAAGAATCGCGCCGTGGCCGTGCACGGCGCCGTTATTATCGAGGTCCTGCGCAAGCTCTATGACGCCGGAGCGCTGGCGGATGAGCTGGAAGGGAAATAGCGTCGACCCGCTCGGCGATTCTCCTGACCTTAGATTGTTACGCCGACCAACCCGCGACGGGTGCGTGGAGAAGAGTTGAGAGTCGAAAGTTAAAAGTTGAAAGTCTGAAGAACTAAGGACTTGCTTTCGACTTTCAACTTTCGACTCTTGACCTTCGATCTTAGTCTGCCGCCCACGCGGTCCTTAGTTACACCCACGCCCCCATGAGTCCTCCACCTCCACGTCAGAAAGCTCCGCTGCTCCGCCGGCTCGTGCGCTGGCTGCTGTTCCTGTTTTGTCTTTGCGGATTTGCAGGGGCGGTTTACTTGGCGCGTGGCCCATTGCTTCGCGCTTTCCTGCGCTGGTGGGTCGTCGACGAACCACCCGCGAAATCACAGGCGATTGTGGCCCTAGGCGGTGACGCGGTGACGGGTGTGCGGGTTCAACACGCCATTGAACTCTACCGCCAAGGTTGGGCGCCGAAACTCGTGTTCAGTGGTGAACTCTTCCGCACGGATTTCTGCGAGAACGCGCTGATGCAGGCGCAGGCCATTCACGCCGGCATTCCGCAGGATGCCATCGTGCTGGCCCCTTGTGGCGCTTATACTTCGACCCTGACCGAAACGCTGGCTCTTCGATCTTTTCTCACCGAAGATAAGATCAATCACATCATCCTCGTGACTTCGAATTTTCATACCCGCCGCGCGCGGCGCATCGCGCGGGCCGTTCTCGAGCCGGCGGGCTTCGTTGTGCACGTGAGTTCTGCCCCCGACGAGCGCTTTCCCGCTGACCACTGGTGGCAGCAGCGCGAAGGACAGAAGCAAATGGTCTTGGAACTTCTCAAGTCGGTCCAAACCTGGCGGGAATTGCGCCACCTGCCTCCGCCTCCCGCACCGCAGGGGGGAACGACTCTGGAGCCCGGTCCTGGCTGGCACTGAAAGTGGCCGCGTGTTTTTTCCTCGTGTACCATGGGCGTCCCGCTCGCGCTGTAGCGGCGATGAGGACGCCGTTACATCGAATGCCACGCGAGTTTGTGCGTTTGGATTCGTTGGTAGTGGGTTTGTGAACGCGGAGAAGGCCCACGGTCAGAGTCTTCCTGATCGCGGGTGGCGCGGACATCGGTGTTGGATGTCTGCGATTCAAGCTCAAGCCGCGGCCCCTCCGAAAGGTGCTGGTCGTAAGATAATGCAGATCGTTGAAGCCGTAGAAACGCCTGGGGACTATCATGATTCGATTCTACCTGTTTCGGCACTTGCCGGCCGCAGACATTGCAAGTCAATGTCTGCGCCACCCACGCTCCCGCGCTTTCTCACGACGCGGGTCTTTGTCCGTGGCATAATGCGGCGGAAAAGTAATGCGGACCTGCGGTCCAGAGGTCCGCGGCTTTTCATGGCGGATTTTGGCTTGTGATGTCGCGTGAAGCCAGCCGGTTCGAAGGAGTCGCGTATGCGGAGATCGATAAGTGTGTTCTGCCTGTTTGCGGTGCTGGTATGGTGCGTGCTCGCCCCTCGAGCGAACGCTGCCCAGGCGTCGTGCGAGAGCCTGGCCAAGCTCTCGCTGCCCAACACGAAAATCACCTTGGCCCAGGTCGTTCCCGCGGGAACGTTTGTCGCGCCGCCTCCGCCGTATCCGATGCCGGTTCCACCCAGCTACAAGGACGTGCCGACGTTCTGCCGCGTGACGGCGGAGATTGCGCCGACTTCCGACTCCGACATCAAGATTGAGGTGTGGATGCCCGTTTCGGGTTGGAAC
Organism: Terriglobia bacterium; assembly: GCA_020072925.1. GTDB lineage: Bacteria > Acidobacteriota > Terriglobia > UBA7540 > UBA7540 > JAIQGA01. The sequence goes on along the minus strand of JAIQGA010000044.1, from coordinate 17,946 downwards.
GGAAAATTCCTCGGCCAGGGCAACGGAGGATTTGCCGGCGCCATCGACTATCCCGGTCTGGGCGAAGCGGTGAAGCGCGGTTATGCCTCGGCAGGCACGGACACCGGCCACACCACGATCGATGCGGCGTGGGCGTTGGGCCATCCGGAGAAAGTGATTGACTTCGGCTATCGCGGCGTTCACGAAATGACGCAGAAAGCCGAAGCGATTGTCCAGGCTTTTTACGGCGGCGGCAAGCGCGTTCCCGGCGCCCCGCCTTACCCATCATTCTTTGCCAGTTGTTCGGACGGCGGCCGCGAGGCGTTGATGGAAGCGCAGCGTTATCCCGAAGACTACGACGGCATCCTGGCGGGCGCTCCGGCCAATTATTGGACGCACCTTCTGGTCGCCGCGATGTGGGAGCTACGCGCCACCAATCTGGACCCTGCCAGCTACATTCCCGCCAGCAAAATTCCCGCGCTCAGCGACGCGGTGCTCACGGCGTGCGACGCGCAGGATGGGCTGCGGGACGGTCTGGTGAACGATCCGAGGCAATGCCATTTCAATCCGGACACCATGCTCTGCAAGGGCGCCGACTCCGATGCCTGCCTCACCGCGCCCCAGGCGGATGCTCTCAAGAAAATCTATGCGGGGCCGCACGACTCTCAGGGGCTGCTACTCTTTCCCGGCCTGGTGCCGGGCGGCGAAGCGGGCGAAGGGGGGTGGACGCCCTGGATCATCGGCAACGCGCCCGGACGCAGCCTGATTGGCTTCTTCGGCATCGGATATTTCTCGAACTTTGTTTACGGCAAGCCGAATTGGGACCCCAAGACGTTCGACGTCGACGAGGCCACTCGCCTCGCCGACCAGAAAACCGCACGGGCGCTCAACGCCACCGACCCCAACCTGCGGCCCTTCATGCAACGGGGCGGAAAGTTGATCCTCTACCACGGCTGGAGCGACGCGGCAATTTCTCCGCTCAATACCATTGACTACTACCGCCAGGTGGAAGCTACGCTGGGGGCGAAGGATACCCAGAAGTTTGTGCGACTCTACATGGTGCCGGGCATGCAACACTGCGGCGGCGGGTCGGGGCCGAATTCGTTTGGACAGGCGGGCAGCGCCGCTGCTGACAATCCCCAGCGCAACGTCTTCCGGGCGCTTGAAGACTGGGTGACCGGCACGGCGCCCCCCGAAATCATTGCCTCCAAGTACGTGGACGATAATCCCGCGAAAGGCGTGAAGATGACTCGCCCGCTTTGCCCTTATCCCCAGTTGGCACGATACAAGGGCTCGGGCGACCCCAATGACGCCACCAACTTCGTGTGTACAGCCGGAAAGAAGTAGTCCGGGGCGGGTAGCCACGGGACGCTTCTTGTCCTGTGGGTTTTTCCGGCCGAGACGTTACGAACCCACGGCATAAAGGACATGCCGTGGCTACCTGCCCCGACGGTGGCAAATCCACGGTCAATTCAAACTGCCAATTGGCCGTGGCTACCAGCTCTCTACCTGCGACACAGTATGCGCCATCCAACTTCGAGTTTGAAGCACACCCAAGCGCGGTTTTGGACGCCGGCTTCCCTCTCCGGCCGTCTCACAGCTTCTCAAGCAGCAGCTTACGGATGGCGTCGTCGCGGAACATGCCTTCGGTGCGCAGCGCGTAGGCGCAGTGCATTTCGAGAACGCCGCCCTCGAAAGTCATCTTCATGGCGCCTTTGTCGCGGACGTTTTTCAGCTTGATCTTCTTTAGTCCCTCGCGCACCGCTTCCTTGCCGAGGTTGTCCTGGCAGATGCCGCGAAGCGCCATGTTCAGCCGGTGGCAGGATAAATTATCGATGAAGTTCAGCCCCTCCATATCGTCGCTGAGACTGTCCCAGTCGACCTCGTAGGGGATCGGAGCGCCACAAATTTCCTGGATTTCCTTGACGCGCATCGGGAAGGTGATTTCCTGAAGCTCCTTAATCTTGCGTCGTTCGTTGAGTCCCATTTGTTTACCTCCGGCAAATCCGACGACTCGGATACTCACCAGTTGGCGGTGGGGGCGATCAGGACCGCCGGGGTGTTACCCCGCGCCACGAGCGCTTCTTCGTGGTGGATGCGCTCGCGGAGCCAGGCGGAGTCGAACACCCAGTCCTGGGCGGTATACAGCGGATGAAGCGAGAGAAGGTCGCCGCAACCGCTCGGCAGGAGAGCGCCTGCCACGGCCGCGAGTATAAGTGGCTTTCGCATTTCGAGTCTCGGTTGGCGCCCAGTTTACACCCGAATCCGGACCGCTTGGAAGAAGATGCCGTCATGCGATTGCGGCAACTAATACAAACGCACTTGGGAATGTTACGCATGGCTGTAGCGCCGGTGTCCTCACCGGCGCATTGGGCGGCGATGAGGACATCGCCGCTACAGCGAATGTCACCCGGTCTTGTGCGTTTGTTTTTGAAGGCTGCGGGTTTTCTTTCCCCTGAGTTCCGAGCCGCGGAATTACCAAGCAACTGTGCGCTACCCTGCTCAGGCTTCTGGGGTATCAAGGGTGATTATGGAGGCTTCACCCTGCTCCGCTGCTATGGCGCTCGGACTTGGCATACTTTTCCTGGTCTCCGCTTTCGCTCGATACATGGCCCTTTCCGCGCGTTCTCGCAAAACCGCGAACTGGGTTGTTGGATCGATGGTCGTCGCAACACCGACCGACAACGAAACGCGACGGAACCCCTCGAATCGTAAGTCTTCCTGCATCAGTAATAGGCACACTTTGCGAAGTGTCCTCTTTGCCTCTTCCGCCCCCCGAGAGGGCAACACTGCAATTACCTCATCGCCGCCGTCCCGATATGCTTCACCGCTACCCGCGAGACCCGTGGCCACCGCGTGAAAGTATGCCCGCAGCGCGGTGCTGCCCGCTTCATGGCCTACGCTGTCGTTAATTATCTTCAACTCGTTCATATCCAGGAATCCGACTGACAACGGAGCGCTCCCGGTGGCGTCCAGGATGGCAATTTGAAGATCGATCTCAAGGTGACGCCCGTCCCACAGGATACCGAATGGTTCCCGGATCTTGCCCGCTCTTAGTGCCTGCCTCAATTCCGATAGGCGAACACGCCCGAGGTGGGTCAACTCCAGGTGTACGGGTACTCTCGACAGAACGTCACTCAGCGAGTTGACCCAGCATTGCTGTACTCGCAACTCTAGTTCGCTTTCTCCAGGGCGACTCACCCAGCGAGGACCTGCGGGAGCAGTCCACTCTAAATTGGAGCCACTCACGAAACGCTGGTACACGAGGGAAAAAACCATGTCGCGTTTTCGTCCCGGCTCTAGAGTCAAGGTCAGACCGCTCCGATCAAGCTCTGTCAGGAATTTCATTTCTTCCAGCCGTGCATCGCCAAAGTGATCCGTCATGCTTTCTCACCTCCAAATGGGAATCGCCTCTGACGCTCTCGGCCTTGACTCTCCGATGCGGGTTTCTCCGGCCTTGTGACCGTGATGCGCCCGCACTTCCGACAAACAAGGTTCCTGCCGCTCGCGGAGGGCGCGAGTGTCCCGCCTTCGCAGTAGGGACAGAGCACGCCGGTCTCTGGACGTTTTTTTGACATCGGAGTGAGGGCGAACACGACAGGGTGGGCGACATGATATCGCCGCACTCGAGCGAAGGCAACTAAGACTCCGGGCGGCGCACTACAGGGTGGACCATGATTGTGTTATGCTCTCGCGGTCATGGATTGCAAGAATCAGCTCTATTTTGGCGACAATCTGAAGAATCTCCGCGAATATGTTGCTGACGCCAGCATTGATCTGATTTACCTCGACCCGCCTTTCAATTCCAATGCGACATACAACGTGCTCTTTAAGGAAAAGACCGGCGAAGAATCCGCCGCCCAGATCATGGCCTTCAAGGACACCTGTAGTGGAGCAATGAGCGGAGGATCCCACCTCGAACAGGGGTTGGGCAACACCCAAGATGTGCCATTCCCGAAACTTCTTGAAGTACGACTCTATTGCGGACATTGACGAAGGCTCCTTGGTCGAGCGTCTGATCAGGGACCAACATTGGCGCTTGCGTCTCTTGGGAATCCATGGAATTCCCAGGGCGTCAATACCATTCCAAAGGGTTCCTCTGAGTGGTCTTCCGGGTCGACCTCAGGGAGATGTAGACATACTGCTCAGCGATCCGGAACGGCCTGACATCGCAACTGCGATCCAGGTGAAAAGAATCAAGGTTGGCGCCGCGGCATTACAGAACCGTCGCCCCAATAAGGTACAGGAGTTCAAGGAGGGCGTGCGGCAGGCGAACCTGTTGGCCAAGATCGGGTTCTCACAGGTCTATCTGTATGTTTTGGTGGTTGTGGACAGCAGGGAGAAAAACGCTGGAAGAAATACTTACAAGGGACTTCCACCCGAGCTGAGCAGGGTCATCGAAGGCGCCATTTCGCCCCGCAACTTGGATAAGCGAGTGGGTTTGATGTATCACCAGTTCGTGCAACCAATGGACTACGAACCGTTGGGCACTGGGACGTATTTCGGGCACCTAGTGCGCCTAGCAGAGTCAGCCGTGCAACCGGAAGACGTGACAGCGTGGGTGGCACAAGTGACTGCCGCCGGTCCTAGCTAACGGCACGTCGGAACAGGAAGGCGCGAGTCTTCATTAAGCGCCAATCTTTGTGCCTTGGGAGGTTTACAGAATATGAAAACAGCGCTCTTCGTCTTTCTCTTTGCTTGTGCGATTTTCCCTGCTGGGCAGGCGGCGCGGTCCACAAGCGCCACGGCAGAACCACCAATGACGGGGCGCGCACCGTCGAAGCGTGAATCTAAGGGTGGCCTCACGCCATCGGACATTTCCAAGCTTGAATGGGTGGATAAACGCTGCCGAATGTGGGCGCCAGATGGTGACGTAGACGTAGACCAGACGTGCCTCGCTGTAAAGACGGTCAAAGGAGGGGTCGTCGTCATCCCGAACGAGTATAACGATGTTTGGGTGAAAGAGATGTCAGACCGGAAGACGAGCGGGGACAAGTGGATACAGCGGTTCCTTGCCATCGGGGGCGGCGGAAAGCTGAGATGACCGCCGATCGGCGCAGAGCCTCGGCATCGTGTGCCGCTGGACCGGCATTAACATGACGTATCTCGCCATCAACCTTGTGCAGCGTCGGCTGCGTGACCATCATCCGAGCGACCTCAGCCCCTACAAGATCATCGGCGCTCCAACAGACCTTGCGGGAGCGGAGGCGCTAAAGGAAATCAGTCCGCACCAGTTTGAGTGGTGGGCGGTGGACTTGGCGGGCTGGCGCAGACATCGTTGTTGGATGTCTGCGATTCAATCCCAAGGTAAGCGCCCGCCGGTAGATGCTGGTTGTCAAAGAGTACAGATCGTTGAGGCCATAGGAAGGCTTCGCGCCTATCATGCCCGGATTCTACCTGATTTGGAACTTGCCTGTCGCAAACATTAGAAATCAATGTCGGCTCCCCCCGCGAAAGAGAATCCCTTCGGTAGATCGCAGACCCCACAAATCAGGGGTCTGCGCCAGCCGGCGGGACGCTCCTTGTCCCGTGGGTTCTTCCCGCAGGCACGTTACGAACCTGCTGAGGCGCGCCGGGCTTCCTGGCCATAAGGCTTGTTTATCTTGTCAGAAAAACTATGAATTTGACTTTGCCTCCCGACCGGTCGGAAAATAGACATACTCGCCGCACGGAGGTCCGGCGGCGGCAGGCCCAGGGAAAAGTGGGACGGTTGGCACATCCGACAGAGTGAGGCAGAGCGATGACGGAGAAAGTCTTTATCTTTGACACCACGTTGCGCGATGGCGAGCAATCGCCGGGCTGCAGCATGAACTTTGACGAGAAGCTGGAAATGGCGCGGCAGCTCGAACGGCTGAACGTGGATATTCTCGAGGCCGGCTTTCCCATCGCCTCGCAAGGCGACTTCGATGCGGTCGTGGCGATTGCGGCGGAAATTCGCCGCCCGGTGATCGTGGCGCTGGCACGCGCCAATCAACTCGACATCGACCGCGCCTGGGCGGCTCTGAAAGAGTCGGCGCGGCCGCGCATCCACACGTTCCTCGCCACGTCGGACATCCACCTCCAATACAAGCTGCACAAGACTCGCGAACAGGTGTTGAAGCAGATCGCCTTCGCGGTGGGCTACGCGCATTCGCTCTGCGCCGACGTGGAGTTCTCCCCCGAGGACGCCGGCCGCACCGATCGCAGCTACCTGATCGAGTGCTGCCACGTGGCCGTCGAGGCCGGCGCGACCACACTCAACCTGCCGGATACCGTGGGCTATTGCATGGAGCCCGAGTACGAGAAGATGTTCCGCGATGTGAAGGAAGGTGTTCCGGGGATGGATAAAGTCATCCTGAGCACGCACACCCACGACGACCTGGGAATGGGCGTCGCCAACACGCTGGCGGGGATTCGCGGCGGCGCGCGCCAAGTGGAGTGCACCATCAACGGCATCGGCGAGCGCGCAGGCAATGCCGCCCTGGAAGAAATCGCCATGGCGATTCGGGTGCGCGCGGATGTGCTGCCCGTGCACACCGATATTCGCACCGAGGAGCTTTATCCTGCCAGCCAATTGTTGACCCGCCTGACCGGCGTCGCGGTGCAGCGCAATAAGGCGATTGTGGGCCGCAATGCCTTCGCGCATGAAGCGGGGATTCATCAGGACGGCGTGCTGAAGAACGCCATCACATACGAAATCATTACGCCCCAGACCATCGGCATGCCGTCGAACGATATTGTGCTCGGCAAGCATTCCGGACGCCACGCGCTCGCCAAGCGGTACGAAGAGCTGGGGTACCCGTTGTCGAAGCCCGAACTCGAGCAAGCCTATCAGCTCTTCTCGACGCTCGCCGACCGGAAGAAGAACATCTACGATGAAGACCTGCTCGCCATCGTCAACGCAGGTTTCGAGCATCTTCCCGAGACCTACTCGCTGAAACTCCTGCAAAGCGTGGCCTCGAACGAAGGCCGCGCCACCGCCACGGTCGAGTTGGAAAAGGACGGGGAAACATTCCACGATTCAGCGACCGCGGAGGGGCCATGTGACGCGGCCTTCCGGGCTGTCGACCGAATCACGGGCACGCCGGGAACCATCGTGGATTTCACGGTCCATACGGTTGGACCAGGAACCGACGGCGTCGCGGAGGTGGGGATCCGCGCCCGCTTCGAAGGGCGCGAGTTCATCGGCAAGTCGACCAGCCATAATGTGGTGGAAGCGGCCGCGCGCGCTTACCTTCAGGCGGCGAACAAAGCGGTCTACGAATTGAAGCGCGCCGAGGAGAATGCGGCGGTGGCTTCGGGCTCGGTTCACGAAAACAAAGCCGTCGACCGCTTCTTCCCTCAAGGATTCTAGTCTGCCGCGCTGGGCAGCTTCGGAGTTCCCCGATTGCCCCTGTTGGGGGATTCGGTTGCCTCATTTTGCGCTGGGCTAGCCAGAGACCGCAAGTGAGCTACTTTTCTGCGGGCGAGGGGAGTAGTCCGGGGCTTTCCGGCCCCGATAAAGGACCGAGGGGGCAGGATCAGACTGCGGCGCGCTAACTCCATCTAATTGATTTCACATAAGTTAGTCGAACGTGAAGGCCCCGCGAGCAATTGTGGGGTCATCAGGACCCAGTCACGCCTCAACCCTTGCAATCCTCCTTGTTAATCCTGTAAAATATAGATAAGAAAAGATATGCAAAGTCTCCACAGAGTGGCCGTATTACCGGGAGATGGCATCGGACCAGAAGTGATGGCCGAAGCGGTCAAGGTCCTGAAGGCCGTGGAAGAAGTCGTCGGTCCGCTCTTCAGCTTCCAGACCGGACTAGTCGGCGGGTGCGCCGTCGATGCTACGGCTTCGCCACTTCCGGCGGAGACTATCTCCATTTGCAACAACGCGCGAGCCGTGCTTCTGGGAGCTGTGGGCGGACCCCAATGGGATTCGAAACGGCCGGAACTTCGGCCCGAGCAGGGTCTGCTCCAGTTGCGCCAGCGCCTGGGGTTGTATGTAAACCTCCGCCCCGCCAAGGTGCTGGACTCTCTGGCGCGCATCTCCGCACTCAAGCCTGAGCGGGTGCGCGGCACCGACCTGGTCATTGTGCGCGAGCTGATGGGCGGGATCTATTTCGGCAACCCGCGCGGCATCTTCGCCAAGAATGGCGAGCGCATGGGCGTCAACACGGAAATCTACCGCGAGCACGAAGTGGAGCGCGTGGCACATCGAGCGTTTCAACTCGCGCGCCTGCGGCACCAAAAGGTGACTTCCGTGGACAAGGCGAACGTTCTGGAATCTTCTCGCCTCTGGCGGGAGGTGGTGACCCGCATCGGGCGGTCGTATCCCGATGTCGGGCTCGAGCACCTCTATGTGGACAGTTGCGCGATGCAACTGATCGGGTGTCCCACACGCTTCGATGTGATTCTGACCAACAATATGTTCGGCGATATCCTCAGTGACGAAGCCAGCATGTTGACCGGATCGATCGGCCTGTTGCCCTCCGCGAGTCTGGGTGAGCACGCGGCGCTCTACGAGCCCGCGCACGGGTCGGCTCCCGACATCGCCGGGCGCAATCGCGCCAATCCAGTTGCCGCCATCGCCTCGGCGGCGCTGATGCTGCGCTACTCTTTCCGCATGGAGACCGAGGCCTCAGCCATCGAGGAGGCGATCGAGAGAGTTTTGAAGCGGGGCGTGCGCACGCCCGATTTGCCGGGGAAGCGCCGTCCCACGACCACCACGCACATGGGCGACCTGATCGCCGAAGCCACGCAGAAGGCCCTCAAGACCGCGCGTTCCCGCAAGAAATAGCCACACTCAGCGACTCGGGAGAATCTCCAACCTACGGATGTTTGCAGAATATAGTGACAACCGCTGCTGTAGCGCCGGTCTGCGACCGGCGTCTTTCGCCGCTCATGGAGCGGCGCTACAAAAAAGAAATGTCACGATATTCTGCAATCCTCAATAAGCCGAAGAGAAGCAGGAGGATGACTGCTTCCGACACCTTTCGTCGGCTTCCTCCGCTCGCGGAAACAGTTCCGTGGCTTTTCCCGTGCGGTTCGCGAGTCCTCCCGGCAACTGCCGCATCTATAAGACCTGGGGCAAGTACAACCATCAAGCAAGTTAGTGGTCGTGACAAGCCTGCCGTTTAGCTACCTGTTTGAACCTTCATCTTGGTAGCTGCCGCCCCGGAAGGAGAATCAAATGGAACCCAGGTTGGAAGCTCACAAGGTTGCGCCGGGCGCTTACCATGCCATGCTCGGCTTGGAGTCTTATGTGCGTGGCTGCGGTCTGGAGACGCCTCTGCTCGAATTGGTCAGGCTTCGCGCCTCGCAGATGAATGGGTGCGCGTATTGCGTGGACATGCACACCAAAGACGCGCGCGCCGCGGGCGAAAGCGAACAACGCCTCTATGCGATCAGCGTGTGGAGGGAAACACCTTTCTTCACTGAGCGCGAGCGGGCAGCGTTGGCTTGGACGGAGGCCGTGACGCAGATTTCCCACCGCCACGTTCCCGACGAAGTCTACGAGCAGGCGCACAAGCACTTTTCCGAAAAGGAACTGGTGGATCTGACCATGGCGGTGGTCGCCATTAACGGGTGGAATCGCTTGGCTATCAGTTTTCGCGCGGTCCCCGGCACTTACCAGCCGCCGGCCCGAAGCGAAAAGACAGTAACGACGAGTGAATCCCGCAGGTAACCTGCTCTTATCGCCTCTAATGGGACATTGCGGGAGCCGCACAAGTGGGAACAATCGCCGTCTCTGTGTCAGCTATGTTTCCCTGTCCTGTCATTCCCGCGCAAGCGGGAATCCACCGGCGCGTCATTTCTTATTTGCCTTCCCTTGAGAATTCCAGAATAATTCGCCATCCGGGAGGTGTACGTGCGCCGCGCGGGTGTGGCTATCATCTTCGTTTTGGGGTTGGTAATGACATTGCCGATGAGCGAGGGTACAGGGAAGTCGCCGACCGGTTTCGAGGAATTGAAGCGCGGAGCCGATCTCATCCTGCTTCACGGGAAGATCTGGACCGGCGAGCCGTATGCGCCTCCAGGAACAAAGCCCTTGCCTGTGAAAGTGGTGGAAGCTGTGGCGATGCTCGACGGGCGGTTCCTGGCTGTGGGCAGTGACCGCGAAATCCGAGCCTACATCGGGCCGAACACCAAGGTTGTGGACTTGCGCGGCCGGTTCGCGGTTCCCGGCTTGCTGGACGGCCACGCGCACTTTATTCAGGGCGGGTTCCAGCTACTCGAGATCGATTTGAAGGACGCGCGCAGCGAAGACGAACTCGTGCGGCGGATCGCCGAAAGAGTCAAGTCACTGCCGACGGGCCGCTGGCTCCTCGGGGGTGACTGGGATGAACAGGGGTGGCCCTCGGCGCAACTTCCCACGCGCGCCGTGATCGATCCCGTTACGCCGCGCAATCCCGTTTTCATCAGCCGATACGATGGCCATTCGGCGCTGGTCAACTCTCTGGCGCTGAAGATGGCGGGCGTGAGCAAGCAGACGCCAGACCCGCCGGGCGGCGTCATCGTGCATGACCCCAAAACGGGAGAGCCCACGGGCGTCCTGAAGGACAACGCGCAGGATCTGATTGCCAAGATCGTTCCTCCTCCTACCGAAGGCGAATTTGAAGAGGCGCTGCGCGCGGCGCTGAAGGAAGCGGCACGCGTGGGCCTCACCACCGTGCAGGATATCAGCGTGGGCAGTGACTCGCCGAATGGCAGTTTTACGGGCGAGATCGAGTTGCTGCGCCGCGCAGAACGGGAAGGCTGGTTGACCTGCCGTTTGTACGAAATTATCCCGGTTGCTGAATGGCAAAAGCTTGCTGACGCAGGGATCTCGCGCGACATGGGGGACGATTTTGTCAAGCTGGGCGCGGTCAAGGCCTTTGCCGACGGCTCGCTGGGCTCTTCGACGGCCTGGATGTTCGAACCCTTCGATGACCAGCCCCAGAATCGTGGCTTCGCCATGCCCATCCTGAATCCTCCTTCGAATATGGAGGGAATCGTGCGCTACTGCGATAAGGCGCACATCCAACTCGCTGTGCACGCGATCGGCGACCGTGCGGTGGCGGAGATGCTGGACATCTACACAAAGGTGGGCGGCGACGACCCCGCCGCCTATCGCTTCCGCATCGAGCACGCACAGCACATGCGCCCGAAGGACTTCGCGCGCTTTGCCAGGCTGGGAGTGATCGCCTCCATGCAGCCGTATCATGCGATCGACGACGGCCGCTGGGCGGAGAAGCGCCTCGGGCATGAACGCGCGCGCTGGAGCTACGCGTGGAGGTCGATGCTTGACGCTGGCGCGCCGCTTGCTTTTGGCTCCGACTGGCCCGTGGCCCCGCTCGATCCCTTGCTCGGCATCTACGCCGCGGTGACGCGCGCCACGCTCGATGGCAAGCATCCGGCAGGCTGGTTTCCCGAGGAGCGGCTAACGGTCGAGGAAGCGCTCCGCGCTTACACGCAGGGCTGCGCCTACGCATCTTTCGAGGAAAAGGAGAAGGGAACCGTCGCCGCCGGAAAGCTCGCCGACCTCGTGGTGCTGTCCGATGACCTGTTTGCCATTCCGCCGGAGAAGATTCGCGACGCGCGCGTGATGATGACAATTGTGGGCGGGAAAATCGTTTACGAGAAAAAGTGAAAAGCGGCTATTCCAGTAATTTGGGCAGTGGAAGGGAAAAGCCGGGGAAGAGCGGCGAGGTCAGCGCGTCGTCAGCCTTCAGACTGGCCGCAAGTTCAAAGCCGCCTTGCCCTTGGCGATAAATTTCCGCCGTCGGGCCCGCCGGGTCGATAATCCAATATTCCTGAACGCCAAACCGCGCATAGAGCTTCAGCTTCGTGGTGCGATCGATGTCCGCGGTCGTCTCCGAAAGAACCTCAACTGCCAGGTCAGGCGCGCCTTGAACGTTTTTGTCGGTCATGATGGACATGCGAGTCTTCGAGACATAGAGAATGTCGGGCTCCACGACGTCAAAGCGAGAGAACACCACGTCAAAGGGGGCGGTGTACACGCGTCCCAGATTATGTCCCTTTACGAACTGGGCCAGGTAGAAAAGCAAATTGGAGATAATCCACTGGTGAACGTGCCGCGGTGAAGGGGTCACGAAGAGTTCTCCGTCTATAATCTCGTAGCGTTTTCCGTCGTTGGGGAGAAGGCAGTAATCTTCGTAAGTGAGGCGAATGTCAACCGGCATGGCGGTATTATATCACTCCGCAGAGTAGGGTTATTCCAGCAGTTTGGGCAGTGGCAGAGACCAACCCGGAAACAGTGGGGAGGTCAATGAATCGTCAGCGTGAAGACTTGCCGTCAATTCGAAGGCGGTCTTTACAGGGCGATAAATTTCCGCCGTCGGTCCCACCGGTTCGATAATCCAATATTCCTGGACACCAAACCGCGCATAGAGCTTCAGCTTCGTGGTGCGATCGATGTCCGCCGTCGTCTCCGAAAGAACCTCGACTGCCAGGTCAGGCGCGCCTTGAATGTTTTTGTCGGTCAGGATGGACATGCGAGCCTTCGAGACATAGAGAATGTCGGGCTCAACTACGTCGTACCGCGAGAAGACCACGTCAAACGGCGCCACATACACTTCTCCCAGGCCGTGACGCTTTACGTGATCCGTCAAATAATAGTGAAGGTTGCTCACAATCTTTTGGTGTGCACGTCGGGGTGAAGGGGTCACGAAGAGTTCTCCGTCGATAATCTCGTAGCGCTTCCCGTCGTTAGGGAGGAGGCAATAGTCTTCGTAGGTGAGGCGAGTGTCGATCGGCATAGAAGGATTATATCACCCCATTTAACGATGCGATTGCACTCCTGCCTGCCGCGAGGTAAGATGCCAACTCACGCGGGGCAGCGATGAGGGGGAGGAAGCGAGCGCAGCCCTGCGAACGACGGAGCCTGTTATGTGGTGGGAGAAGAAAGCCCGGACGGAGGCGCCCCCCAATCCAGAGCCCGTGCCGGCTCCGAAGCCAACTCCAACGGTGGAAACTCCTATGCCTGAACCAATCGCCAAGCCCCCCGCTCCTCCCGCCCCGGGACCGCAACAGACGTTCCTGGGCCGGTCGGTGGCGGTGCGGGGACAATTCTCCGGAAACGAGAACCTGCTGATCGAGGGGCAGGTCGAGGGCACCATCACTCTTGAGGACAACACTGTCACGGTGGGCACGAACGGCCAGGTCAAGGCGGAAGTTCACGCCCGGCAGGTCATCGTGCTTGGGGCGGTGACCGGCAACATCTCCGCACAGGAAAAAGTGGAGATTCGCCGCAGCGGCCATGTGGTGGGGGATATCCTCTCGGGAGCGGTGGCCATCGAGGAAGGCGCGTATTTCAAAGGCAGCATCGAGATCGTGCGAGAAGGTGAGCACGAGGCCGCCCGGTCCGCCGCGGCGTCGAATGCCCTCGAGACGCGCCCTTGAGCCCGGAACGGGTGATCGTTCGTCGGCTGCGGCGAAGCCCCACGTGGGCACGCGCGGAGGCGGTCGGCCGCACCCTCCAGTTCGTCCGGCTTGATGTCCAGAAGGCCGGGTCGAAGGACCTGCACTTCCATGTCGCCAATTAAAGGGCATGCCGACCGGGGCCGGTCCAAGGACGCGCCCGCCCCCTTCACTAGCCGGGCGCTCGAATGGCTCTGGCAGTACCTGCGCGACGACCCGCAGCCGCACATTCTGGACTGCGGCCCGGTCTTTCAATCCACGCTGAATATCCTGTTGCGACGCGGATCGAAAATTCACGTTGGCGACATGCTTACACCCCTCCCACCGGATAACCCCACCTTTTGGGCCCGCGAAGGGAAGAAACCCGTCTTCCTGACCAATGAGTTTCTCAAGACCATCCCACCTGTTCCGGTTGGCTCACTGACCATAATCTTCGGCTGGCACCTGCTCGATCTGGTTCCTCACGAGGCGCTGGAAGCGCTCGTGGAGCGTCTCAGTTCTTTCCTCCGCCCGGGAGGTGTGCTTTACTGCATGCTGCGCGAGCCTCACCTGCCAACGGGCGCGGAAATTTATTGGTGGATGGAAAGTCTCACCGTGCTCGGCTCTACCGCTGACACCAAGCGGCCCTTCCCTTATCCCGCGGTGACGAACCGCGAGGTCGAGCGCCTCGTCCCGGGCGGCAACGTTAAGACCTTCCTCACTCGCACCGGCCGACGCGAAGTTCTGGGCATCAAGTAAAAAGGGGCAATGCCATTTCGTTGTCGATCTGGGGTTGTGGGTCAGTTTGATGTAGAGGCGGCTTTACGCCGCCATTTTGGCGAGGCAAGCTCGCCGCTACAACATCAAATTGCCCCACTACCAGATCTGGCATGAATTTGGGCGAGGTGCTGGTTTGTGATACACTGGCTTTGAAGTTCGGTTCATACCAGGGCTTTCTAAGGTCATCGAAGGGGGAATGAATACGGGGGGCTCTTGCGTTCCGCCCAGTCGAACGCAATTCCATAACGGGATTGGACTCGCGCTTTGCGCGACCTACGGAGGCGGTCAAAATGAAGATCAAGTTTTGGGGAGTTCGAGGTTCAACGCCCACGCCTGAGCATCGAAACTCCCGCTATGGTGGGAACACGAGTTGCCTCGAGGTCAGGCTGAAAGACGCGACGTTGATTATTTTGGATTGCGGGAGCGGCCTGCGCGCCCTGGGTAAAAGTCTCCTGCGAGAGTTCAGCCAAGACCCCATTCGCGGTTACGTATTCCTGACGCATTTTCACTGGGATCACATCCAGGGCGTTCCCTTCTTCCTCCCTCTATACAGGGAGGGCAACATTTTTCTTTTCCACGCGATTAACCGCCCCGAGAACGAGTTGAAACAAATAGTCGGGGGCCAGATGATGTCTCCGTTTTTCCCCATCGACATGACCATGCTGGCTTCCAGGATTAGCTTCTGCGATCTCGATGACTCCCCGGTTAACATTCAGGGGGCCATAGTCCGCTCCGCCCCTTTGAACCATCCGCAGGGGTGCGTAGCGTATCGCATTGACGCGGACGGGTCGTCATTTGTGTTTGCGACAGACACCGAACCTGGCTCGCCGCTCCACGACCGGGCGCTGCGCGAACTGGCGGTTGGCGCGGACCTCCTTATTTACGACGCCCAGTACACTCCCGAGCAGCTTCGAGGGGAGAAAAAAGGTTGGGGGCACAGCTCCTGGCTCGAAGGGGCACACATTGCCACCCAATCCGGCGTGCGCCATCTGGTCCTCTTCCACCACGACCCTGATCACGACGATCGCTTCATTGATGACATGCTTTTGCGCGCTCGCGAGAACTTCCCCCATGTGGATGCCGCCGCGGAAGGATTGGAGATTGATTTGGCGGAGCGGTCAAGCACTCGGGCGTATGAGCGGTCTACTCCTCGTCGCGAGCAGCGTTTCCAGGTGGAGGTCCCGATCAAAATGATCTGGCGACCCGAGCACGGACAACCCATCGAGAGACGGGGGATTACTCGGAACATTTCAAAGTCGGGAATTTACTTTATCGCGCCCAAGGATGTTCCCGCGGACCGGCCACTTGAGATCGAGGTCGTCCTCCCGGACGACTTGACCGGCCAAGGCCCGATGAGCTTTTGTTTTGGCGCACAACCGATTCGCAGCCAGGCGGTGCGCGACGGCTTGGGGGACGGTGAGGAGTGCGTGGGGGTTGCGGCGAAGCGGGTGAGCACGAGAGAGGGGACAGGGGATCGCGAGGATATGCACCTTGTGGCCTGAGGGCGGGCCTTTGTCGCGAGGCTGTAAACGCCTCAGCCGGTCATGCTCCGCCTGCACCCAGCCCAATTACACGTCGTGACAAGCCTCCAGCAGCGCCGCGATGTTCTCAATCGGGACGGACGGGGGCAGCACATTCGAGGGGGCCACGAGATAGGCATTCCCAAAAGGCTTGCCCAGCGTTTCGACCGCCCGATGAACCATATCCCGGACTTCCTGCGGTGTGGATTCTTCCAGACGCTGATCGGTGATCGCCCCGCAAAAAGCCAGTTGCCCTCCGAACCTCCGGGCGATGTCGGCGAGGTCCATGGCCTCGGGCTGCAGGGGATCTAATACATCCACGCCCAACTCGATCAGTTCCGGGATGATCGACGCGACGTTTCCACAACTGTGGAAGATGACGTCTTTGCCCGCCCGGTGAACCGCCTCGAAGATGCGGCGGTAATGGGGCTTGAAGTATTTCCGCCACATCGCGAGCGAAACCATCATGCCCGTCTGTGACCCCCAGTCATCGGTGAGGAAGAGGGCCGAGACCGGCGTCGGAGCCCACTCCTCCACCAGCCCCACGGCATAATCCGTGAGCGCTTCGAGAAGTCTGCGGATTTCGGCTCCGTTCGTGCACAGGTCCATGAAGGCGTTGTCCATGCCGCGCAGGCAATGCAACCGCTCGAAAAGCACCAAATGGATAACACCCACGCAGTATCTGCTCTCGCCGTGCATGGCCAAAACCGCGCGCGCGGAATCCAGTCGGCCCGCCACGTGGGGATCGGGCATGCGGCTGCCCAGGTATTCATCAAGCTGGGTCCAGTCCTTCAACGGGTAATCGACGGGCGTAGCGCCTACCCCACCGGAGGCGTGTCCCCAGCGCGTTCCCCATTCATCCAGCCACTCGCCGGGCTGTAACAGGACCTGCAACTCGTTCAGCCGGTTTGGGCGGTCCACCGCCTGATAGCCGAGGCAGAATTCGTAGGGCTGAACATGAATGACGTCGTCAGGAAATGCGCAGAAGAGGTCCGCGAGCGCGTCGCCGTAACGAACCATCACGTCCATAGAGAGACGCCTCATCCGGACTGGACATCGCGCCGCGCCTTTTCGGCGGAGAGCGCTCCGGACCGCTTCTTTGCTGGGCGGCAGCGCGCGCTGCGCGGCGTTGACCCTTTCTTCAAAACGCGCCACGATCGCCTGCATTTGGGAGAAAGGCAACGCGCGAAAGTCGGCAAAAGGCAGACTGTCAGGCGAGGGCGCAATCATCATAGTCCAAGTCTTCTATCAGTCTCAGGGGTGGTTATGCAAGCTTTTGCCGCGATGCTTTTCTGGCGGGCGCAGGACGGCTACAATAGAAACGCCACGGTGAAGGGAAAAGGGCCTGGTCGTTTCTCCGCGGAAGAGCTGAGGTAGTAGCGTGTTCGCCCGCAAACTTCGCGTCGAAGTGTTGGAGCCCGACGGCCCGCGCGCCTGCCCGCTCGCCTGGCTCGACAGTTTCTGCATGCGCAGCTTTACGGGTCGCTCGGCCTTCGATGAAACCCTGCCGGTCGAGGACGGACTCTTGGAGGCTAGTTTAAGAGTCGACCTGGACGCGCTGCGCGCTGGGCTCGAAGATTGGTTGACGCGTAAGTTCGGCGCCGGCCGCGCGGTCAAGCTCGCTCTGCGCGAAGTCCCGAGCCGCTAGTATCAAGCCCTCCTCGCGGGCGCAAAGTCCTTGCTTCGTTGAATGATTCGCATCGAGCCTATCGCCACGAATTATCAATCACCTACAAGGAATTGAGGGCCGCCTTGGGTTCGCTTCGAGATACCTAACTTCTTTCGATTCAGTAAGTTAAAAGAAATCTGATGCCATTCCTCGGGTTCGTTCCAAGCCTCGACCTCTATTTTCGATAATTTCCTGGCTTCGTTCCTAGAAAAGATCCCTTAGAAGCAGTTGACAGTGAACAGTCGATAGTCGACAGTTTGACCTTGCACCAATCCCGCCTTCTGCCTTTCCACTCCTGGTTTCCGTCTACTGACTCCTGTCTTCTGAGCCCCGTCTACCGTATGCCGTCTACCGTCTACCATATGCCTTCTTCTGTCTTTCCCCACCTACTACCCACCACCTGCTACCTACTCTCCTAGCCGCTCAGGGTCAACGAAATACGCTACCAGCGTTTCAGGCCAGAAAGTGACGCGCACCCTGGCCACGCGGCCGGTGGGGAAGAGCCCGTGCAACTGGCGCGCGCTGAGCAGGGCCAATTCTTGTACCATGCCCTTGGGGATATGCGTGCCCAGGAGCCGGTTGTACTCGCGCTGCATCGCGCGCGGCATAAACTGGACGAGCGGCAAATGGTAATGG
>JAIQGA010000043.1 GCA_020072925.1 Terriglobia bacterium | reverse complement strand
TCACCCGCGCCAGCACCTCGACCCTTCCCAACTCCCTCCCGCTCATCTCCGTTCGCCCCAATCTGACCTCCTCTCGAAGGTCACATTAGGGGACATTTCTATCGAGGAGAAAAGGGCACATTATCATCGAGGTACAACAGCCCATTTGTAAATCCCCCCATTTGTAAATCCCCATTTGTAAATCCCATTTGTAAATCTTACTGTCTGCTTGTTTTACAACGTCCCGCCTTATGGGTCTACGCCATGAAGCGTGTTGCCTTAGCCTTGGCAATTTTGAACCCATGACCTCATCAATACGTACTACGCTACTACCAAGTAAGGGGAGGCCGGAATCCTCAGAGATGTGGGCCTAAACACCAAGAATCAATCACTTAGCTGCGCCAAAGTACATTTCGCGCCTGATTTCTCGCCATTCGAAGGTTGATGGTTGTCATTCTATCGAACGGTAGGTTAGCTTAACCCTCTTGTTACTCGTCGCTTAGGGCTCAAGACCATCTGAGACGACGCCAAACACAGGGATCGCCTTGCTCGGCACAGCGCCCTGCGAATCAATGCTTAACCGACCACCAGTCTGGATTGGAAGATCATGAACCGACTCGCCCTGCGGCGAACGCTGCGTTTCTGGAACACTCGCCTGCGGGAATGGCGGATGATTGCCAAGGGACTTGTGTCGCGTCGCCATCCAGTGCTCGCCCACCTGATTCCCATCCGCCGCTGCAATCTCTCCTGCGCGTACTGCAACGAGTACGACACGTTCTCGAAGCCTGTGCCGCTCGAGGTCCTGTTCCAGCGCGTCGACCGCCTGGCGGCGCTCCGTACGACGATTGTTACCATCAGTGGCGGCGAGCCTCTCCTGCATCCGCAGCTCGAGGAAGTCATCCGGCGGGTCCGCAGCCACGGCATTCTCGCCGGGATGATTACCAATGGTTATCTGCTGACGCCGCAGCGCATCGAGTGGCTGAACCGCGCGGGCCTCGACCACCTGCAAATCAGTATCGACAACTTGCGGCCCGACGAGGTCTCGAAAAAGAGCCTGAAGGTCCTCGACCACAAGTTGCGGATGCTGGCCAAGTACGCCATCTTCCAGGTGAATATCAACTCCGTGCTGGGCAGCCCCGTGCGCCATCCCGAGGACGCCCTCACCGTGGCGCGCCGCGCGCTGGAACTGGGCTTTACCAGCACCGTGGGCATCCTGCACGATCACGAGGGACAGCTAAAACCGCTCGAGGAACAGCAGCGGCGGCTCTTCACGCTAATTATGAGCATGGGCAAGCGTTCCTACTCGCGTTTCAACCAGTTTCAGAGGAACATCGCGAACGGCCAGCCGAACGCCTGGCGCTGCCGCGCCGGCAGCCGCTACCTCTACATCTGCGAGAACGGCCTGGTGCATTATTGCTCGCAACAGCGCGGCTTCCCCGCCATTCCCCTCGAGCAGTACACGCGCGAGTACCTCGAGCACGAGTATCATACCCAGAAGTCCTGCGCCCCGCACTGCACCGTATCCTGCGTGCAGCAGGTGGCCATGCTCGATAACTGGCGCGACCCGCAGACCCGCGAGGCCTTCCGCCCCGCCGACGCGCTTGTGCACCTGCCCTCGCCACTCAGCGAAAGCTGAGAACAGCGGAAACTGGAAACTCGAAATTCGAAACTCGTGATTCGGGACTCGCGACTCGGGATCCGGGACTCGGGTCCTTTCTCCCGAGTAACGAGTTCCGAATCCCGAGTCCCGACCCTCCCCATTCACTATTCACTATTCTTCTGCTTCAGCCCCCACTCGACCTGCGCCAGTACCCCGCCCAGGATTCTCGCGTCGTTATTGGTGAGTTCGAGGTCAAGGAGCAATCGGCGCAGTTTGCGCAATGTGGCGGCGCGGCTCTTGGGCTTGAGATAACCCACTTGATCCAGCACGTGCGCGGCCCGGGCGAAGACATGCTCGAGTGATTGAGCAATTGCGGGATCGGACTGGTGGACTGCCAGGCGAGGGGTTCGCGAGGAAATGGCACCGGCTCTCGAGAGCTCATAGGCGCAGACCGCCACCGCCTGCCCCAGGTTCATCGAGGGACAATCGGAGGCGGTCGGAATGCGCACCAAGGCGTGGCAATAGCTCAAATGCTCGTTCGAGAGCCCGGTCTTCTCCGAGCCAAAGAGGAGCGCCGCGCGGCCGCGCGTCTTGTGGCGCCGCAGCCAGGGACCCAGTTCAGAAAGCGGCAGCAGGTCGCGGTCGAGAGTGCGGCGCGACCCGGCCGTGGTCCCGATAACCAGTGTGGCGTCGCCTACCGCGTCGGCCAGGTCCGGCACCGCGCGTGCCGCGAGCAATACCTCCTCCGCGCCCACCGCCGAGCGCGTCTCCTGCCAGACGGGATCGTGGGGCGCCACAACCCACATTTCCCGCAGCCCGAAGTTCGCCATGGCTCGCGCCGCCGCGCCAATGTTCAGCGGATTCCGCGGGCGCACCAGCACCACGCGCCATTCGATTGAGGGCGGCTTCATGCGCAGGCATTTTAACAGGAATCGTCCTCGCGGCCGCGCCATAGGCAAATCGCCACCTGGAAGAGCAGTCGCGAGCGACGGATGGGAGATGGTGAATAGTGAATAGTGAATAGTGAATTGCAGACCCCCCCTGGAAGATTTGCATTCACCATTCACTATTGGCTATTTACTACTCACTACGCACAATCACGGCGAGTGTTTTCTTTGGAATAGATAGGTGTAACGCCCGACATCGTGTCTATTGACAACCCCTTTTTCGGTGGTATCCTTCTCGCTAACTTCCCACGGGACCGGACCGCGACCTACAGGAGGTGGCAAGATGGGCAGAAGCCTCAGTTGGGCGGTATCGGCTTTGGTGTTCAGCGCGGAAGCATTATATGCCGGGCAAGCCGCGCATTTGGTACGGCAGATGCCGGCGCCCGGAAGCGTATCGGGCCATGTGACTGTCGTCGAGACCATCAATCGAAAGACGGCCGCGAATCCAGTGCGGGACCTGAAGGTCTACCTCTTCACTTACGAGGCGACCAGGCCTTTCAGGGAACTCCAGCAGAAGTGCCGCCGGGCAATGGCTCATCCGGCCGCCGATCCTGTCCGGACCTATCAGCTTTGCGATCAAGCGTTGGCGGAGGCGTACGCCCTGGTTCCGAACTTGCCGGCGATCGCCACCGCGCAAACCGACCGCGACGGCACCTTCCAATTTGACAACGTATCCCCCGGCCGCGAATATCACCTGATTGGCATCAAGCCCGCCGAGGGTGGCAGCCCCATCGTGGTAGTGGAAACCATCAAGGGCTTGTACTCCGGGGGAAAGGTCAGGCTAGAACTTTCCGAGAATGATCCGTGGACGGGACCGCTGGTGTTGAAATAGGGATTAGGGGTTAGGGTTTAGGGATTAGGGCTTCCGCGGGAAATGCCCTGTGTTTGCTTCTTTTTGCTAATCCCTAAACCCTAATCCCTTCTTCCTCGAACTATTGCTTAGGTGGGGGAGGGGCGTTGTTCTTCTTCTGGTCCTTATCCTTGGGCTGGTCGATGGCCTCGACGCCGATAATGCGCGCTCCCGCCTTGAACTGTTTATAATCTGAATAACGGATCACTTCCTTGATATGCACGGGGCCCTGGTCGAAGTACAGCGTATCGTCGGCCAGGGTGAAGGTGGGGAACCAGAACTTGCCGTCAATCTGTTCGCGCCAAGTAGTGAACCGGGGGAAGAGGTTTTCGCCCTTCTTAGTATGCAACTCCGGGACCTGCTTGCCTTCCGATTTCACAATCTGGAGGTCGCGGTCGTCAACCCAGACGACACCCTGGAAATACTGACGACCTTTTTTGATTTCCTTCGGGCGGATCGAGAAAACGTACGCCGTAATTTGGTCCACCTTGACGTGGCCAAGGTATTTGACCTCGTATTCCGGCAGTTCGTCGCTGGTGAGGACGAACGGCTGGATGTTACGCATGGCGTCGAGGTCTTCCGGAGTAATCATCACGCGCTTCAGGGTGTCGAGCGGGGCATAGGTCACGCGCTCGATGCGCTTGCCAGCGTCATCGTAGAGAATATCCCATTCCTGTTGGTACATCCCGTCCACGCTGCCGTCGGCATCCAGCGTTTCAACTTTGTTAATCTGGTGGTAGGTATAATTATCCCGGGCTTCCTTGAAGAGTTTCTCCTTCGCTGCAAAGGCCTGAATGATCTGCTGAACGCGCTCGGGGCTGGGATCGCTCAGGACCGGACTGGCGGCGGACGCCGCATTCCTCGCGGCGGCTGGTCTCACGGTGGGCGAGGCCGCGGCCGCAGTCGTCTGAGTGGGCGGAAGGGGCGGCGAATTCTGTGCGGATTCGGGCGGTGAGGCAATGGGCGGCCCGCTCGTGTCCTCCGCCGCCTTGGAGGGATCCAGCCGCTTCAGGGGCTCAGGAGTGCCGGCCGAGGCGGTTTGGGCGGAGGCCATCTGCGTGCCCGGCGCCGACGCAGACAGCAGCGTCTGGACCCGCCCGCCGAGAGACTCGAGCGGCATCGCGCCTTCGACCTTGAAATGCACGCGGCCATCGCGGCCGATCAAGAACGTCGTCGGCACCGCTGTAATTCCGCCAAAAATGCGCCGGAGGTCGCGATCAGCCATGGCTACCGGAAAGCTCATCCGGTAGGTGTGCATGAACTGGCGCACCACGCCGCTGGTGCGGTCCATCGAAAAGCCAATCACCTGGAGGCCCTCGCTGCCGTACTCATCCTGAAGCTGGGTCAGCGAGGGAATTTCCTTCTTGCAGGGGCCGCACCAGGTGGCCCAGAAATTCACCAGCAGCACTTTGCCTTTGAAATTCCGTGAATTAAGCGACTCGCCCGCAAGGGTCTTAGCGGTGAAGGTCGGCGCATAAGGCAAATCTTCGGTTGTCCCCGCGGGGGCGCTGCTTAGTCCCTGCATCACCTCGCGGACCTTCTGCTCCGTGGAGGCTGGCGGGCTTTGTGGGGTGGCCGCCGGTGGCGGGGTGGCCGCGGGCGCCGGTGCGGGTGCCGGCGTGGCCGCCGCAGGGGCCGCGGGCGCGCTGGTTGCGGCGGGCTGAGGGTGCGAACCAACGCGGCGCATCACGTCGACCAACTCGTCGGTGGCTCCCGCGTTCTTGAGTTTCGTGACGGCGTCCGGGGTAAGCTGGAAATCCACACCGCGCTGCTCCACCAGCTTGATGATCTTCTCACTGGGCGCGCCACCCAGCAGGAGCAACGTGACGTCGTCTTGCGTCAACGGCTGCTCCGCCACGGCCGCCAGCACTGCCAGCGCGGTGGCCAGAATCAACAGAGCCATCTTCCCGAGAGTTTTCTTTGCCATAATGTTATTCGGATCCTCGCCGGACCCAGTCTTCCCCACCCTGCCTCGACGGAAGCCGGACCCCTATTAAATAGAATACTCTTGTGGCGCAAACGTTGTATTCCGGAATTATCAGGCGGAGGACTTTACGGCTGCAATCAATGGCAAGGGCGATGCGGAGGCCAGAATCGGCTCGAGGGGATAGTCGAGCGCTTCCCAGGCGTCGAAGCCCCCCAGGAGCGGCCAGACCTCCCGATACCCCTTCTCGACCAGTAGCCGCGCCATCCTGGCGCTGGTGGCTTCGTTGGGTCAAGTGCAGTACATCACCACGGGCTTGCCGGACGGAATTTCCCTATAGCGCTTCTCAAATTCGCCGGGAGGGATGTGCAGCGCGCCAGGGATCTTCGCGCTCTCGACTTCATAGCGCAGGTCCGAGCGCAGATCCACGACGACGAGTTCCTCGCCTCGGTCAATACGCTCTTTGAGCTTCTGCGGACTTATGCGCGCCTTGGCCAGCGTGCGATAGAAGCGCCGGCGGTCGACCCACTTCAGGAGCACGAACCCCGCCAGCAGGACCAGAATAACAAAAACGCTGGTCATGCCCATCGCGGAAAGCCAGGCTATGATCCATTCCACTTCAGTTCGAAACCCCAAGCCCAGCAAAACAGCCGAAGTCACCCAAAGCCCGATGCCACCCAGATCCAGAAGCGCGAAGCGCAGCGGCGACATCTTGAGCATGCCCGCCAACGGTGGGGCGATGGTGTTCAGTCCCGGAAGGAACTTGGCCACGAGCAGCGACTTTCCACCGTAATGCTCGAAGAGGCTTTCGGTGCGGCTGACGCAGGAATCGGGACCGAGGGATAGGGAGCAGAGCAGGCGCAGCATGGGGCGACCGCGGCGGCGCCCAATGGCGTACCAGATTGAGTCGCCGGCCAGCGCCGCGAGCACGCTCACGGCGACAATCCAATGCACGCGCAGGTTCAGCGTGCCAGCCAGCGCCGCGGCGACGAGAACGATGGGAAAGCTAGGAAGGGGGAGTCCGAGATTCTCCGCAAAGACCGCCAGGAAGACAAAGGAATAACCGTAGTGGCGAAGAACTTCTATCATGCACCCGTCCGCGCCGGGCTCCGGCGGGGCTCGGTACCGCCGCCCACGCCTCATCTCAGGAGGTGCCTAGAGGCAGACTTGCAGATGCCCTGGAAGGTGAACTGTTCGCTCGTCTCAGTGCGACGGAGGCCTGGCTACCTCTGCTCGTGCGGCTCGCCACGGTCCGTCACACCTTCCCTATGAATGTCCCGAATGCTGTTAGCGCGCT
Source organism: Terriglobia bacterium (assembly GCA_020072925.1). Classification (GTDB taxonomy): domain Bacteria; phylum Acidobacteriota; class Terriglobia; order UBA7540; family UBA7540; genus JAIQGA01. The sequence goes on along the minus strand of JAIQGA010000043.1, from coordinate 36,369 downwards.
CGCCTGCGGTTTTTCAGCCGTGTCTGACGAAGCTTTCGGCGGTTACGCTTAGGTTTGGATATTGCAAACGTTACGGTGCCCACACGCCGGACTTTCCATTCCGATGCGGGTGGTTGATTGCTTGTCGTTCCCATAGGTTCCTGAGAAATCCTCCAGACTTGATTTACCCCATTCATTATACAGGAGCTTTCCGCTTTCTGCCGCCTTCGACGCGCGGGCGCCGCAGGAATCCTGCTTGCGACAGGCGACGACTCGCGAACCCCCGGGCGTTTATTGGGCGGCAGTGATCGAGGTCACCTGGATCGTATCGCCGCTCAGTGTGCCCGTCACTTTCACCTTCCCCCCCGAGAACTGTTTGGGTTTCTCCTGGTCGCTCAGTCCATACACTTTCTTCGCGGCCTGGTCCGCCAGCACATATTTTGCCCCGGCCTTCACACATTCATCCGTGCAGGCCTTGGCGCCGCCGGGCATCATGTGCTTCAGCCCGCACATCGAGTCGCTGATTTCGCCGACAAAAGTCTTGGAGGCGGATTTCGTGGCCCCAAAGCTCATGCCAACTCCCAGCAACAATGCGAGCAGTAAAGTAAACGTCCTGTTCATGCCGGTCCTCCTGAGGGCAACTTCGAGATTGCGAATTGGCGAGGCGAGTATCGTGAGCGGCACCTCCCCATACCTTCGTCCTTAATCGCTTTCAATCCTTTTGGATGACAATCTCGCGTCAAGGTTACTTCCCAACTTCCGCGGCAAGGGCAGTGCGGATGGGCGGCGGAGCCTCCCTTACTCCTCTCGGCGGACCCCTGCCAAAAATAGAAAGGCCGCCCAACATTGCGGACGGCCCCTCGTAGCACGCCCCTGCTGCCCTGGGGTTGTTTAGGTTGTTGCCTTTTCCTTAGACTTCTTATGCAACATGTGCATCATGCTGGAGCCCTGGGAAACTTCCGTGACCGTGATCGTATCGCCGCTGAGCGTTCCCTTCACGGAGACGCGCTTTCCGCCCATGCCCTTGAACTTATCCTGGGCATCGAGGTTGTAGACCTTTCCTTTGGAAACCAGCACGTACTTGGCGCCGCCGGAAACACACTTCTCCACGCATTCTTCGGCTGCCTTGCTGGGAGTGGCATGTTTGGCGCCGCAGTGCTCATCGCTGACGGTCCCGGAGTACGTCTTGTCCGCCGCCGCCAAAGCCATACACCCGACGACGAGCAGGCTAAGCCCTAACATCGCTAGCTTCTTTGTCATCAGACTGCCTCCTTTATTGAATTTGTGATGTTCCCGCCGCCGAGAATTCGTGTTTCGCGAGTGCGGTCATCGACCGTTCGCGTCTTCTCGTGCGGAGGAACGGGTCGCTGCGAAGCCTCACGCTTCGTTTCAGCTCATAGCTTGTATCGACACTGCCCCGACGAAACCTATTGTAGCGGCTCGCAAATCATAATGCAAGTGGGACTTGCACGTTGGGTTTGCTGTGGGGGCGGTCTGACCGTCGGATTGGAGCGCCGCCATCTTGACCGCTTGCGGGCGAGACGCCCGCGCTCCTCCACGTGCAATTCGGCACAAAAGCGCGATACCGGTCGGCGCTCATCGAGCGCCGCTCTAGCAGGTGTGGAGGAATCGTGCCGCGCGTTCAGTGAGCCCGTTCAAGGATACGTTGAGTTCTTCTTCACCGGGTGTCCGGGAGCGAGCTGGTAGTCGCCCGTCATCTTCCGGTCCGTGAATGCGAAGATCACCTTGTCGCCCTGGCCCTCGATGTGCCGGTACCTCCACTCCTCGAAGGGGTACGGCTTCTTCCCGGGGTGGGAATCGATTTCATCCGGCGGGCCGTAAACAATATACACGTGGCCGCGATCGGTCTTCCAGCCTGGCCGACCCGTGGCAAAGTGCTCGTTGGCAAAAGCGATCCGGCGGTAATGTTCCTCCTTAAAGGTGTTTTCCGGGCTGCCGGGATTCGGATTGCGGCGCTCCCAGAACTGCTCGATGAATTTGTTCCGTTCTTCATCGGTGGTGAGTTTCTGGAAGGCGGCGCGTTCCTCATCGGTGATGATGTAGACCACTTCCTGATTCAGCCACCGTTCATAAGGCGAGGCCTCGGCGCGGTCCGCCTGCCGCTGCTTGGCTGCTGAGCTCTGCTGGAGCGGTTTCGCTGGCCACGCGGCGAAAGCCACCACACCGGTTGCCACAAGGATTGCTGCCGCGAATAACGGCGTCCAGGCGCCATTCGAGCCCTTCGGATAAAGCAGACGACGGATGCGTTTCACGAGATTCCCTCCTTTAGCCGCCACCGCCGGTTCCCTGCCTGACCAACGATTCTGTTCCAGGGTGGCCAGAGCCTCAGCGTATTGCTGCACATTGCCGCTCGCTGCGACAACCACATCATCACAACAGTTTTCGCGCTCAGCGCGAATCACCCGGGAGATCCACCAAGCCGCGGGGTGATAAAACAAAAGGCTCTCCACCGAGCGTTGCAAGACATTCACCAGGTAATCGTAACGGCGGACGTGCGCCAACTCGTGCAGCAGGATGGCTTCAATCTGTCCCGCCGGCAAGCCGGCGAGCAGTCCAATCGGCATGAGGATTGCCGGCCGGATATGGCCAACGACCATCGGCACTTCCGCCAGGCAGGACTCCAGCAGCAGGACGGGCCGCGACACGCGCAACCGTGCACTCAAGCGGACAAGTTCCTTCTGCCAGTGCTCAGGCGCACAACACACACCGCGCCGCCGCAACCGGGAGAGCGATATCCAACCGGCCAGCTGCCCGAGAGCGAAAATCCACACGCCTAAAATCCAAAACGGCGTAAGCCACGGCACGACCGCGGCAAGGCCAAGACCCGAAGGGCCATTGGCATCCCTATCCGGTCCAACGGTCCATGCCGGAAGTGCGGGCGTTCCTGCGCTGTGCAGGCCCTGCACCCCTTCCGGCATCACGCGAACAAAAGTGAGGCCAATTCCCCCAAGCAAGAGAAGCAACGCCACGCAGGCCACGGCATAGCGGGCACGCGCCGAGCGCACGGCCACGAGCAAGGCCGCCAGCGCCGCCGAGATGATCGCCCCTTCCCACAGGGAATGGAGCAGCGTCCAACCCACTGCCTGAGCCAGGGGAGTTGCTACCCAAGCTTCGAGAAATCTCATTTCTGCCCCTTCCGGTACTCATCCAGCAGCTTGCGCAGCTCCGCGAGTTCCGCTTTAGACGTCTTTCGCGCCGAGAGCGCACCCACCAGCAGCGCCTTGGCGGACCCGCTGAACGCGCGCTCCATCAGGTCCCCGGCGAGCTGGCGCTGCGTCCACTCGCGCGAGCGCGCCGCTTCGTAAACGTGCGCACGCTGCTTTTCGTCGCGGCGCACCAAGCCCTTTTCCGCCATGATCTGCATGAATTTCAGCACGGTGCTGTATTGCGCCGGACGCCGCCGGCTGATCACGCTGTAAACCTCGCGCACGGTGGCGGGGCCGATGCTCCACAGCACTGTCAGGATCTCCAGCTCGGCGTTCGTAGGTTTAGGTGGTTCGGCGTCCATGTACGAAAACTTTACTAGTAAGATTTTCGTATGTCAAGGGCGTTTTTCCGGTGGCGCCGGTAGCACGGGCATCCCGCCCGTGAACACGGCCAAGATGGCCGTGCTACTTTGCCCCCTCGGGCGGTTTGGCGCCCTCACCGGCTGTGAAGCCGTGACTACTACGGAAGAAGAGGCGGACAATGCAAGGTATACGGAGGATAGGTTGTCCAAGCCAGTTCCGCACGACTCGAGTTGGTCACGATGTTGTTCGGCCGCAGAAACGTGGCCCGCGATGCCACCACCCTGCTGGCTCCGAAGTAATCCGCGAAAGGCGTGCCTCGTTCAGCGTGGATAGTCACTTGGGTAGTATTGGGAGATCCAGGTACTGTGGCCAGAAACATCACCCGGCTTGTGGTGACGCTGCTGGGGTTGTCTACGGCGCGATCGATGGGAAGGCCGAGGCCATCATCAGTCTCCGCCGGGTCGGATACGTGCCAGTGCCAGATGTTTCCGCCATATCGGAGAGGCGCCGGTAACTTCGTCGCTGTGTGGGCCTCAAGGGTAATCTTGCGCCCATTTGTGAATATGATTTTGGCTGTCTGTCTTTTTCCGTGTTCGACCAAATTGGTGCCCCTGATAAGAACGGCGTTCTTGCCGGCACGCCGGTACACGCCGGCCACGATTGGACTGGTGACCAGGTCCGCTACGGCATAGGCATATCGGGTCGGCGCGGTCACTTGCGCGCCTGGGACCGGGAGAACCTGAGCAGGACCCTGGAGCATAAACCACAAGTGAACGACAGACCCAGGCGCCGTGTTCTTACCTTCCTGGAGTGGAGGAGAGTTCGGCGTAGTAACCCAGAAGTACTTCGGGCAATTCATGAAAATGAGCGCGCCGCCTGCTTTTCCTTGTGCATCCACCTCCAGGTTGTACGTTTGCGGGACCCAGCGGCGGGCGAGAGCGAGATCAACCGGAAAGAACGCTGCTATCTCGTTGCATTGTTGCCGAACTTCGGAAAGTGTCGGATTCGCAGGATCGCCGCCGTTGATAGCACTGCTACCCGTGCCGTCAGCTTTCTTCTCTGAGCCGCCCCAGCCGAGGAAGACGCATGCAATCAGGAGTACGGCTGTTCCAGTTCCTGTAGCGCGCATCTTCTCCCCTCCATTCTTCTTTGCACCCTTTATCCCTAAGCCGCATCACGACTGAAATGCTAACACATCCTGCAACAAACCAACCGACCATTGCCAGAGGGTTGTAACCACTGAGTCGCTAGCAGGTGGAAGCGGTCGAAGTAGGGGCAGCGAGTAACCGCATAGAACCCGACTACCCAAGAACTGGAAACCTGAACAGGTCGGTTCACCTGTTCGGGCTACCACATTCTGGGTGGGGGGATTCCGCTGGCTGACGCAGAGCTGCGCTCTGCGCCAGCCGGCGCCTCCGGTGGATTCCGGCTTGCTAGCGTGTGGTGTGGAGGTTTCGCCGAAGGAGTTGATCGGTCAAGTGGCTGACCGAAACGCCACGTCTGCGCGCCCGCGCGCGGAGTGCTTCCGCGAGATCTGGCGCGATGGGGATTTCATAGTGCCGGTGGCGTAACTCGCTGACCACCTTGACTGTGCGGAAGGCGCCAGGGTAGTGAGTCGTGTCGTGCGTATCCCAGAATTCCGCGGCGTGGTCGCAAGTCGCGAATTCCTCAGGAATCGGTTCGATGGGCTTGTTTTTGCTCATGAAAATACCTTCGCTCAGCCCGGGTCATCTCGCGCGCCGTTATGGCCAGTGCGGCGCCCCCACGCCTATGGATCAAAAAGACTACCAAGCACCGGCCTGCTCCCTTCTCAGGGGAGGCAACGACGAGTCAGATCGGTTCTTCGAAATATCAGTCAAACCAAGATTCACTGCTGATCGGAAGAGCCTCAACTCGGGACTGCCGGCTTGCAGGATGCGGAAGAATTGGGGTGGCAAGAAGGAGCCGACTCGGACGCGGATACTGTCAAGCGGCAAGACGGGATCGAGGGAAACAATCTCGCTGAATACGATGGCACAACCTTTTTTGACACCTCGAAAGTAAAGATCGAAGTCACGGCGCTCCAGCCCGGTTTGTTCACCAAATCTATCCCAGATTTTTCTGGGAGAGTGGACGTGTACCGAATCAACAAGGCAAAGCAATTCAACCATTCCTCGGGGCTTCTTGCTGTATATCCAGACCCGGCTGTGAGGGTCTACTCTAACAGGACGTCGTCTCAATTCAACCGTCTTGCGACCACTCCGAAATTCATCAATATACCTGGGTAGGACGGAGATTAGAATGTCGCTTCGACTAGCCATTCAGTTGGCCTGCCGTGAGGAGTGCCTGCAATTGATCAGCCCGAAGCAAGCGTGCCGTCATGAGATTAGCTCCATCCACACAATGCATGTTGCGTTGGGTACGCAATGCCACGGGAACTCTGAGTCGCATGATGTTGTCAAAAAATGTAATCGCAACTTGACCAGAGTAACGCATCTTCCGCATGGTCCTCGCGCTAAGAACTCCCCGTCGTTCAAGATCCTTTGTTACCTCCCCAGAATCTCGTAGCTCAACCCGGACTATTCTCGCACACGCAAACACCGCGCCGCGACCCCTGTCCCCTTTAGATTCGTAGAATACTATTGGCATGCCGGCCTTCAGGACCGCCAGCGTTCTCGGATGGCTATAATACACGCGCTCGCTAAACAATGCAGCTTCCTCACGAGGAAGGAGCGAACCCTGGATTGTCGCACCGAACAATTCCTCTACGAACCTTCGTCGGATCGGAACAATAGCACCGTTCCGGTTCGGCAGAAGAAATAAAACCGGGCCCAAAAGTGATTCAACCTCGGCTAGGGGGAGGCGGACCGAATTCCCCTGGGGGGTAACGACGTCCATACACGTCTCCTCCCCCTCGTACAGGGGAGCACTCTCGGGGAGGTTTACGCTTGCGGTCCTCTGGAGCTGCGTTCGCAGAGAGGACCAGTCCGCGGAAGTCACCACGCGCCCCACGCAGATCTTTCTGAATACGGCGCTGTTGCCACCGGTCGGTTCTTGCACGGAACGGAACCCGTGAGCCACTGCGGCCGTTCGACAAAGTTCTTGGCCCGGATAAAGTCTCAAGCTAATAACGATAGGGCAGACCCCACTGGAGTCTGTGACGGCGCGATCTATTAGGCAATCGAGGATCGGCTCCGCACCCAAGTGATCTTCGTCAACGAATAGGAACAATTCTACCTCTTCTCGGAGAGGGTTCACTGCGTCCCACGAGGCAAACCCCACAACCGCCGAGCCACAGTTCACGAGCAACCGCCTCCGCAATGACCCCGTGGCGCCAGCAGCAAGCGCGGCTGTCACGACTTCGGGAGGAATTGATAACCCTCTGAGGAATCGCTCTGTCATTGCTCGTTGGGATTCATCTAACTGGCAAACGAAGATTTCGCTTCCGTGGGCGAGCCTAATTTCCCGATCCATCGACCATTGCGCTGGAGTGATGGATTCGCCAAGCTCAGCGGTACCAACGATGTCGAGGCTATATTTCTCGCGGAGCGTCTCTCTACAAGCTAGAATCGCCTTTTCGCTGGTTATGAATCCCGAAGCCTTGTGGTGAATCGCACAGGCTAAGTGCCTCAGGTCAGATTGATCTTGTACTGTGAGCTGGCCTATTCTGCCACGGGCCGGGAACACCAAGCTGACGAGTTCTCGTGTCAGCGGCTCGATCGCTTGTACGGGAACCACAGGAAACTGCGGGAGAGAGAGGGCGAATTCCAAAACGGGATCGGGGTTCCCAAGGGATGTCCGCCGCAGCTCCTTGATAAACTCGTCTGTTACCCGAAGAGCAAAAACCTGATTCAAAGCGGCATTGAAGATGCGAGTAACCGAATCGGCATTAGTCCTCTGCCTAACCAGATCGAACATTACATTCAGATCAAGGGCATAGGTCGGCCGCCTTTCCGACAGCCGGGCCTTTAAACCGAGATTGACCGTGGCGTGGGGCCCTAAGACCGTGAAAAGATTTGGCGTCCTAAGTTCACGAACCCGGACATTTATCGTTCTTCCCGTAGATGCACCGCCGGGCCTGCTTCTCGCAAGCGAAAACCCATTCCTCTGCCAAAATTGATTGGCTTCGGTCAAGTCCTGGGCCACGCGCGCTGATATGCTAAGGTAACCGACGATTTCTGCATCTTTGACGAGCGTGTCTATTAGAAGCGTGGCGATTCCCCGACCACGCTGAGCCGGAGGCACGTAGATCTGAAAAATCCTTAGGTGAGGGAATCTCCCTCCAAAAAGCAGATGACCTGCGTACTCCTCTCCCGAGGGCCGGTAAGCGACGGCAATGAGTATTTTCTGTTGGAGTGCAGCCTCCTGGTACACCTGTTCGGGTAGGAAACCGAGGGATTGTCGCGCAGCATCGGCGTGCGCCTTTACGTCCCGAAGTAATGGTGCCAGATCGTTATACAGCCGCTTTACGAGAATTGTTGGATCCCCGTAGGCCATGTCATGTTAATTCCAGCCGTACTATATGCCGAATTACTAAAGAATGCTAGCAGCTCCTCAGCATGCTACCTTGCGTGGAGTGGGTGTTCGTCGCTACCGTTGGCCGTCGGGCGGTTTGCCGCCTTCGAGTTTGCGGTACAGCGTGCGGCGATTGATTTCAAGGATGGCAGCGGCGGCGGCTTTATTGCCGTGGGTGACTTTCAGGACGTGCTGCATGTATCGCTTTTCCAACTCTTCGAGCGTAGGCAGGGTCTCGAAGAGGTCCTCCAGGCGACTGGGGTGCTGAGATTCTTCGCGGACTTTGGCGGGCAATTCTTCAGGGTGAATCAGGCCGGTACGGTTCAGGGCCCCGGCGGATTCGAGCGCGTTTTCCAGCTCGCGAACGTTGCCGGGCCAGGTATAGACCATCAAGGTGGAAAGCGCCACGGTGGAAATCCCGATGTGGCGGTTGCGCTCGCGCCCGAGCTTCTTGAGGAAATGTTCGACCAGGAGGGGAATATCCTCCAGGCGCTCGCGCAGCGGCGGCAATTCAATTTCGATAACGCGCAGGCGGTAGTAGAGGTCCTGGCGGAACTTGTTGGCCTCGACCAGCTCGGCGAGGTTGCGGTTGCTGGCGGCGATGATGCGCACGTCCACCTTGACGGGCTGATTGCTCCCGATGCGGCGGATTTCCTGCTCTTCGAGGACGCGCAGGACCTTGACCTGGAGCGCCGGGCTCATCTCGCTGACTTCGTCGAGAAACACCGTGCCCCCGCTGGCGTCTTCGAAAATGCCGCGTTTGTTCTCGACGGCGCCCGTGAAGGAACCGCGCACGTGCCCGAAAAGCTCGGTCTCGAGCAGGGTTTCCGTGAGCGCGCCGCAGTTCACGGGATAGAAACGCTTCTCCGCGCGCGGGCCGTTGCCGTGGATGGCGCGCGCCACCAACTCCTTGCCCGTGCCGCTCTCGCCGTAGATCATCACGGTGGAGGGCGAGTCCGCCACCATGGCGATTTTCTTGTAGATTTCGAGCATTTTGGGGCTGCGCCCCACCAGGCTGGAAAGCTGCCCCTGGCTCCCCAATTGCCGCTTCAGGTTCATGTTCTCACGCACGAGTTTCCGGTTCTCGAGCGCGCGTTCGACCTGCAGCAGCACTTCGTCGATCTTGAAGGGCTTGGAGAGATAGTCGAAGGCGCCGGCCTTCACCGCTTCGATGGCGGTTTCCATCGAGCCGAACGCGGTGATGAGGATCACTTCGGACTCGGGCTGAATCGATTTGTAGGCGCGCAGCACGTCCAGGCCATTCAGGCTGGGGCCCAGGCGCATGTCGCTGATGATGACGTCGAAAAGCTCCTGCTGGCCGATTTCGAGGGCCTCCTCACCGCTGCCGGAAGTCACCACGCGATAGCCGGCCTCGCCCAGGAACTCGCTCAGTAGGTTGCGGGTCTCCGCGTCGTCGTCCACGACCAGCAAATTCGCTTTCCCGCCGTTACTCTCGGGTTCCAATTTCCGTTGTCCTCCGGATTTCTGCAGCCAGCTTCCAGTAGTCAGCTCTCAGCATTCAACAGTCAGTTTTCAGCCGTCAGCTGTCAGCACTCAGCTTTCATCCTTCATCCTTTACCCTTTACACCTTACACTTTACCCTTTAAACTTCAGCTTTCGGATTTCAGATTCAAGAATTTCAAAACTCATAATTCAACATTCAGCATTCATCATTCAGAATAATTCGTAATTCGCCATTCATCATCTAAGAGTTGGTCAAATTGGACGCGCCGAGAGGTGCGGGGACGGCGGTTTCCATCTTCTCCCGGCAGTCGAGCGGCAGCTTGATGGTGAAACGCGTTCCGCGCTCCGGCTCGCTTTCCACCTGGATGGTACCTGCGTGCTGGCGCACGATCTGGTCGCAGATGGCAAGTCCCAACCCCGCGCCCGTGCCGATTTGCTTGGTGGTAAACATGGGGTCGAAGATGTGGGCCAGGGTTTCTTGTGACATGCCCACACCATTGTCGGCCACCTCAACCGTCACCTCCCGCGCGTCGCCGTCGGCGGGAGCGCGCAGCGCCAGCGAAAGCTCCCCGCCGCGCGGCATGGCGTCCATGCTGTTGTTAATGAGGTTCAGGAAGACCTGCTGAAGGTACCCGGCATCGCCGTAAATCTTGGGGCAGTCCTTCGCCAGGTTCAATCGCGGGCGGATTTTGCGAAGCTGCAAGGCCGGGGAGGAAAGCAGCACAGCCTCTTCCAGCACGCGGCGCATTTCGATGGGCTCGAGGCGCAAATCGAACTTGCGGCTCCAGGAGAGCAACTGCTGCACCGTGCGCACGATGTTTTCGATTTGCTTTTCGATGATCTGCAAGCGGCGCGCCGTCGCTTCGTCCAGGCCCTTGCGCCTCGCCAGCATCTGCACGTGCCCGGAAATGGAATTGAGCGGCGTGCCGATTTCGTGCGCCAGGCTGGCGGCCAGTTGGCCGGCCACCGCCAGCCGCTCGGAACGCGCCAGGCTTTTCTGGGTCTCGAAAAGCTCCTCGTTGATGCGCCGCAATTCCTCGTTGCGCTGCGCCAGTTCCACGGTAGCCGCCTCGACCTGGCGGCCGAGCTCGGAACTGAAATTCTCGATGCGCCGCAACATGCGGTTCAGGTGAGCCGCCAGCATGCCGATCTCATCCATGCTCTGCAAGCGCGCCCGGACGTCGAGCTGACCTCCCTCCGCCGCCTCCATCACCCGGATCATCTCCTTCACCGGCTTGCGCACCGCGCGCAGGAAGAAAATGTGCAGCGCCAGAATCACCACCGCCAGGCTGGCCAGCAAGAGAAGCAGGTTCCGAATCACCAGGTTGCGCGTCACAATGCTGGATTGCGATTTGGAGACCTTCAGATTCAGGCAGCCCACCGGCTGGCCCTTGCTGTACAGCGTTACGCCCATCACCCAGTATTTCCCGTCGGGGGTCTCAATGGTGATGGCGTCGTCTTCGGGGCGCTCGAATTCGAAGTACTTCTCGATGTGCGGAATGTTGTCGAGCTCGAGGTGTACCCCTTCGGGAGTCGTGGTCGCTTCCATGTGGTGGACCGGCTCATGCAGGTATACGTCCGCCTGTTTGACCCCCGGCAGGTCATGCTGCATCTGGCGCAAGACCTTCAGGAGTAGGGCGGAATTGGTTAAGGCTTCCTCATTGAGGAGTTGGTGCGCGGTCACCCGCGCCTGGGCCAGCGACTTGCGGTAGATTTCCTCCTCCACCAGCTCCCGGGTCAACAACATGGCGATAACCGTCGAGACCCCCACCGCACCCATCACCGCCACGGCTATAATAGTGATAATCTTGGTTTGGAGGCTGAGTCGGGAAAAGGTCATGGTTTTCGCGCCGGAAAACATTCTAACACCCTGTGTGGCAAAAAGGAACACACGGGCATTTTGTCTATTTTATTCATTCTCTTATACTTGGACCATGACGAAGCGCTAAACAGGGGCGCCGCTGGCACATACGGAGCAGCGCGAATCAAGCGCACTTTCGCCCGCCGCCGCTCCGGGAGGTTACGATGGAGAACCGCGACATCGCCGCTGTCTTTGAGAAGATTTCGAACCTGGTCAGGATTCTCCAAGAAGACTCCAAGTGGGCCTTCAAGGCCGCGGCGTATGATCGCGCCAAGCGGTCCATCGAAAGTTTCCCCGAGCGCCTCGAGGACATCGCTCGCGACCCGAAGCGCAAGCTCACGGAAGTCCCCGGCGTCGGCGAAGACCTCGCCAAGAAGATCGGCGAACTGCTCGAGACCGGAAAGCTCACGTATCTCGAGGAGCAGCTTGCGAAAATCCCCGCGAGCCTTCTCGACCTGCTGCAATTGCAGACCGTCGGCCCGCAGAAGGTTCGGCTCTTTTACAAGGAGCTGGACATCAGAACCGTAGACGACCTCGAAGCCGCGGCGAAGGCGGGCAAGCTGCGAGACCTCCCCGGCATGAGCGTGAAGTCCGAGGAGAACATTCTGAAGGCCATCGAAGTTTACCGCCGCGCCTCCGGACGCTTCCGACTGGACACCGCCGCTGAGACGGCGGAGGAGTTGACGGAATACCTTCGCAAGTTCAAGGGCGTGGAAGAAATCACTCCCGCGGGCTCGTTGCGGCGCGGGCGCGAGACGGTGGGCGACCTCGACCTGCTGGTCACGGGGCGCGATCACGCCGGCATCGCCGACCACTTCGCGAGCTATCCCGGCATCGGCCAAATCCTGGCGAAGGGCGAAGACAAGGTCAGCGTGAAACTCCAGAACGACCTGCAGGTGGATGTGCGCCTGCTCGAGCACTCGGCATACGGCGCCGCGCTGCAATACTTCACGGGCTCGAAAGAGCACAACGTCGCCCTGCGCGAGCGCGCCAAGAAGAAAGGCTGGAAGCTGAGTGAATACGGCCTCTACCACGGCGAGAAGGTCATCGCCAGCCGCACGGAAGAAGAAGTCTACGAGAAGCTCGGGCTGCCGTGGATTCCTCCTGAGCTGCGCGAGAACCTGGGCGAAATCGAAGCGGCGGAAGAGGGCAAGCTGCCGAAGCTCGTCGAGCTCGCCGACATCAAGGGCGATCTCCAGATGCATACCACCGCTTCCGACGGCCAGTCGAGCGTCGAGGAGATGGCCGAGGCCGCGAAACAACTCGGGTACGAGTACATCCTCATCACCGACCATTCCAAGGCCGTGACGATTGCCAACGGCCTCGACGAAAAACGCGCGGTCGAGCATATCAAGCGCATCCACGCAGCGCGCAAGAAGGTCCAAGGCATCGAGATCTGGGCGGGCGCGGAGGTGGATATTCTCGGTGACGGGCGGCTCGATTATTCCGACGAACTGCTCAGGCAGATGGACATCGTGCTGGTCAGCGTCCACTCGCGAATGACCATGCCCGCCGAGGAGATGACCGAGCGCCTGCTCAAGGCGCTGCGCAATCCCTACGTCCGCATCCTGGGTCACCCGACCGGGCGCCAGATTCTGAAGCGCGATCCGTTCAGCTTCGATCTCGAAAAGGTTTTCGCTGAAGCCCAGAAGCAGGGCGTCATCCTGGAACTGAACGGCAACCCCGAGCGGCTCGACTTGTGCGACCGCCACGTGAAGCTGGCGCGCGAGCGCGGCATGAAGGTCATCATCTCGACCGACGCGCACCATCCCGAGCATCTCAAGCTCATGCGCTACGGCGTGATGACCGCGCGGCGCGGCTGGCTGGAAAAGAAAGACGTGCTCAATACCCTGCCGCCAGAGAAGCTCTTGAAGAGCCTGCGGGCTTTGCCGAAGTGACAAGTGATGCGTGACGAGCGAGAAATGAGCTGTCAGCCATCAGCTATCGGCTATCAGCAAAAAGTATTCGGCCTTCAACCAACACCTCGCATGCTTCTTGCTGACTGCTGATAGCTGACGGCTGAAGGCTTTTTCCCGGCTCGTCACTTGTCACTGATCACTCGTCACTTTTTCCTAAGCGGTCGGACTTCACCAGATTGGAGAGAAATGACACCGAAGGATTCAAGACCCCACGCGATAATCTTCGACATGGACGGCGTGCTCGTGAACAGCAATCCGTATCATCTACAGAAATGGAAAGACCTGTTGAACGAGCGCGGGATTCGCTACGACGAAGCCGAACTGCCCCAGCAAGTCATCGGTCTGCGAAACGACTTTGCCTTCCAATATTTCTTCGGCCCGCAACTCGGCCCGGAAGAAAAGAAGCGCCTGAACGAGGAACTTGAAGCGAAATTCCGCAAGATTTTTGCCCCGCACGCGAAGCCCCTGCCCGGCCTGACCGAACTGGTCGCGACCTGCCACGCCGCGGGGATCCCCATGGCGGTTGCCTCCGCAGCGATGTGCAAGAACGTCGAGTTCGTCGTCAACGCGGTGGGCTTCCGTTCTTACTTTCGCACGATGGTCAGCGGCGACGAAGTCACGCACTCCAAGCCTGATCCTGAGATTTACCTTACTGCCGCGCGCAAACTGGGCGCCGACCCGGCAAGTTGCGCGGCCTTTGAAGACTCTTTCGTGGGCGTCGAAGCCGCCAAGCGCGCCGGCATGAAGTGCGTGGCCCTCGGTACGACTTTCCCCATGGACGAACTCCGCCGCGAGACGCACGCCGACCTCATTGTGCCGGGGTTCGAGGCCGTCAATCTCCAGACCCTGCGTGGGCTGTGGACCGCGGGGAAACAGTAGACAGTCGGCAGAAGGCAGTACGCGGGCGACAGAAAGCAGAAAGCCTGGTAGCCCAGATTCAGTCGACCAAGAAGCCGCAGAACCCGCCGGTCATCTGGAATTAATCCTCTGTGAAAGCGGACAGGTGAATTTGAGGGCGGTCGGAAGTGTCTCGCGGCGTGATAGACTGGAGCGCATGGCTCGGAAGAAAGGTCCTCGAAGCACGCGAATGAAACGCAGCACGAGCGCCCCGCCCGTGAAGCGCGCGGCTCAGAGCACGAGTCCTCGAAAGACCGCGGATGTCGTCATCATCGGCGGAGGAATCATCGGCGCCTCGATCGCGCTCCGGCTGGCGCAGGCGCGTCTGAAAGTCACGGTGCTCGACCGCGGCGAGCCGGGCTGCGAAGCGAGCGCGGCGGCCGCCGGCATGCTCGCGCCGCAAGGCGAGATGGTCGAGCCGAAGGAATTCTCCGACCTCTGTTTCGCCAGCCGCGACCTCTACCCGCGCTTTGTCGCCGAAATCGAAGAGATGAGCAAGCAGTCGGTTGGTTACCGGCGAGACGGCTCGCTGCTTGTCGCCCTCGACGAACACCAGGAAACAGAACTGCGCGAACTTCACCTGACGCAAACGCGCCAGGGTTTCCACATCGAGCTATGGGAGCTACCCGAAGTCACCCAGCGGTTTCCCGGACTCGCCGCCGACCTGCGCGTTGGAGTGTTCGTCCCCGGCGATCACTGGGTGGATAACCAGCGACTCATGCGCGCGCTGGTGGAATCCTGCTTGCGATTGAACGTGCGCGTCGAAGGTCGGTGGAACGTCACTAGAATCAACGTGCGCAGGAGTCGCGTGGAAAGCGTGGAAGCCGCTTCCAGCGAGCATGGAAGGACGACGAGGTTTTCTGCAGAAAGCTATATCCTGAGCGCAGGCTGCTGGTCGGGCGAACTTGCCACGCCCCTAGGCCTGGACCTGCCGCTGCAACCCTGCCGTGGCCAGATGCTCGAGTTCGATGCGCCTGCCGAGTTGCCTTTCGTTGTCCGGGCCGGAATCAACTACCTGGTGCCTCGCCCCGAGCGGCGCGTCGTGGTCGGCACGACGGCGGAATACGTCGGCTTCGAAAAGGTGGTGACAGGCGAAGGACTAAGGTCGCTTCTCGCAGGCGCCACGCGCCTCGCGCCATTGGTGAAGGACCTGCGCTTCCGACGCGCCTGGGCCGGGCTACGGCCCGACACTGCCGACCATCTTCCCATCCTCGGCCAAAGCCCCATCGAGAACCTGCTTTTGGCGACCGGGCATTTTCGCAATGGGATATTGCTCGCGCCCGTAACCGCACAGGTGATCTCCGAATTGCTGCTCACCCGCACCACGTCCCATCCCCTCGAGGCTTATCGGCCGACGCGGTTTGCGAAGTAGGCGGAGTCGTGCGATATCATGCGCAATCTTGCGCTATAATATCGGCATGCGAACCACAAAAACGCTATCTATTACCCTTCCACCGGAAATGCTCTCCAGGGCCGAAGCGATTGCCAGGAGGGAAAATCGCACCATGAGCGAACTGGTACGTGAGGCGCTTCGCACCTACGAACGGCAGACCTGGTGGGATGAAATGCGTGCCTATGGGCGAGCTAAGGCTGCCCGCGTGGGCGTCAACACGCCTGAAGATGTAGTGCGAGTAATCCACGAACACCGGCAGGAGCAGAGGTTACGCCACCGGAAACGGCCCAGGAAATGACCCGCGTCGTGCTGGACAGCAATATCTACGTTTCAGCACTCCTGTTCGGCGGCAACCCGCGACTGGTCGTTGAGCTCGCCGAGCAGAGTTTCATCGATGTTTACTGTTCCCCGCCCATCCAAAAGGAAGTGGCCCGAGTATTGCATGAAAAATTTCTTTGGAGCAAAGAACCGACGACCAAGGCAACGAACTATCTGTGGTCGCTAGCCCGATGCGTAACGCCCCGAACCCGCGTGAATGACTGCCCCGACCCGGACGACAATCGCGTCCTGGAGTGTGCGCTCGAAGTGCGGGCCGCGTACATCGTGACCGGCGACCAACACCTGCTCTCGATGCACCCTTACCACGGAATCAGCATCCTCACTGCGCGCCAGTTTCTGGAAGGTCAATTCCCGAAATCATGACGGCATGTATCAATTCGCTCAACCAAGCTGGGCTTTCATCTTTCCATCTCCTCTCAAATCATTTAGCATGATGATTTTGTGTGTGCTGGCGGCGCCTCGATGATGGCGCGCGTCATGCGGAAGTGGGGAAACCTATGGAAGTAGTCCGAGTCCGATTTGCGCCTTCGCCGACGGGGTACCTGCACGTGGGCGGGGCGCGGACGGCGCTTTACAACTGGTTATTCGCGCGGCATCACCGCGGGGTGTTTATTCTCCGCATCGAGGACACGGACGTGGACCGCTCGAAACCGGAATTGACCACCGCGATCCTTGACAGCATGACGTGGCTGGGGCTCAACTGGGACGAAGGTCCGTTTTATCAATCCCAACGCCTGGAGCGCTATCGTCAAATGGCTGCGGAGCTCGAGCGACTCGGCCACGCCTACCCGTGTTTTTGCTCACCCGAAGAACTTCAGGCCAAGCGCGCGCAGGCGGAAGCGCAAAAGCGGCCGTGGAAATACGACGGCGCCTGCCGGAACCTGACCGAAGCGGAACGCGCCCGACGGCGTGCCGAGGGCCGCCCGCACGCGATTCGATTTCGCGTGCCCGAGTCCGGCCAGACCAGTTTTGAGGACCGCGTCTTCGGCCTCCTCGAGGTGGAGCATCGTGATCTGGAGGATTTTGTGTTGCTGCGCTCCGACGGACATCCCACGTACCACCTGGGCGTCGTGGCGGACGACCTCGACATGCGCGTGACCCACGTGATTCGCGGCGCGGATCACATCTCCAACACCCCCAAGCAACTCCTGATGTATCGCGCCCTCGGCGCACCCGAGCCGGTCTTCGCCCACTTGCCGCTTATTCTGGGGCCTGACAAGCAGCGCCTCTCGAAGCGTCACGGCGCCACGTCGGTCGGCGCCTATCGCGACCAGGGCACGCTGCCGGAAGCTCTGGTGAATTTCCTGGCCCTGCTGGGTTGGACGCCGCCGGCCGGAAAAGAAATCCTTCCTCTCGAGGAGATGATTCAGGCCTTCGAGTTGGAAACCGTGTCCAAATCGAATGCCGTGTTCGACGTGGAAAAACTCGCTTGGATGAATAGCGAGTACTTGCGCAGCTTGCCGGTGGAGCGGTTGCTGCCGCTCGTCGAGGAAGAACTGGAGAAAGCGGGAATCGGGAGTTGGGTGTCGGGGGTCGGAAATCGGCAACCGGCGGTCCTCAATCGTCAGTCTACGGAGGGGCTCAAGCATACGGTGCGCCTGCTTCAGACGCGCGCACGGACGCTGAAGGATTTTCCCGGCGCCTTTCGGGCCTTCTTCACAGACGAATTCGAGTACGACCCGGAAGCGCAGAAGAAATTCTGGAAAGACGCGCAGCTCCCGGAGCTTTTGGAGACGCTCAGCGGGCGACTGGCGCGCGTTGAGCCCTTCACGCTCGCGGCCACCGAGCAATGTCTGCGCGGGCTGGCTGAGGAAAAAAACGTGAAGGCGGGATTGTTAATCAATGCCACGCGCGTGGCGCTGACGGGCCAGGCCGTCGCGCCGGGCCTGTTCGAAGTGATGGTGGAACTGGGCCGGGAACGCGTCGTCGCGCGCCTTCACCGTGCGGCGGAGTTCTTGCGCGCCAGGCTGGCAGGCCGGGCAGGGGCTACTCCGTAACCTGGGCATCCCTTCGCTTCGCTGAGGGCATGCTCTGCTCAGGCGCACGACCGCGACCTGCCGTGAGCCTTTCGTTTGTCATCCTAAGCGGAGCGAAAGATCCCAGCGGTTCCCTCCGAGTAGAATCCGTCCAGAGTTGGTTGTGCTGCGTTGGCGCCTAGGAATTTCGGGCCTTCGTTTTCTCGCAGAGTTTTTGATAGGTCTCGATGGCAACGACCGTGGCGGCGAGCAGGGCGCCCGCCACGGTGATCACTTCCGTCGCGGTCTTCAGAACCTTCAGCACCTTCCACATCGCTACGGTCCTCCCACAGGCAACCACGCGCTGCCGGGATTGAGAAAGAGTCGGTGGCCCAGCGTCAAGAGGCAAGGTTGGTGACTGTGCCCGAAGACCATCACTTGCGTAGCGTCATCGAAGCTCTTCAAGAAAGCCTCACGTCGCTCGGGGTGCATCTTTTCAAGCAAGTCGCCATCCGCCCACTTGACCAGCTCGCCCTGGGGGATCGGCAACTGATGCGCGACTTCGATCTGGATATTCTCCGCCTCCAGCTTCAACGATGGCGGGAGAGCCAACTGGGCCGGGTCGACGTTTCCAGCCACCGCGCGAACCGGGGCAATTTGCGAGAGCTCGTCCAGCACGGCCAGTGTCCCCACGTCACCGGCGTGCACGATGACGTCGACGCCCGCCAGCACGTCATTGAGCCGCGGCTCGAAGTAACCGTGTGTGTCCGAAACTACACCAATTTTCATGGGTCGAACCGGCCGCGTCGATTCCCGGGCGCATCCAGCACTCGGGCAATCTCCCATTCAGTCTTCAATTGTCGACGGGGGCAGGGCCTTCGCCGCGTTCATCGGCAAGGATCTTTTGAGCCAGGTCCTTGCAGGTCTTGCACTCCGGGTGGTTGCGCAGGCAGGACGCAATACTCACGTTACAGCCGCAGGAGCATGGCTCCATGTTCAACCTGAGCAGCACGCAATTCTTCTGCTGAGAAGAAAGCCCATCCCATTTTAGTCCCGGGACTTCCGTGTAGTCACTGGGCACAAAGTCGCCGGCGATCTTCGGGCAACCCGCCGTCTCCAGGCGGATTGGCGCCGGCTTCAACGAAAGCCGGGCCGGGGTGAGCCCCCAGACCAAAGCCGCCAGGAGAGCGAGCGTAACGACGACCCAAGCTACCGCGCTGCGTCCGGAGCCGGACGGGGGCGCGGGCGGGCCAGGTTCACTCGGATTGGATTCGGTCGAAGACATCGGCATGCATGTGCTTCAATGGCACTCCGGCGCGAACGACTTTCAAGTTGACAGTCAACGGAACGTTTGCCGGCGGCAGGCAGGCGTGATCATTGCAGGCCTGGTAAGAGAGCTTCCCTTTAAGCGTCACCATTCCTGCCGGGACCCCGCGGGCGATCTCGAGGTCCGCGCCCATGACCACAGTGCCCTGGTAGACGGAAAGCGGCGAATCGGAAAATGCGAAGCGCTTCATCTCCCCCTTCGGATAGACCACGTCTTTAACCGTTGCCTGCTTGGTGGGCTCCAATTTCAATTCCGTGGGAATCAAGTATTCAAGTGTGGGGTGATGATCGTTAATGTGATATCCGGAGGCCACTTGCGCGATCACCGCAATGCGCGCGACAGAATTGGGATGGACCGCATCCGTCGCCGTAACCACGCGCGCCTCGACAACCGGCGTGGAATCTTGCGCGCCCACAGCAACGCCTAAGATACTGAGAAGGAATCCGCCGATCAATACGTATCGCATACGCAAATTCTATACTCCTTGGGTGTGATCTCCCGAAGCCCAACCTGACCCGTTCAAGTTAAGGGAAATGATTCTAGACGTGGGTCTTCAAGAACTTGGCCAACTCGTCACGCGCCATTCTGCGGCTGACTCCGCACGCCCGATCCACCTGGCGGCATTTCAGCAGGTTGTAGTTGCAGCCGCACGTGCACTGGATTCCCTCCAGGTGCTTTTCGAATGTGGTCTTCTGTGCGGCGGTCAGCTTGGAGATATCTACACCGGGCACCTCCGAATTGATCTCTGCGGGATTACCCAGCTCGATTTTGTCATTCGAGACCATCTGACCGACCTGCTTGAAGTTGGTGGACTCAGCCGTGGAATTCTCGCCCAGCAACTGCTTAATTTCGTCCTCGAAGACCGCGATATCCGTAGCGCCCTCGTGTTTCGCGTAAATGCGCCCGTCGCGGCCAATCAGGAACGTGGTGGGCAGGCCGATAATGCCGCCGTACAGTTCGCCGAGCTTCTCGCTGCCCATCGCCACCGGGTAGTTCATCCGAAACTGTTTGTAGAATTCCACCACTGGCTGCGGGCCATCGTCCATGGAAATGCCGATCACGGCGAGGCCCTCGTTGCCGTAGCGGTTCTGCAGGGCGATGAAGCCGGGGATTTCAATCCGGCAAGGCCCGCACCACGTGGCCCAGAAGTCCAGCATCACCACTTTGCCCCGATAATCGCTCAAATTAAATCTTTTCCCGGAAATATCCGTGAGGGTGAAATCCGGAGCGAGGGGATGCTGGGCCGACCCCTTCGCCTGAGTCTGGCTCATCACCGCCGGAGCAATCCACAGCAGGTTCACATAATAGATCCCGACTACGAACGCCACGGCCAGCGCTGCCCCCGCCAGCAATTTGGCAGCACTTGCCTTCTTGGGCGGGGGAGGACTCTCCGCGTTAGTGGGTATTTCATTATTCTCCAAACTTGCCTCCTTACGTTCCTCGATCATTCTTGCCCGCCTTCATTTTCAGTGCCGTGCGCGTTTTGCGTTGGACGCCGTGGCGGGCACCGCGATCTCCGCTTCTGCCTTGGGCTTCCGGCGGGCATTCAACGCTTTCCCGGCACGGGCGGGGACCTCGCTCGGATGGCGGCGACGATAGATCGCCAGGCCCACTGCCGTCAACAAAGCAAGAATACCAATGAACTGCGAGGTCGAGAGAAGATGGTTGAATACAAATCCGCGGTCTTCGTCGCCCCGTAGAAACTCGAGAAAAAAGCGCGCGATGGCGTACAGTCCAAGATACAACACAAAAATCTCGCCGTCCTCAGACTTCTTGCGGTACCGCCAAAGCAGCATGCCAAAAATCGTCAGGGTGGCCAGGGATTCGAGGAGTTGCGTCGGATACAACCTCACTCCGAGCGGCACACCCGCGATTTCGTGGGCATAGGGATTGGTGAACACAACGCCGAGCCAGGATTGGGTCGGCTTTCCATAATCGCAGCCGCCCGCGAAGCATCCCCAGCGTCCGATGCTCTGCCCCAAAGCGATGGCCGGCGAAAAAACGTCGGCGACTTTCCAAAACGACATCCCATGCGCGCGAATGTACCAGACCGCAAAGAACACCGCCGCCAGGAAACCGCCGTAGAAGACGCCCCCTGCCATCAGAGTATCCATGCTGAAAATGCGGCTCAGGCTGCCGTAATCGCTCCAATCACTGATGACCATCAGGACTTTGGCGCCGACCAGGGCCACTATCAGCACCCACGTGCTGAGATCCAGAAGCCTGCCCGCGTCCAGTCCCTCGCGACGCCCCAACCGCATCACCGTATACACCGCCGCCAGAATCGCCGTCACCAGCAGCGTGCCGTAGGTCGGCAAGCGAAACGTGCCAATATGGAATAGGATAGGATGCAAGAGTTATCCTCAAACCTGGGGGCGGCGGGGGTCTGACAAATTCTGAATTATGAATTTTGAATTGCGAATTGACAAACTCCTGTCGGATTCATCAGGCACTTCCCTGTTCAAAATTCAGAATTCATAATTCAAAACTGCTACCCCGCACTCGCCACCGGTGTCACAGCGTGAACCTGTTCAAGAACGAAAAATACCCGGAGATCATCGTGAACTTGTTGAACGCCATCAGCACGCCCAGCGCGATCAAGAGCACTCCGGAAGCGATTTCCACGGCCTGTAGGTGTTTTCGGAAACCAGCATAGACCTTGAGAAACTGCCCCAGCCCGAGACTGGTGAGCAGGAACGGAATGGCCAATCCCGCCGAATACACCGCCAGGAGAAACATTCCCTGGAACAGCGTCTCGCGCTCCGCCGCCAGCGCCAAGATCGCCGTCAGGATAGGCCCAATGCACGGCGTCCAGCCAAATGCAAAAGCGAATCCCAGCAAAAAGGCTCCCCCCAGACCTCGCCGTGGCGCGCCGGTGTTGAGCCTCGCCTCACGATAAAGAAACGGTATCTTGATCAAGCCGGTCAAGTGCAGTCCGAAGACGACAATGACGATGCCCGCAACGATGTTGAACTCGGTCCGGTGATGTCGCAGGAATGTCCCCACTGCGGACGCTGAAGCTCCCAAAATGATGAACACCACCGAGAAGCCAACGATAAATGCCAGGGAGTTACGGAGAATTCGCTGCAGCAGAGCCGCGCTGGCGCCCGCCTTGAGTTCCTCGATGGAGGCTCCCGAAAGCATGGAAATGTATCCTGGCACGAGCGGCAACACACATGGCGACAAGAAGGAAACCACGCCGGCCAGAAAAGCGATCGGGATGCTAAGTTGATGCGTCATAAAGCGAGCACGCCCGGACTGCCGGGATCTCTTGCACTAGTATTTGGATGCACCAAGTTCTCCAGCGGTCACGTCGACCCGGTCCGACCACGTCCGCCGAGACCCCAGGTCGTTCCTTGCCGGGCTCCCTTCTGCAAGTGTATCATAGCGCCGTTGGCGCTTGATACGCGTCAAGCCCCGGCAGGATGCCTGGAGGAGAACCTATAAAGGATTCAGGCTCTCGCGTCATCCTTAGCGGGTGACGCGCGACAAATGAACTTTTCCCGGAACTCGCCCACATTGTTACGCGCCATCATTTTCGACTTCGACGGCATCCTCGTGGATAGCGAGCCAATCATCCTGAGACTTACCCAGGAGATGGCCCAACGCGAGGGCTGGACCATCACCCCGGAGGAGTATTACCAGGATTACCTCGCACTGGACGATCGCGGTATCATCGAGCACCTGTATCGCAGTCATGGCCGGGCTATCGATGGCAAGCGGCGCGACGAGCTCGTGGCGTGGAAGGCTCGCACCTATCAGCAGATCATTCGCGACGGCTTGCCGCCTATGGCCGGAGCGGTGGACTTCGTGCGGCATGCGGCGCGTCAATATCCCCTGGCGATTGCGAGTGGCAGCCTGCGCGAGGAAATCGAGCACTTGCTGGCGAAGCTGGGTCTGAAAGAGCAATTCACTGTGCTCGCCACCGCCGACGATTGCGCGCGTTCGAAACCTGACCCTGAAGTCTATCGGCTGGCCCTCGCACGCCTGCAGCATCTCTCGACGTTTCACAACCAGCCCTTGGAAGCGCGCGAGTGCCTGGCCATCGAGGACGCCCCTCTCGGCGTCGTGGCGGCGCACGCCGCGGGCATGAAATGCCTGGCGCTCCCACATAGCCGTTCCGTCGAAGAACTTCAGCACGCCGAATGGGTCCACCGCCAATTCGCCGAGGTGGACCTGGCAAGAGTCGCCGACGCGTTCCGCAATAATTCGGTATGATAGTGAAAGCTTGGCGCCAGTTGCCTGGATCGCTAACGGTTAATGTAGGGATTGACCTTCAATTGGGTCGGCCCCATGAAAAGGACGAATGATGAGCTGTGAATGAGGAACGAGCGAAACGCGGTTGCGATGCGGGCATTTCTCAGTTCAGCATTCATAATTCAGCATTCATCATTCGTGAGGATTCGTTGAAAGTATGCCAGGTCAAGAGCCTCCAACTGATGTCGAACTGAATCGCCGGCGGACGGACCGCGTCCTCGCTCCGGTCCCGATCCGCATCATCGCCAACGACGCCAACGGCGTCGCCTTCGCGGAAGACACGGTTACGGTGAGCTTCAATCGGCAGGGGGCGCGCATCACGGTGACGCACTCGCTGCTGCTTGACGATGTCATCTTGATTCTTAACAAGCGGACCGGCATCGAGGAGGAATTCCGCGTCGTGGGCTCGTTCGGGCGATCGCTGGGCGACCGCAGCGAATGGGGCGTCGAAGCCTCTAATCCGGACGGCAAAATCTGGGGCATCGAGTTTTCAACACCGTCGGAGGAACTACAGCCCAAGGCGCTCGTCGAGTGCGGCGGATGCCAGCGGGTGGTGCAGAGCACCCTCTCCTCGATCGAGTACGACGTATTGCTCGCGGTCGGAATGCTTTCTCGCCACTGCACCCGCTGCAATGAAACCACGCGCTGGCGACCCAGCGAGCAGACCAACCTTCCGCAGATCGAAATCGAACGCAAGGCCGCTCCCCCCCAGGGCGAGAAGCGGCGCGCCAAACGGATAAAGCTCGTAATGCGCGTCCGCGTGCGGAACACCTGGGGTGTCATCGATGTGGCGCAGACCCGCGATGTCTCCAAATTGGGGTTGTGCTACTTCAGCACGAAGCTGTTCAACATCGCGGATGAAATCTTCATCATTCTGCCGTTCGCCGCGAGCTCCGTCCCCGTTGAAACCAAGGGCAAGATCGTGTGGAGTCAGCCGGCGGCAAACGGGCGTTACTACGGCGTAGAGTATCTCCGGTAAGAACTCTCCAGTTCAATCCTGATTAACGCGCCTGACCCTTCGTAGAAAACCGGCGCCGCAAAGTGTGGGGCACCGCCCCTGATCTTACCTGGTTTGCACTTCGTACACTCGGAGTTGGGCGCTTTGAGTTCCCCGGCGCGGCACCGCCAGATACAAACGGTGCAATTGAGGCGCGAAAAACGATGTCCGCGCGCCCGGTGCAGTTGGTATTTTCGCCAGGGCCTCGTAATGGTTGGCGTTTTGCTGCGCAATTACGCTGAGGAAACCCTCCCCGCCTGATATATAAATCTGTTTGAGAACTGCGTCGTACCAAACATCATCAGCATCGCCCACGCAGGGCAAGGTGCTCACGAGCCTTCCCGAGGAGGTATCTAGGACCATCATCGCCGCGGGATGACGGCACACAATGAAGAGCCGTTTTCCCGGCTCATCGAGAGCCATCGGGAAGTTCGCTCGATCGCCATCCATGGGCCACCGCCCGACGACCGCGCGCTTCACACGGTCCACGACCGCGATTTCTCGGGCGTTGGGAATATTGATGAAAATCCGCGGGCCGGATTTCTCCAACTGAAACGATTCCGGATGCCCTTCCAACTTGATGTCGTGGAGAAGTTGATTCCTCGCGGCGTCAATGATTCCCAACCCGCCTTCGCCATAACCAACATAGATCTGGCGGGCGGCGGAATCGTAGCGAAGGTTGTCCGCGTCGTCGGAGAATTTCACTTCGCCGAGCAACTTGAAGGAAGAGCCGTCAAAGATTTCGACGCTCCCGCCTTCTCCGTTCGCCACGAAAAGCTTGTTGACTTCCGGAACGTAGTAAACGCCTTGCGGCTCGTGTAATCCGGGAACCGTGTGAATTCTCTTGCCGGTGCGCAGGTCGAAAACTTCCACGGTATTGTTGCCCAATGCCGACATGAAGAGCCTGCCGCCTTCGAGATCCGCGCTAAAGTGGTCGATGCGGCCTTGGACATTGTCGAGGGAGATTGTCGCCACCAAGCGCAACGGCTCGCTTTGCTGCGCTCGGCTGGAAGCGGGCATCATCCACGCGAGCAACGCCAGCGTGACGATTATCTTTTTCATAATTCACCTCTCTGAAGCGGTCTCTCGGGCGGATTCTCATCGGTTCAGCATTCTGCTACCGGAGCCAGAGCGCAGTGATGGTCCAAGTCGTTCCTTCAGGCGGATTGCCAGTCCACTTCAACTTCAAGGTATGGTTCACTTCGTCGGGCGTAACGTGATGTTTGAAAACCGCCCACGAGCATCGCGACCAGATATCCGTCCCCTCGCGAGGAATCGAGAAGAAAGCGACCGCGTGAGAATCAATTTCGCCCGTGAGTTTCAAAACCTCTTGCGGCCGGTCGTAAGCGCGGTCGACTTCCCCGCCCTTCCAGTATCGGACGATGATCGCAAGCGTTTCACCCTTATGTTCGGGCCCGATTTTGAGTTCCGCCGTTCGATCCTTGCCGAAGGGATCGGGTATCTGCGCCACTTCATGGTACAGCCGGGTGGGAGCCGGGGGAAGCGTCAGCGGTCTGATCATCGCCGTCGCGCCCAGCGCATACACACGAATCTCCCCCGGCACTAGTTTGCCCGTGAGCATTCCGCTTGAAGCCTGCATTTCCTGACGCGCCTGCGCGTCATTGGAGAAGACCAACTTCTGAAATGCCGGGGGCGGCAGACCCGGGACCTCAACGCTGAAGGACTGCGAGAACAGGCCGGGATTCACCAGTGTGATCAATACGCGCCCGCTGTTGTGCGCCAGGTAGCCGTAGACTTCGCCCCTGCCCGGAACTCCCAGAATCGGGCGCGTGCGGGCGATGAGCTGTTGGTGGTCGCGGAGAAACCGCAACGTTGCGCCGAGGAATTTACGGTCGCCCGGCGTGAGGAGCGTCAGATCGCCATAAAACGTTGGCATCATCCCGCCGCGCAGCACATTCAAGATCCAGGCATCGGTGAAACCCTCGGCGCCCAGGTAATAGATTGTGGAAGTCTTGCCCACCAGGATCCCGCAATCATCGATGGTCGGCGCCGGCATCAGGGACCGGAAATATCCCCGCGAGACATGGTCCTGATACCAATCGACCGAGTCGCGCAGGGATGTCACCGACGGAAGCTCCGAGGGCCGCGGGTCGCCGGAATAGACCGAATCGAACCAGAGCAGCCACCAGGGGGAGACAGCATAGGCCTCGTCCCAGTATTTCGTACTGCTCATCATGTCGGTCAGGCTGAAGGTGTTGTAGGCGCGAATCACTATGGCCGGATTCAATTGCCGCACGCGCGCGCAAAGCGTCCGCAAGGCATTGGCATTTCGCTCCAGGATGGCAAGCGAAGGCGTCGAACCTCCATGCTGGCAATAGAGATTCGTGAAATCGAACTTGAGCATGGCGAGTGAATGCTTTTCGATGTGATACTCAAAAGCGCGCTGCAAAAGCTGCGCGAACGGGGGGTCCGCGAGGCACGGCTGCTCGGGGCCACTCCAGCCTGGTGTGTTCTTGAGGTCGAGCGTTGAGCCGCCCAGGTCAAACCACAAGCCCGGCTTCAATCCCAGGTCGAGCATTCTCCGGAGCGCTGGCTCGTAGCCGCGGGGCCAGTTGGGCTTTTTGAAATCGAGGTAGGCGCCTTTCGGGTCGTACCAGAACGCGTCCATGAGGTAGTAGTCAAAGTGCGCGCCTTCGTGAGTCGCGAGCGATTCGAGCGCGTCGAGTTGCGTATCAACCAACTGTTCTGTCAACTGCGGCTTGACCAGCGTCCCCAACTCATCGTGCGCGGCCCAATCGCAGTAGATAGGCGCCGCCTTCGGCCGACGGCCCGTGACCGCGAGGATATACTCGCGGAAAGCGTCCTCGATGGACGCATCCGCCCCGGTGGCGCCGCCGAGGACAGCGCGTTCGCTCACCCAAGTCTGGCCGGGCTTGATTTCCACCTCCGGATAATGCGAGAGTCTCACCCTGCGCCCGAGAATTTCGTTGGCCGCCGCCGGGTGCTCGATTCCCAGGAAGAAATCATTCTGCAACAACACGGGCTGGCCCACGCCGCCCCGCACGGGTTCGACTCCGCCTTCAACTTCGAGTTCATCGACTGTGGCGCTCAGCACGCGGATGGCGCGCCCTCCGCGATTGGTCACTTCGAGCGATTTGAAAATATACGGTCGGATTTCCTCGGCGCGATAAGAAGCGCGAATCTCCAGCGTCGGGTCTTCAGACGACCACCTCAGCACCAACTCCCGTCCATCCGGCGATCGAGTGTAACCCTGCGGGTGCGCATGACGACCGTCCAGAATTACTTGGTGGCCGTCCAATTCGCACCCGATCTGAAACTCACCGGAAGTCACGTTGATCTTCCCGCGGCCTTGGAGCGCTACGGTAAAAGCCTGGCCGTCCTCTACGCGAAACACGCGCTCAATGAAACGATTGCCGATTGCGAAGTCAGCGGCGGACTTTGAATCCTGGCCAACAAGGCCGGATGGTGCGGCTAGGGAAGCAAGCAGGAGAAGCCCCGCTACCGATCGGCAAAGAATGTGGGCGCCGTGCTTGGCAATGACCTTTGAGTCCACCGTTCACACTCCCCGGGTGACAAGTTCCCGCGCGCGAAAGTTTAGCGCAAGTTTGGGGAATGGTGGCGTTCTTGTATTGTGGATCGAAAAGAATCCACCTCTTTCAATCCGCGGCGACACGCGGTAGTCTCTTCGCGTCCAACGCCCGGGGAGCAAATCCTTCGCCTGGGGAGGCTACTGATGCCTAAGACACATGCCGTTCGATTCTTCAGACTAACGCTCGCCTTCGTGCTTCTACTTGCAGCCAGTAAAGCCTTCGCTCAATCCGTGGTGACCTCCACGGAGCAGGATCAGAAAGAACTGGCGGTCACCGTGTACAACTCGAACGTGGCGCTGGTGCGCGATGTTCGCCGGCTGCGGCTTCCAGCCGGAACCCTTGACCTGCGCTACATGGACATCGCCGCGCAGGTCAATCCCGCTACGGTGCACATCGTTTCGCTGAGCGCACCGAAAGAACTCGCCATCTTAGAGCAGAACTATGAGTACGACCTGCTCAGCCCTCAGAAGCTCCTGCAGAAATATGTCGGCAAAGAGCTGACTTTGGTGCGAATGATTCAGGAAAACAATTCCACCAAGGAAGTGCCCGTCAAAGCCACGCTCCTTGCGTACAACGAGGGGCCGGTGTGGAAAGTCGGAAACGAGATCATCACCGGTATGGGTGCGGATCGCTACGTCTTTCCTGATCTGCCGGAGAATCTGTACAGCAAGCCCACGCTCGTCTGGCTGCTTAATAATCAGAAGGCCGGGGAGCAGACCGTCGAGGCTTCGTACCTTACCAACGCTGTCAACTGGAATGCTGACTACGTCCTCACGGTCGGCTCCGACCAGAAGGCCGCGGACTTGAACGGTTGGGTCACGGTAGTCAACAACAGCGGGACGGCCTTCCGCAATGCGCAGCTTCAGCTCGTCGCCGGCGAGTTACATCGCGTTTACGCGGAGGGCGGCGCCCGCGACCAGATGATGGCGATGAAGGCCATGCCTGCGGCCGCGCCGCAATTCGCGCAGGAAGCATTGTCAGAGTATCACCTCTACACGCTCGGCCGCCGCACCAACATCCAGAACAACGAAACCAAGCAGATCAGCCTGCTGGCTTCGACGGGAGTGAGCATTAATAAGATCTTCCAGGTGAACGGCCAGGCGTACTACTACCAGAATCCGCAAACGCCCGGCGCGCCGCTGAAGCAGCCCGTCGAAGTTCACATCAAATTCAAGAACTCTGAGGAAAATTCTCTGGGGATTCCGCTTCCCGCCGGCACGGTGCGCGTTTACCAGGGAGACTCCAAGGGGCGTGTTCAGTTCATCGGCGAGGACCGCATCCAGCACACGCCGAAGGATGAGACGCTGAACCTCTACATCGGCAACGCCTTTGACGTGGTGTCGGAGCGCAAGCAGACCGATTACCAGCGGATCGCCAACAGGGTCGTGGAGTTGGGATATGAAATCTCCCTGCGCAATCACAAGCCCGAACCCATCACCGTGGAAGTGAATGAGCCTATCGGCGGCGACTGGACCATGTTGGAGTCAAGCTTCAAATTCACGAAGACCGCGGCGTTTGCGGCGCAATTTCTCGTGCCCGTGGCCGCTAACGGTGAGTCGGTGCTGAAGTATCGTGTGCGCGTGCGATGGTAACCGGCAAAGAGCAGCGGCACGTGACCGTCGTTCAATCTGAGAACAACCGATCTGAATTCACGGTCCGTCCCGCGATGGCCGAGGACGCGGAGGAGATCGCGCGGCTCGCCACCGAGCTCGGCTACCCTTCCTCCGCGCAAGAGGTTGAAGCGCGCCTGAAGTCGCTCGTAAAAGACCCCGAGCACGCCGCCTTCGTGGCCGCAAAAGCCGGCCGCGTCATCGGGTGGGTACATGTTTTCGTCAAGCACCTGCTGGAGAGCGACGAGGAAGCGGAGATCGGCGGGCTGGTCGTCGATGCCCGCCACCAAGGCAGCGGGGCGGGGCACCTGTTGATGCAGCATGCTGAGCAATGGGCGCGCGCAAAGGGCCTACGCTCGGTTTATTTACGCAGCAACGTGATCCGCAAAGATGCCCACGCGTTTTACCAGAAGTCTGGTTATCAAGTGGTGAAGACGCAGTTCGCTCTGCGCAAGATCCTGTGAGTGCGGACCGCGCTAGAAAATCAACATGCAGTCGCCGTAGCTGTAGAAGCGGTAGCGCTCCGAGACGGCGTGGCCGTAGGCGCGAAGGATAAGGCCGCGACCGGCAAACGCCGACACCAGCATCAGCAGTGTGGACTTCGGCAGGTGAAAATTGGTAAGCAGCCCGCTGACCACCCGGAATTCGAATCCCGGCACAACGAAAAGTCTCGTTTCACCACGGCCGGGGACAATCTTCCCGGCGTTCTCACGCGCCACATGCTCGAGGGTGCGCACGGTGGTTGTGCCCACGGCGACGATGCGGCGGCCGGCCGCCCGCGCGCGCTCAATCGACTCCGCGGCAGCCCCGGAGATTTCGTAGCCTTCGGCTTCCATTCGGTGTTCCTCGACGCGCTCGGTGCGCACCGGCTGAAATGTTCCCAGGCCGATGTGCAGGGTGATCTCGCAAGTCTCGACGCCGCGCGCGCTAAGCGCTGCCAGAACTCGCTCGGTGAAGTGAAATCCTGCGGTCGGAGCCGCCACTGCGCCGCGCACCTTCGCATACACGGTCTGGTAGGTGTCGCGGTCCTGCAATTCGTCCCGCCGCCGGATGTAGGGAGGAAGGGGCACGTGCCCCAGGCGATCGATCGTGTCTTCAATCGTCCCTTCCCGCGCCCGCAAGCGGACGCCGCGCACACCGTACTCGCCGCGGTCGAGGACTTCCGCCTCCAGCTCGCCGTCGCCGAAGACCAGCACTTCGCCCGTTCGGACCTTGCGGCCGGGATGCACTAATCCTTGCCAAACCTCCTCAGTTTCCTGGCGCGTCAAAAGGAGTTCTGTCTCGCCGGAAAGGAATTCGCGCGCCGCAGGGTTGCCCTTGCCGATCTTCTGCGCCCGGATCCCCCGCCGCCGGCCGAGCAAGCGCGCGGGAAAAACAGTACTCCGATCCAGAGCCATCAGGCGCGAGGCGTCGCGCTCCGGCAGTGGGCGCTGCGCGATCAATTCGGCAGGCAAAGGGTAATCGAAATCCTGAAGCAGCATTGCAGAGAAATTGTACCAACGATGCGGGCACGTTGTCCGGGCACTTTCCGCAGGAAGACCTCAAGATAACGGAGTATACTCGGAACATCTAGAGACCCCGCAGAGGTAGACTCCGCTGGCGTTCCATGGATGTTCCCGCCGCCGGCATGAACAAACGCCAAGTAGATCGAGAGGAGTGAAGTCATGAAGAAACAATTCCTGTCATTTTTGCTCGCAGCTTTGGCCATCACCTGGGGTTTGGCGGTGTTGCCCATTCGTGCGCGGGCGGAAAAGGCGCCGGCGGTGGTCGGCGATTGGGAGGGTACGCTCGACGCAGGGATGCAAGGGAAGCTGCGCGTGGTCCTGCACGTCATTCGGGAATTCCCGTCACCACGATCAATTACAAAGAACCTGCCCTTCACTTCGAGAGCGAGCCGATCAAGGGCAGCTACGACGGCAAAATGAATAAGGAAAACGCGGAGATCGCCGGCGAATGGAAGCAGGGCGGAGGGACTTTGCCGCTAGTCTTCAAGCGCGTGAAATAGCTCCAAGTAGCGGGCCCGCGAGCTGCACGGCGCAAAAGGCGACCGCTCGTCGGCGACTCCGCTGAGTGTGATAATGTGGCGGCATGAGCTTCGCTGAGGTCGCGATCGCCGCGCGTGGCGTGGAACGCCTCCGGTCGGGGCACGTCTGGATATATCGCACGGACGTTGCGGACGCGTCGGGAGTCGAACCGGGCGCAGTCGTGCGCGTGCTGGACCGCAAAAAGCATTTCTGGGGACAAGCCCTTTACAGCAGCAAGTCGCAGATAGCCCTGCGCCTGCTGACGCGCGAGACGCGGCCCTTCGACCGCGCCTTCCTCGCGGAGCGCATTCGCGCTGCGGCGGCATTTCGCGAGCCGATCGTCGACGGCGCTAAAGCCTTCCGCCTGGTGGCCGCCGAGGGCGACCTGCTCCCGTCGTTGATCGTCGATCGGTACGGCGACTGCTTCGTCGTCCAAACGCTCAGCCAGGGCATGGATCGGCTGAGTTCCCAGATTGTCGAAATTCTTCAAGAGGAGTTCTCGCCGCTTGCTATCCTGGAGCGCAACGATGTGGCCGTGCGCGGACTGGAAGGCTTGCCCGAACGAAAAGGCGTGCTGGCCGGTGAAAATATCCATGAAGTCGTGGTGGAGGAAAACGGCGTGAAGTTCTGCTTCGACCTGCTGGGCGGCCAGAAGACCGGCGGGTTCCTGGATCAGCGCGAGAACCGCGCGGCGGCACGCGGTTACGCCCGCGGGCGCGCGCTCGATTGTTTTTGCTACACGGGCGGCTTCGCGCTGACGCTCGCGCGCCAATGC
Organism: Terriglobia bacterium; assembly: GCA_020072925.1. Taxonomy (GTDB): domain Bacteria; phylum Acidobacteriota; class Terriglobia; order UBA7540; family UBA7540; genus JAIQGA01. The sequence goes on along the minus strand of JAIQGA010000043.1, from coordinate 3,976 downwards.
GAAACGGTTTTGGGAATTGACTCCTCGCCGGAGGCGCTCCGCCTGGCCCGGCGCAACCAGGAGCTGAACGGCATCACCAACACGGAATGGAAAGAGGCTAACTGCTTCGATTTCCTGAAGGCCGCCGATCAGGAAAAACAGCGCTTTGATATTGTGGTCCTCGATCCACCGGCGTTTGCCCGGCAGAAATCCAATGTCGAGTCGGCGCTGCGCGGATACAAGGAATTGAACCTGCGCGCGCTCAAGATTCTGAATCCGAGCGGATACTTGATCACTTGCTCGTGCTCTTACCACGTGAGCGAGGCCGACCTACTGGACGCAATCGCCGAAGCGGCGCTCGACGCTCACCGTACCGTGACGGTAGTCGAACGGCGCACTCAGGCCCGCGACCATCCCATCCTGCTCACCGTTCCCGAAACTCATTATCTAAAGTGTTTGATCTTGCGCGCGCTGTGAAACCCGGTAAGATGGTTTGGTGGATTGAACGGGGTTGAATCCGCCTGGAATCGCGCGCGGCGAATGCCGGAGCCCGCCGGAGCGCGAGACCCTCGCACACTTTGCGCGTCCGTCGGAGAATCATGAGCTGCCTTGTTTGCCGTCTACGCCAAACCCTCACGGGAACTTCCCAATTAAAGGCCTGTATTCTGCTAACGGCTGCGGCCATTCTTGTTCCCGGCCCGAAAACCAGTCCAAAGGAAAACGCTCAGCCAGAGTATTCGTCGCAGGAATTTCTGAACCCTGTCAAGGTCCTTGCAAGCGACAAGATGAAAGGGCGCGGCGACGGCTCGCGCCAACTCAACGAAGCCGCCCGCTACATCGAGGGAAGATTCAAGAAATTCGGTCTCGAACCCGCCGGCGACTCGCGAACCTATTTCCAGCATTTCCCCATCACCGTGGGCGCAAAGCTCGGGAGCAAAAACCACCTGACCTACGAGGGCGCGGGCGCCCACGTAGCTCTCAAACCCGGACGAGATTTCATCCCCTTCAGCTTTTCGGAAGACGTTCAGCTTCGATCTCCCATGGTTTTCGCGGGATACGGGATCACCGCGCCGGAATTCAACTACGACGATTACAATGGCATCGATGCAAAAGGCAAAATCGTTCTCGTGCTGCGCCACGAGCCGCAGGAGAACGACGCGAAGAGCGTCTTCGCAGGCAAGCAACTGACGACGCATGCGGAGATTGTTAACAAAGCTATCAATGCCAAAAACCATGGCGCGGTGGGAATGATCCTGGTGAACGACCTCGGGAACCATCCCGGCGAGCCGGACGACCTGTTTCGCTTCGGCGCGCTGGTGGGGCCGGAGGAAATGAAGATTGCGGCCCTTCAGGTAAAGGCGGCGGTCGCCGATGAGTGGCTGAAGCCTTCCGGCCAGACGCTCGAAGGACTCCGCGCGGCCATTGACAAAGACCTTTCCATCCATTCTTTCGCGCTCGACCCGTCCGCGCAACTGGCGCTGCACGTGGACGTGAAGCGCATCCGCAAGCGCGTCGAGAACGTCGTGGGGATTCTCCCGGGGCAGGACGCGAAATACGCCCAGCAATGCATCGTACTGGGCGCGCACTACGATCACCTCGGCTTTGGCGATCAACACTCGCTGGCGCCCAGCCAGATCGGCAAGATTCACCACGGCGCGGACGACAACGCTTCTGGAACCAGCGGGCTGCTGGAACTGGCGGACGGCCTGGCGCGCGAGCGCGCGCAACTCAAGCATGCCGTGGTGTTTGTCGCCTTCACGGCCGAGGAGAGCGGCTTGCTCGGCTCGAATTTCTACGCCGCCCATCCCGCCTGCCCGATGGATCAGACCCTGGCCATGCTCAACATGGATATGATCGGCCGCGTCAAAAACAACAAGCTGTACGTCGGCGGAACAGGAACCTCACCGGATTTCAAAAAGCTGGTCGAGACCGCCAACCGGCAAGTCGGCTTCGAGCTGAGCTACTCCGCCTCCGGCTATGGCGCAAGCGACCATACTTCCTTCGCCGTGAAGAGTGTTCCGGTGCTGTTTTTCTTTTCCGGCCTGCACTCCGACTATCACAAACCCTCGGATACCTGGGAGAAAATCAATGCTGACGGCGGCGCCAAGGTCGTGGACCTGGTGGCGAATGTGGTCGGAGAACTCGACCAACTCGAGGAGAAGCCGCAGTACGTGCGGGTAGCCGAGCCCTCGCATACGGCGATAGGTGGCGGGGGCGGCGGCTACGGCCCGTATTTCGGCTCGATTCCTGACTTCGGCGAAATCGAGCACGGAGTGAAATTTGCCGACGTCCGCGACGGCAGCCCTGCCGCCAAGGCGGGATTCAAAAGCGGCGATGTCCTTATCCAGTTCGGGGATAAGAAAATCGATAATCTCTACGATTTTACCTACGCCCTGCGCGCCCACAAGCCCGGCGACAAGGTCCAGGTCACTGTCCTACGCGGTAGCGAGAAATTGACGCGCGAGGTCACCCTGGAAGTGCGCAAATGACCGCTTGGCTGGCGGTTTGAAGCAGACTAAACCCTGAAGCGGAATGATCGAACTCCAGGCTCGATGGCAATGGGCAGACCTCGAACGACTCAACTTGCTTTGATAGGGATTGTCCTACTGTTCCTTTCCCTTTTCTTGGCCCCGCGGGTTTCCGCCGCCGAAAATCCGGGCGCGCTGAAGCTCGTAGTATCCCTCGAACAACCCGTCATCGCGGCGCCGCTACCTGTGCGGGCATCGCTGCATCTTCTCAATGGCAGCCAGACGCCGGTGTGGGTTTACCGGCGGGCGCGGCCGCCCGCGACCGGCCCGGAACTTCCGGAAGAAGAAGGTGGGGCGCCGCCCACGCGCGGCGGCACGATGGTAACGGTGCACCTCGAGCCGACAGAGGCCGCAGCCGCCAAGCAAAGCGCCATCCCTGGCCGTGGACGAATTCTGACTTGGACCGGCCTGCCTCACCCGAAGCTGGTCAAGGTCGGGCCAGGCGATGACTTCGAAGAGAAGGTCACGCTGCAACTTTCCCCCGCCCTCCGCGAAGGAGATCAGCCGATCTGGGGGCGCTACCGGCTGAGCGTGGTCTACCACGCGAGCTATTCGAACGGACAAGACCTCGAGCGCATTCTGTCTTTAACGCTCTGGCAAGGAGAGGTGACAAGCAACCCCGTCGACATCGAATTGCAGCCTCCCGGCGCGGAGGCGCGCGGCTCCGTCGCCGGCACGGTCGTCACGCCGGACACCCGGACGATCCCCGATGCCCTGGTTTCGCTCAGCGATGAACAGGAGCACCTTGTGAACCAGGTGCAGACGGACCTGGACGGCCGTTTCTCTTTTCCGCATCTCCCCCTAGGCCTCTACTGGATCACCGTGCGACGCCCTTATATCACCGAGGATACGACGGTCTTCCAACATGTGGAGCTGAGCGCGGCCCAGCCCGAAGCCGCCGCGCAAATCGTGATGCTGCCACCGGAAACCTACGAGCCACAGAAAGTCTTGCACAAGCCAGTGCTTTTCCGAGTCGAGGACAGCGCCGGGCGGCCCATGGGTAACGTGGAGATCGAGGCGGTCTGGTCGAACGGCCCGATCATGGACAATGTCAAAGGCAAGACCGGAGACGACGGCATCGCCGCGCTCAACCTGATTCCGGGCCGAAACTACGTCACGCTCAAGCGACATGGCTGTCCCAAGCAGGATGAACGCTCCGACGTGGCGCCAGGCGCCGAAGGCATCGACGGATTCAAGATGGTATTTAGCTGCGCCAAGAAGTGATCGTGGAACTCTGCGCGATTCGAAGAATTACTCCGCCCCTCGTTACATCAGCGCCTGCATCACTTCGTCGAGCACCTGCTTGGGTGGGCGGACTTTCGATTCTGGCAATGTGGCCAAGGGCTCATCCACAAGGTTGAGCAGTTCGAGGAAGTTCTGGCGTTTCGTATCCACATAAAACAGGCCGGTCACGATTTCGCCTTTATCATGTGCTTCGGTGAGCGCGCGCAGGGCGTCCGCCTTGTTGG
>JAIQGA010000042.1 GCA_020072925.1 Terriglobia bacterium | reverse complement strand
TCGCCACCAAGGGAGTCATGAACTTTGCGAAATGCGCTACGCTATTCTTCCAAAGTCGGGCATTCCATTTCATGCCCTGAAAACTTACACCCGAGAGAGGACAAAAGTCAAGAACTACTTAACAGAGTAAAACTAGCAGTTTCCCGACCGCTCCGCCGCGCTTCGCGAATCTCTTCCCGGGACCTACAGGCAGCTCGTATAGGTAGCTGAGCACGAAGGTTTGCGGGATGTCCTGAAAGCTCAGGCTCTTTTCCCCCTTGAGGTTATAGGGATTCTGGCCATACCCGCCGCCGGAGAACCCCGCAAAAGCCGGCAAAGCACTGTCGGCATCTGTCAGAGTCTTGGAAACCGTGTAAGAGGCCAGCAGGTTCAGGCCATTGCTGAAACGCCGCTGCAGTTTGACGAGCAGAGCGTTGTAATCGGACATGCCAAGGTTCTCCAGGCAGCAGTCCGAGTCAATGTTCATGTATTGGGGAAAAGGAACGAGCGCTTGGGCTACCGTGGCCGCTCCGCCGTACAGCGGAACGAATTGCGTGAACGGCGACGCGACGGGGGAGGCGGGATCGGTCACCAGCAGGTTCAGGGTGTTGCCCATATTGAAGTATGCGGGGTTCAAGGCGTTGACCCCGCCCAGCAGGGAGCGCAGGTGGGTCGCGTGGCTGCCCACATAGCCCGCGGACAGAATCAGGTCACGGGAGAGCTGGCGCTGCAGTTCGAAGCTCCAGTTCTCCACCATGCCGGGCCGACCGTAGCTTGGTGCAACGTAGGTGGGGCCTCCAAAACCGCCCCCGAAGCCACCATTATCCTGCGCGGGATCGAGATTGGGCGGTGGCGGATAGTGAGGGATGCCTGAATCAAGCAGGAGCGCTGGAGAGAAGTTGGCACTTCCGCTTGGCGAAGCCGTAAATCCGTCCGTCAACGCCTGCCCGAAATCCCCGTAAGTGAGCGGCCCGTAATAGATGGCGTACCCGCCCCGGAATACTGTATTCCGCAGCCATGGGGAGGAGGACGCTGGAGCGTATGAGAAGCCGATGCGCGGGCCGATGTCCTTGTAGTAAGTCTTCGCGCCGATGGCGGCGGAGCCGCTCCGGCCCGGGCCCGTTCCTCCGAAGATCAATGCGCCGAGCAACGGGCCATTCGGTCCAATGGCGCCCGGATTCGGCGTGGTGGGAGAGAATACAGAGTTAGCCCCGGTCGCTTCGTGGCGCGGTGTTTCAACTTCATAGCGCAACCCGAAGTTTAGCATCAGGTTTCTCCGCGCCTTAAAGTCGTCCTGGATGAAGCCGGCGTAATAGCTGGAAACGAAACGCGGCTGTTCCGAGCGCACGGCGAGCGACCAACTCTGTGTTGCGCCGACCAAAAAACTGGCAAACGGATCGCCGGTCAGACCTCCTCCGCTGAGGGTCGGCTCGCCCGCCGTCTGGCTAAAATCGAAGCCCAAGCTGGGCGATTGGTGCGACTGGTCAATTACCGAGAACTGGAAGGCGCGCAAGTCAACTCCGAAAGACAAGGCGTGGCGTCCCTTCGTCAAGGCCACGCTATCGGCCACAACCAAGCTGTTGGGCACATTTGCGTCGGCATTGGGGGACCCGATGCTGGTCAGATTCTGATGGCCCCCCGCGAAGCTAATGGGCGGAAATGTCGGACCGTGGGCGCCCGTCAGGCCAATGGTCGCGTCCCAGTCTGTTCCATTCACGGAGGTCGCCACGCTGTTGCTGTAAATGCGGTTAAAGCCGATGTTCAAGTGATTCAGGACACTGGGGCTGATGAAATAATCCCATCCCGTCCGCAGGTAATGAGTGAAGAAGGAATGGAAGTAATTGGTGTCAATCGGATTGGGGAGGACCGGGCTGCTGGCGAGCGCCTCCTGGTCGCGGCTGCTATAAGAGAAAAAAGCTTGCTCTTGGGCGACAGGTTCTGGTCAATGCGAAACGTCATCGTCGTATCGAGAATGGGGTTGTGCGTCGTATAGATGAAGTTGTTTATGTAGTTCGAGTTGGTCGGCTGGGGGAAGTAACTCAGGATTTTCTGAGCCACGTTGCTGAACGTCGACATTTTGTTGCCCGGGAACGCGGTGCGGCATTGCACCCCGTTGACTGTTTGAGTGGTCGAGGGGTCAAAGATCTGGCCCTGGTAAATGGTCGAGCCGTCACAAGGGTTGGTGCCGAGCGGATTGCTGGTGTTCAGCAGGCCGGAAAAGTCACCCTGTCGTTCCGCCAACGTGGGAATAGTACTGACATTCGTCGAGCCTTGGGTCTGCCGGTACTGCTCCCAGGAGAAAAAGAAGAACGTCTTGTCGCGGCCATTATAGACTTTGGGAATCCAGAGCGGACCTCCCAGATCGCCGCCGTAATCGTTTTTCTTGTCGAGAGGGACCGGAGCGCCGTAGAGATTGTTGAACCATGGATTGGCATCCAAGTCGTCGTTCCGAAAAATGTCATAGGCTGTCCCATGAAACGTGTTGGTACCTGACTTGGTCTCGAAGCTCTCGGCGCCGCCCGTGGTACGGCCAAATTGCGCGGGAAGAGTTGAGGTCATGACCTTGAACTCATCCAGAGCTTCGACCGAGGGGGCTGTTTGGTCGAATGCCGAGCCACTGTCCGAACGCGCCGTGCTGGCGCCATCCAGGATGACTTCGTTGCCGAATTCCTGGCCGCCCGCTAGCTTCGACTGGAAGATGCCGCTGGAGCTGTCCGCCGTCCCTGGACCGGCGGTCCCCGGTGTCAGGAACACGAACGCCTCTGGCGAGCGCAAGTAGCTCTGCCCGGTCGCGTTGACCGCCAACGGCAGGTCCTGGATCTGCCTTGTATCTACCACCGTGCCCACGTCCGACGTTTGCGTGTCCAAGGAGGGTGCCGACGCCACCACAGTCACTGTCTGCTTTACTTCGCCGGGCTGGAGGACAACATCGAGCGCGGCAGTGGAGTTGATCTGAACGACCACACCCTTTTGCTCGGAAGTCTTGAAGCCCGGATCCTCAACCGTAATGTTGTATGCCCCCACCTGCATGTTCGGGATGCGATAGACGCCCTCCGACGTGGAGGCCGTCCTGTAAATAATCCCGGTCTCCACTCCCGTCGCCGTGATGGTTGCTCCAGGAACGACAGCTCCGGAGATGTCCAGGATCGTGCCTCCGATAGCCCCACGATCAGACTGCCCTGCCGCATCGAAGCAGACCCCGGCCATGAAACAGGCTAGGAGGGCGCACTGGATGATTAATGAAATCCCGAATTGGGACATCCTCAACGAACCCCATAAGCCACGCATGTGCGTACCCTCCCTCTGCCATTCGAGATGGCTGACCTTGCCCCCAAACGATAAGGAGGCGAAGAGCAAGACTTTTCTAGGCCCTGAGAACCCGCTGCGAAGCCTACAAACTCTCTCGCTCGCGGATAACGATGCGCAACTTTACCGCACCAAATAGAGACACAGAACCCTCTGCCCCGCGCACATATTAGCGGGGTGAAGCCTCGCATCGAGCTGCCATTGCAGCCCTTTCCTTAATGTATCGGAGTGCCCAAGACCAAACTACCCGACAGCATCCCGCCAAGGGTAAGTTAAGCAGATCCCCCAGCAAGTTCCCCAGCGCAGCCGAGGCCTATTCTGGCCGTAAGTAGACGGTTTTCTTTCGACGCCGGGATCTACCACATCTTGCCGGAGGCAACAATACTTCTTCGCAATTGACCTGCACAGCCCTGAATAAAGCCCCTCAGATATCATTAGAAACGTCAGCCGACAGAAAAGTTGCCTCTGTCAGCACGGGCTGGCCTCGGAAGGGAAAACGCTGTGGTTCGACAAGATTCCGCCTGCTGGAAATCGATTGATTGTTGTGGGGCAACCCTGCATGACTTCGCCTGACCGAAGTTGCTAACGTCTGTTTCTTGCCCTACTGAGGCAGGGCGAGTTAAGCAGCCTTGCCGAAAGGACACGGCTTTCCGGGGATCTTGATCCCAAGTTGCTACCAAGCGATGAACAGGACGGGAACGGATTCACAAAGACCGCGGCGCTTTCCCCCATCCCCCGGGAATTGTGAGACGAGAGGACTTGGCGAAGGCCACCCTGGCAAATCAACACTAAAGGTGCATGCAGGGCGCATATTCGATGCTGGCTTGGCAATGCTGACCAAGAGTGCGCACCGAAGAGCGGCATTTTCGCTTAGGAGTGATCAAGACCATGATCATTTCGCCTCGCCAGCATATAGCTGACACCACACAATCCTATAGACTGCGGTTTCGAGTTCGCGGGCGCATCCTAAGTCATCAAGGACAAAAGAATTCAGTCCCCTTTTATTCTCTCCTCAAACAATAGGGCGCTTGTACTGCCAACTGCATTCCTTCCAAGTCCTTCAACTGAGTGAATCAACAGTTGATGCAATTATCGCCGGCAATCTTCGCCCAGCAAGGTATGGCAGAGCAGGCCGGTCATCATTGTCAAGATGTTCGAACGTCATGCCTTTTCCACGACCTGCTCGCGTTCCGCATCGAAGTAGTACACCTTGCCGTTCCGATAGGAGCGCACAGAGAGTTCCACCGTCACCATGGCTTTGTAGCCGAGATCCGCGTGACAATTCGGCTGCTGTCGCGACCGCACGCATTCCAGGAAGTTATCCACGTGCTTGAGGTCGCCTTCGTTTCCGACACCGTCGACGCGGACTATGGCGAAGCCGTGCTTTTTCGCGAATTCTTCCGTGTATGGCGATTCGGGAATGATATCCGCATAATCGTACTGCCGGGTCGGCGGTCCTTCCCATTCGTCACTAAGATGAATCGTGGCTTTGGTTCCGCGCAGCCTCATCATGGGCCCATTCTCATTGACTTGCGAGGACTGGATCGTCATCGAATATTTGCTAGGGTAGTCGGCGGCGGTAAGGAAAGTATCGGGGACTTCCCGGTCGTTATAGACCCAGAGCCCGCCCATACCGACAACGCGGGTGGGAAATTCGTTGGCAATGGCCACATGGAAAGGAGCCAGGACGTGATAGTGCAGGTCGGTGGCGATACCACCTGAATAGTCCCAATACTTGCGGAAGCGGAAGAACCGATCAGCATTAAAGGGTTTATGGGGAGCGGGGCCGAGCCATTGTTCCCAATCGATATGCTCATCGCCAGTCCCATCGGGACCGGCGGCGGGGTCGATCACCCAGTAATCATCGTTCCAGTCGCCCCCGGGAAGCGTTGCGGCTGTAGGTTCCCTGCACCGCCACGACCTGTCCGATCATTCCGGATTGAACAATCTCGCGGATCTTGTGCCAGCGGGTCCAGGAAAGGCCCTGCACGCCCACCTGCACAATCCGCTTAAGCTCCTTCGCCTTGTGCGCGACCTCTTTACTTTCCTCGACGGTGTGTGTCATGGGCTTTTCAACGTACACGTCCTTGCCATTTTCCATGGCGGCAAGCGTGATCAGCGCATGCCAATGGTCGGGCGTGGCGATGAATACCGCGTCGACATCCGAACGCGCCAGGACGTCCTGGTGATGGACATACGTCTTGGCCCTCGGCGCTTTGGCCGCCGCAACGTTGAGACGCTTCTGGTAGACATCACAAAGCGCGACGATTTCGACGTCCGGCTTGTTCTTCCGGTGTTCAAGCACCAGCTCGAGAAGGCTCGAGCCGCGGGCGCCAAGACCGATGAGAGCAACGTTAAGGCGGTCGTTCGCTCCCAGAGCACGGGTCGCGGCAGGAGCAGTCGCCAAAAGTGCACCCCCAACCGTGCTGGTTTTCAGGAAGTTCCGCCGGGACACATTATTCGAGGAATTCATGGATCAACCCTCCTTCAATTCGTGGTCGAACAACCGGTCTAAACACCTTTCAACCTTCCTCCCCTTCAAGAGTCCGCTACGAACCGCACGGACAAGTCTTGTCCATCTCCGCGTCAATCCGACTTGGCTATTCTGCGGGGGTAATCACAATGTTTCGATAAGCCACCCGTCCTTCCTCACTACCTTGAAGGTAGATAGGGCCTGGCAATTCCTCGTGGCTATCGAGAGCGCCACCCGTGATCCCTGGAATCTCCTGGTGATCGATGATGGTTTTACCATTCTGCACCACGGTGACCGTCCGCCCGACGAGGGTAATATCGAAGCTTTGCCACACTCCAGGCCTGCGCGGCAGTTCCGGCGTGGGGGCGAGGAACCCGTACACTCCGCCGGTATGGTGACTGGGGGATTCTGCCGCCGAGTCGGTTTCCACCTGCACCTCGTAACGGCCACGCAGATACACGCCGCTATTGGACTTGGGCGCGCATTCAAACTCGAGATGGAGTTTGAAATCCGTAAATTTGGCACTGGTAATGATTTCCGGGCTTCTCCCGTTGCTCACCAAGGTGCCGTCTTCGATCGTCCAGCGGGCCTTCCGACTGGGATCACTAAACCTCCAACCAGTAAAATCCTTGCCATTGAAAAGATTGATGGGCTTACCCCATTTCGGAGTGCCCTTCCGTTTCAGCGTCGGCGCCCTCTGGCCGGTCCATGGCCAGGAAGTTCCGTCAGGGCTGGAGGTGGTTCCCACCAGCCCGCCGCCGACCAACTTCCCTTTGAACGTCGTGTCAGCGCTGAACCCTTCCTCTCCTTTGGGCGAGAGGAATTCGATCTGGCCGTTCTTGAATTCGACTTTCTTCAGCGGCGTCGCGTGGTCCGTGACGCCTACCATCACAACCCGCGGCTGTCCCTGCTCCTCGGAGATTTCGATCCAGGAGGGAAGCTCCCGCGCCGGCGTTTTTATGGTCAAGTCCCAGCGACCTATAAATGGCTTGATCGCGGCAGACACATTCGAGGAAGAACCTGCTTGGGGATTCCAGCTTGCGGAATATGCGCCGAGAGGCCACAGCCCGATAAATAGCAGCGAACAATAGAGTGCCTTGTGACCCACCTCTCCGCCTCCTAACTTGTTAGCCAGTGATCTTCCTGCCGCTTGCGTCCCAGACTGCGGCGGTCTTGCGGAAATAAGAGTAGTTGGCCATGTGGCATCGTTCACGAAAACATTCATCCGTCGGCCGGATACGACCATCTTGATGTGGTTCCACCCGTTCTCCCGGAGCGGCGCCCGCGTTTGATATTGCGGAAAGAGGTCCCATAGCAGGACGCCATGAGTCTCCGGCGCATACTGTATGCAGGCCTGGAAGGCCGGACAGTTCGGGTCAGGCCTAAAGTATAAGAGTTCGAAATTACCTTCGTCCTGTTGACGAAAGGCTATTCCGGGTGCGCCCCGCCCGATCGTATTGACGTCGAACTCGATCGTTCCGTTGCTGAACGTGATGCCTTTGAGTACCGCATCGCCGCTGTTCAGTCGCATCAAGCCGTGATAAAAACACAGCTGCCGGAGGAACTCCGCGTTCTCCTTAGTCTGCCAGTGGTCAGCCGTCATGGGGATCATGATCGGTTCAGCGCCCTGGGCAATCGCAAGTGCTGACAGGAAGCATACGCAGAGCGCCATCCTCTTCAGCGCATCTTTGCTAACAAGCGTCGTCATGACCCCAGCGTATGGACCAGGCAGCCCCTTTGACGAGCTAAATGTGACGAGACGGACAGGAGTGTTACGAGGCGGTCCTGGACGTTGCGGTTTGGTCCTTGGCGACGTCCCTGCAGGTAATCGCTGCCGTGTGCGGATCCTGGCATGTGCGCGAGGTCACGAGCGCGTATCGCGGGCAACTCGGGAAGCTTTGAGCGCACAAACGCAGCTCACTCGACTGGCAATTCGGATCCCTCCCGCAAGAATCCATCGGCGACGATGAGGTCGCGGTTAGCGTCGCCGGAATGCGTTCCCGGACCATTGATCATTCCGCCAAGAAGCCAACGGCCGTTCAGAGGCGCGATGGTAGTCAGCTGGTTGTGGCGGGCACCCCCGATGTAGCCGAGGTTCTGGGCCAGCGAGCCGTCACTGTTTAACAGCACCAACAGTGGCTGCGCAGCTTCGGAGATACTAGCGCCGGACGGGTTCTGTAGATATCCGGTGGTACCCAGCGCGAGATAACGCCCGCTGGGCAACGCTGCAACATCAAACAACACGTCGCCTCGATCGACATCGACCACACTGTACGCGCCGGGAGTGCCATCGCGCCCGACAGATGCAGTGAACGCATCCCAACCGCTTCCGTCTGATCGCAACTCGGTGAGAACTCGGCCGACCAAAACGAAGCCGCCAGGTGTAGCGCGCACGCCATGCAGTTCGGCACGTTCGCGAGTGTCAATCACAGTGCTTCCCAAGCGGCGGCCGTCGGCGGTCGCCACACGCGTGAGCAAGACACCTGTCGATGCTGCAATGGGTTCGCTGAAATACTCTGAGTGCGCACGGAACGTGAAATTGAGAAACGGCGCATTGATGACACCGACCGCGAGCCTAGCGGACGTATCCACATCTACATAAATTCTCAGATGATTCTCGAGCTGGCCGAACACGTCGAAGCTACCACTCGTGATGCCCTCGCCGAGGATAGAACTACCGGGCTCTACAAGCGTGCGCCAGGAAAGCCGATATGCGCCGCTCGCGTCAGGGTTGAGACGATAGGCAACGATCGCGTTACGCCCGGTGCGCAACACGACAGCCAGGCTTTCACCGAGCGGGGCCAGCCGCGCGGCATCATGCATCAGGGCAGGTTGAAGCGCGGTGTCATCCTTGATGCCTCCCGCATAGTCGAAGAAAGGATCAGTTGCGGCTGCGGGGTCGAGAAATGGTTGGTCACTTCGAATCGATCCATTTGGATCGAGCCGCACGATGCGGACTTCTCTTGCCGTGGTGAGAATTGCCGAAATGTCGCCGGACGGATGCACTGCGAAGTCAAGCACTGACCACACCGGCGGCGGCAGGTAGGGCTTCACGGTGTGGCCGTCGCTTTGTAGTATCGCTAGCGTGCGCTGTGGGCCGTCCTCAAAGATGGATGTAAGCCGCTCCTCAAGCAACTCGACCTCGTCGCCTGCTGTGCGCACCTTTGTAACTGTCTCGCCAGCGACTGCAAGGTCCACGGCGTTGATTGGAGGCTGTGGAAAGGGAGTACGAACCGAACCACAGCCTGTCAGGAACATGAGGAGGATCACCGTCACGATAGAGCGTGCAATGTATCGGAAAGACATGGAATTCCTTCTTACTGAAGTATGTAGGCCGAAGTAATGCTGCCCCCCTGGAAAGGGAAACTGGGTTCCGAGATTTTGATCCGCGTGCTTCGGAGTAATCGGATGACGGAACGGAGAAGTTGGTTACAGCGGAAGCAGCAGATTGTTGTAACGCTTTTGTCAAAAGAATTGGAAAGGCTTGCGGCGGGTGGCCTACCCATGCGCATCGTTGAGGAATTGAATCCTGAGCGTGCCCATCCTTTGCGAAGCAAAGGGTGGGCCGCCTGCACTGATTCAACGAAACAAGGGTATCCTTTCATTCCGGAAGGCGCGCCACCGCACGGACCCGCAACGTCGAGCAGAATGTACTCATTGTGGGCACGAATCGATTCCCTGGGACTCAGTCGCAGGCATTGAACAACCGTTGTCTCAAATGAGTGCCTAGAAAAGAATCGGTTGCACGACCGACAGATTTCGTTGATGACGTGATTTCCCGACAAAGTGAGCAATATTGAACAGACATGATGTCGAGGACTTGCCTACACTTGGGACGTTGAGGGCCCAGGCTGGAGTCTGTGGGCCAACTGCCAGCCTCTCTGGAAGCCAATATGGAAATTCCGGATCAATCCCCCTTTATTGCAGTCAGCAAGACATCGGGCTCGAGCGTAGGCGGCGGGCTACAACTTCGTAAGTAACGTCCCCCAATTGACCTTGGGATTGGAAGCTCCCAGGTTTGCCGTGGCTGTGGAGAGATAATTGATGAAAGTCCTGCTGGTCTACCCCGAATTCCCCGACACCTTCTGGAGCTTCAAACACGCCTTGCCCTTCCAGGGTAAGCGCTCGGCGTTTCCCCCCCTGGGATTGCTCACCGTTTCCGCGATGCTGCCGAAGCACTGGCAGAAGCGTTTGGTAGATCTGAACGTCCAGCGCCTGAAGGATTCGGACCTGGATTGGGCAGATGTGGTTTTCTTCAGCGGAATGATCGTGCAGGGCCCTTCCCTGAAGGAGCAACTTGCGCGCGCTACGCGCCGCGGCAAGCGGACGGTCGTCGGCGGGCCCATTACCAGCGCCCGCGACGCGGCGATTTCCCAGGCCGATCACATTGTGGAGGGTGAGGCGGAAGAAATAATTGGCCAGCTCGCCGGGGATCTCGAGCGCGGGGTGGCCAAGCCCTATTACGTGCACGCGCAACTTCCGGATGTGACTCGCGTGCCGCTCCCGGATCTTTCCCTGGTCCCGCTGCGCCGCTACAGCTCCATGTCCGTGCAGTTCTCGCGGGGCTGTCCTTTCACCTGCGAGTTCTGCGACATCATCGAGATTTACGGGCGCCGCCCACGGACCAAGACTCCCGACCAGGTGTGCGCGGAGCTCGACCAGCTCCGCCGCCTTGGCTGGCGCGGCTCCGTCTTTATGGTGGATGACAACTTCATAGGCAACAAGAAGAGCGTTAAAGCGCTGCTTCCTCGGCTGATCCAGTGGATGCGCGATCACAAGTTCCCCTTCTCGCTTTACACGGAGGCTTCTCTGAACCTGGCGGAAGACGAGGAACTCCTGGGGATGCTGCGCGAAGCGCATTTCACGCGCGTCTTCCTGGGTATCGAGACGCCCGTAGCCGAAAGTCTGAAGGAAACGACAAAATTCCAGAACCTCCGAAAGGATCTGCTGGAAAGTGTGAAGCTCATCCAGGCTTACGGGCTGGAGGTGATGGGCGGCTTCATCGTGGGCTTTGACAACGATCCACCTGATGTCTTCGACCGGCAGATTGAATTCATCCGCCAGGCGGCCATCCCGCTTTCCATGGTCGGCCTGCTAAGTGCTTTGCCTAATACCCAGTTGTGGAAACGACTCAAAGCGGAGGGACGGCTTCTCAAGGCCAGTTTAGGGAACAACACTCTGGCTGACCTGAACTTCATCCCACGCATGGATACGCAGGAGTTGTTGGATGGTTACCGGCGGATCTTGCAGACCATCTACAACCCGCGCGAATATTTTCAGCGAGCTTCCGCCTTCCTGGCGCAGTTAGGCCGCGGATCGCGCTCGCCCGTCGTTTTCTCGGATGTTCTGGCACTGGGCCGTTCGCTCTGGCGGCAAGGCCTGCTCAGCGACTACCGCCAGGAATATTGGAAATTCCTCGTCCAATCGGTGGTCCGACATCGGCGCCACTTCAGCAAGGCCGTCACCCTGGCCATCATGGGGCACCATTTTTTCCAACTCACGGCTGCAACGGATTCCAAATAAAGCCCGCAAGGCTCTCTGCTCCCCCATGCCCTGCTAATTTCCGAGGGAGTTCCCCCGGCTCTGCCGGTGAGCCAGCAGGAGTTTGACGGTTCCGGGAGTATAGATTTCTTGGCATATCGCACCGGGAATTTCGGCCAAGACCCCTCACCCGTCTCGCTACGCTCGCCACCCTCTCCCCTGGGGAGAGGGTGCCGAGTCAAAGCTTGGATCACAGCCCTCTCACTTGGGGAGAGGGTGCCCGAGGCACGAGAGCCGGTGAGGGGTCTCTTGCATGTTTCGGTCGCTACGGCTCCCCAGCAGTTACTTTTGACACGGCTCTATACTTGATCTTGAATGCCCACAGAATTTGTAGTAGAAGATGCCGAAGGGAGGACTCCAGTGTCGCGCCGACGAGCTTCGGATTTCAATCCAAGTGCCTTCATCCTGCGAGTTGTCGAGGGAAAGAACCTTGTGCCCTACCGTCGCAAGCAAGTCATCTTCGCGCAAGGCGACCCTGCGGATGCTGTCTTCAACATTCAAAAGGGCAAAGTGAAGCTGACGGTGGTCTCCAAACAAGGGAAGGAAGCGGTGCTGGCCCTCCTGGGCGTGGACGATTTTTTTGGCGAAGGGTGCCTGGCCGGGCAGCCGCTCCGCATGTCCACGGCAACGACGATCGACGATGCCATGATTGTTCGAGTCCCAAGGAAGTCGATGGTCCGTCTGCTGCGCACCGAACCGGAATTCTCAGAAGATTTCACTGCCTATTTGCTTTCCCGCAATATTCGAATCGAAGAGGATCTGGTAGACCAACTGTTCAATTCCAGCGAGAGGCGGCTGGCTCGAGTGCTCTTGTTATTGTCCCACTTCGGCAAAGAAGGCAAGCCTGAGAGTGTGATTCCAAAGATAAGTCAGGAGACCCTGGCGGAAATGGTCGGTACAACACGATCCAGGGTCAGCCACTTTATGAACAAATTCCGGAAGCTGGGCTTCATCGACTATAACGGCGGCCTGTGGGTGCATAGTTCCCTCCTCGACATTGTCCTGCACGACTAAAGCCCCCGCAATTGGGATTGTGCAAGCTATCCGTGGTATGAGGGTGGCCACGCCCTCAAATCTAGAGAGTGAGCAATTTTGAACAGAATTTGAGTCCGTGACTTGTTAGGGTCAATCGGGCTTGATGTCTGACTGGTGGGCGAACGGCTGCGAAGCGCACCATTATCCTGACGCCTGCGCAACAGCTTCCTAAACTCTCTCAGCAAGAAGCGGAGAACGGATGAATATTCTGCTTTACAACCCCGATAACCAAATCACCAACAACTTCATGCCGCACCTCTGGATGTTCCTGCTCAATTCCCTGACGCCCGCGCCTCACCAGGTCTTCCTGCTAGACGGCAACGCGCATCATTTGAGCGAGGAGCAGTTGGTAGCGTATGTTCGGGAGCATCAGATTAAGCTGGTCGGCATCGGCGCCATGACGCGCATGGCCGCGAAGGCCTATCGGATGGCGGACGCGCTCCGGGCTACAGGCGTCCCGGTGGTTATGGGAGGCCCGCACGTTACCGAGGTGCCCGATGAGCCTTTGGGTCGCGACGGTGGTCCTCGCCACGCCGACGCCGTCGTGTTGGGGGAAGCTGATGAGACTTGGCCTCGTATCGTTGCGGACGCCGAGCGAGGGGCCCTTAAGGAGATCTACGCGCCCCTCGATGCTGCCTGCAAAGAAGTCAAGCCTTCCCTGGACCATTACCCGCAGATTCCGTGGGACCGGATGGATCTCGGCCAGTTCGACCTGCTCAAACGCATGCCCCATCTCGCGCGGCGCTTTCTCGTCGCCCTGGGCATGACTTGGCAAAGCCTGAATGTAATTCCGATCGAATCCGGTCGCGGTTGCCCTTACGGTTGCGAGTTCTGCACCGTGACGGGCTTTTTTGGCGACTCGATTCGTTTTCGCTCCAATGAGAGCGTCATCAACGAACTGCTGTTGTTGAAGTCTCTGGAAAAACGTCAAAAGGGAAAAATCGGGGTTTTCTTCATCGACGACAATTTTGCCATTAATCCCAAGCGGACCAAGTCGTTGTTGAGGGAGATTATTGCCCGCCATGCACAGGTCCCCTGGATCGCACAAATCAGCATGAACCTGTTGCGCGATGAAGAATTGGTCTCCTTGATCGCCCGTAGCGGCGGCAAGTGGATTTTCATCGGATTAGAATCGATCGATCCAGACAGCCTTAAGAGTGTGGCCAAGGGATTTAACAAGCCCAGTGAATATGCGGCGGTCCTGGAACGTCTGGCCCGGCATAACCTCTATGCCATCACCTCATTCATCTTTGGAATGGATGGGGACCGCCCAGGTGTCGCGGAACGCACGCTCGAGCAGATTCAATCCTGGCCGCCGGGCTTGCCGGTATTTGGTCTCCTGACTCCCTATCCGGCGACACCGCTTTACGAGCGGCTTGCTTCCGCAGGTCGACTGACCCGTCCCAAGCACTGGCTGGCATTCCAACCCTTTGTCATGGCGCACTCGCCGCTGGGCCTTTCCGCCCAGCAGGCAGAAGCAGAGGTCCGAAAAGCGTGGGGGGAGTCTTATTCACCCGCTGCCATTGCGTCCGCGCTCGAATGGCTGGATGCAAAGTCCCTTTTGGACCGCATCCTTCACTTGTGCGTTCGCCTTCTGTTTCGGGGGATTTATTTCCCCCAAATGAAATGGCAGGATTGGGTGCGCGTACTCCTCCAGAACCGACGCTCCATTTTTCACGTGATCTGGCAGGCGCTGGAGACGAAATTCAATCCGCGACCGGCGGAGTCGACACCCTTATCCTTAGAGGAGCGACAAGTGGCGGAGGAGCGTTCTGCCTGAAGCAAACGTTCTCCCTTCCACGATCCTAGCCGTCGCCGATTTGCATAATGCTTTTTTGAGGGTTGTGAATCAATGAGATGTACAGCGCGGGCGGTGATCGCTCCGGCCATTATCTTGGGATTCTTAGTCAACCTTGCCAAGCCGGGCCAGCAACCCGACTTGACTGGCAGCAATGCGGGGAGTCCGGGCGAGGTTCAGCTTCGCCAGGGATATCCGACAGGGGAAATTTTGCTCGCCAAGGTGGTTGAGCACAACCAAAAGAGAGAAGCGAACCTCAAATTCTACTCCGAGGTCCGCCACTATTCCGTCCGCGACAAGAATGAAAGGGTACGAGCTGAACTCGATGCGGTCGTCGAGTACCGCGCACCTGGCTCCAAGCAATTCCAGGTGATTTCGGAGCGCGGATCTTCAATCGTCCGCAGGCTGGTTTTTCAAGGCATCATGGAAAGTGAAACGGATGCGTCGAAAGGTAAGAGCCACCGGGATAGTTCGATTACTACCGCGAACTACATTCTGGAAGTCGTCGGCGAAGAAAATGTTGAAGGCCACCAGTGCTTCGTGGCCAAAGCAATTCCCCGCCGCAAGGATAAGTATCTATTCGAAGGAAAGGTCTGGGTGGACGCCACAGACTTTGCAATTGTCAAAATCGAGGGAACGCCCGCCAAGAATCCCTCGTTTTGGGTGAAGAAAGTTGTGATTGTTCGGCGGTATCAAAAAATCGGGGACTTCTGGCTTCCCCTCCGTGACGAGACAGTCTCTCAAGTACGAATCGTGGGCAAGGGTACGCTTACGATTGACCACCAACAGTATCGGATTCTCTCAAGCCACGAATCCAAGTCCCCTGATAATGGGAGGAAGTCAGAACCCGTGCATTCCGCCGCCCAACACTCTCGCGACGGCCTTCAGTGAGAGGCGGTGCCCCCTTCCGTGAATCATCGGACCGTTATGGACAGACTCCGGCGAGCGCCATTCTCGATATCGTGGGTGGGGTGCGCCCCGGGAGTGATACCCTGCTGAACCGAGCTGCAGAATCGGTTTTCTACTCCGTGGAGGGCTCGGAGATCACCAGGAAAATGTTTATGGGTCTTGCGCAAGTGCTCTTAGCCACTGATTCCTCCGAATTGTGGCAGGAAATGGCAGATTTCCTGACGCGCGAAGGATTCGAATTCTTAGGGACAGCGGGCGACGAAGACTCCCTAGTCGAAGCCGCTCTATTGCTGGATCCTGATGTCATCGTGGTGGACCTTTCAATTTTGGGAATGAGCGGGATTAGGGCGGTGCGAGAATTGAAACGTACGGGTTGCAGAGCGAAGGTCGTTTTCTTGACAGAGTCTGTGGATGAAGAACTCATCTCGATGGCCCAAGCCGCCGGCGGGATGGCGTTTGTGGCAAGGTCTCGGGGCAATCTAGATCTGGTGGTGGCGATGAGGGCCGCGCTCGGAGATGGAACCTTCCTCTCTCGGACTGAAGTGTAACTGTTCAAAACCAGCGAGAAGCGGCTAGATCGAGTCCTCTTGTTGTTGGCCCACTTCGCCAAAGCTGGCAGGCCTGAAGGTGTGATTCCAAAGATAAGTCGGGGGACCCTGGCGGAAATGATTGGCGCAACACGGTCCAGGGTCAGCCACTTGATGAGATTCTGGTGCCAGGCCGACGGAGATCTCTCCATCGAATCGCAAGAGACGATCCATCGTCCCGCCTGAGACAATCGGCGTCAGAGACCAAACCGATGTCCGCCGCGAACCTGCTGGATGCTCACGGACATTTCGCGTCCGCGGCTACCGTCCCCGAAAATGCAGCGGATCTCTCAGGTTCTGTAATTCCCGGTAATAATAGAGTGCGGTGGGCCGTCGTTCCTTGAATCGCAACTTCTTCAGGAACTCGATTTCCCCCCTGGTAGCATCTGGATTGAAAGAAGGATCCTTGAGGAATTCTTTGAGCCCTGGCTCTTCCTCGAAAGGTCGGTCAGCTTCTTTTTCAACAAACTCGAACTTCCTGGACTGGCCAGGGGCAATTCTCCGGTTCAAGACGATCTCCATAGCGAAGGTCGCCAGGTCGATATCCCAGGATTCAATGAGCGGGTCCAGAAAGGACACGCAGTTTTCAATTGAGATATCGAGTACATCCGCATCCAGAAACTCGAGGGTGGCGACCCGTGTCTGTTCATAGGTTCGATTGCTGAGTCTGGCCACCAGTCGAAGCCAGTTTTCGTTCTCCAGCTCTTCTTCGGCAACTCTCTTGACGACATCCAAAAGTTTCTGGGTCACGAGGCGTTCGAGCTCGCCAAAGGGTTGTTTCTCGAAAATCGCCCGAATCTGCGCCCGCTCGTCCGTCTTGCACTTGCGAAGAACCAGCTCGCGAACTTCCTTAAACAAGGGAGCGGGCGGATCACCCAGTTTTCTCTTGAGGCCCTCCTGACGTTGCAGGTCAGCCAGCTTCGCCAGTTCACCGTTGGGAAGCTTCAGGAGTCTTCCCATCTTGTCGTAGATATCGCTTCGATTGGGCGCAGGGGGTGCTTTTTTTCGGGTCAGCAACTGTGAAACGTAAGACTCGGTAACTTGCGCGGCACCTGCCAGATCCCGCTGCTCCAGCCCCAACTGTTCCAGGCGTTGCCTGATTACTAAGGCCAAATCCATGGGGGTCCTCCTTCACTTAACCATATTCATAAAACTAGCGCAATATTCTCAGAATTAACTTGACAAGTCAAGTAAATTCACCTAGGATGGTTAAGAAGATGAGCTAAGGCACTCTCAACTTCTAGATTCCCTGAACCAAATCAGGTTATCTACACTCGCACCTCTTAGACAACCACCGAGGAGGTTGCCATGATTGCTCGAAATGTCTCCATGCATCTGAAACCCAATCGTGTTGAGGAGTTCACCCGAGCGATGGACGTGAAAGTCATTCCCCTGCTTCGGAAACAGAAAGGCTTCCAGGACGAACTCACGTTCGTCGCCTCGGGCGGATTAGAAGCGATTGGGATCAGTTTGTGGGATCAGAGAGAGGATGCGGACGCTTACAGTCGCAGAACGTATCCGGCAGTGCTGAAGGCCTTGGCGGATGTGGTCGAAGGGACTCCTCGGATCCAGATCTTCGAGGTCTCCAACTCGACCTTCCATATGCTCACCGCGCGTAGCGCAGTCTGAGGCCAAAAGGGTTTACGCGCAGTGGGGGTGGCCGAGCCTAGCCTCCAAACCTCTCCAGCGAAGAGGAAGCTAGAGGTGAGAAGAAACGAGGTTTTCCATGTTTACGAAAATCATGAAGTGGGTGTCCATTATGGCATTGCTCCTGGCGTTTGTTTGGCGCCCTTCAACGTCTTACCAGGTAATGCTGGAAATTCTGATTTGTGTGAGCGCCCTGATGGTGGTTGCGCAGGCGTGGCGCGATGGGAAGTACTTTTGGGCGGCCGGATTTGCAGCGATTGCCGCGCTTTTCAATCCTGTAATGCCAGTGGCGATTTCTCGGAACTCATTCCTTTGGATTGACGCGCTGTGCATCGTGACGTTCTTGGTCTCAATGGCCGTAATGAAGACGCATCCCAGGCTCTCGATGCCTTCGATCACCGATCGAACGCCGGGAAGCGAGTCATTGTAGAGCGCTGTGTCAGGCGGCTTGGGCGCCACCGAGCCGTTCGACTCAACCTTTCGCGAGATCGTCTGCTCGCCTGCTGGCAGCCAGAAGCGGGCAGGTCTTTGGGTTCGGTGGGGGCGGCAGTTCCTGCCTCTCTCGTCCGAAAATGCGGAATTGAGGCGCAAGTAGTAAGGAGGTGTCCAATGCGTACAAGAATGCTGAAATGGCTTGCCATTACGGCGTTGGTCCTGGCGGCGACATGGCCCTCGACTACGGGTTACTACGTACTACTGGGATTCGGTGCTTGTGTGGCGACAATCTGGGCCATTCAGGCGGGTCACACAGGCAAGCACCTTCGGGAGGTCGCATACATGACGGCTTCTCCTAGGGTGAAATTTGAGAATTAATATCGGCGAACCCGCTGCAACTGGGTCTCCGGCCCAAGAATCTTTTGAGGCATTTGCCGGGGCATCCCTTCGACGCCGTCTGATCCACCTGCACCGAAGTGATCCGGTGGTGAGGAAGATCCAGGACGGAATTGGAGAAGGCCTTTGAAGCGCAGTGGCCCATCCAATGTACCATACTTAACTAATCGCGAAAGGAGACACAAGGTGAATTTCAGACCTCTCCATGATCGTATCCTGATCAAGCGAATTGAAGAGAAAGAGACGGTGAAAGGCGGAATCATCATTCCCGACACGGCCAAAGAGAAACCGCAAGAAGGCGAAGTTGTCGCCGTCGGTCACGGCAAGAAGACCGACGAGGGAAAGGTGATCGCCCTGGATGTGAAAGCGGGCGATCGTATCCTTTTCGGCAAATATTCCGGCGCTGAAATCAAGATGGAAAACCAGGAATATCTGATCCTGCGCGAGGAAGAAGTGCTGGGCATCATTGAAGGCAAGGCAGCCACCGCGAGTGGGAAGAAGTAGGTCGGTAGTCAGTTGGCAGTGGCCGACGACGGATGTGTTTCGCTGAGAGCTGCCGGCTAATAGCTGGCGCATCGTACCGTGGACGAGGGAAAGCAATTAACGAAAGGCTTGGAGGAGTTGAAAATGGCGAGCGCAAAGCAAATTGTACATGGTGAGCAGGGCCGTCATGCGATTCTGCGCGGAGTGAATCAACTCGCGGATGTCGTGAAGATTACGTTGGGTCCCAGAGGCCGCAACGTGGTCCTGGACAAGAAATTCGGCCCCCCCACGATCACCAAGGACGGCGTGACGGTGGCGAAGGAAATCGAACTCAAGGACCCGCTCGAGAACATGGGCGCGCAGATGGTGCGCGAGGTCGCTTCCAAGACTTCCGACGTTGCGGGCGACGGCACCACCACAGCGACCGTGCTCGCCCAGGCGATCTTCCGCGAGGGCGCGAAGACCGTGGCCGCCGGCGCCAACCCAATGGACGTGAAGCGCGGCATCGAAAGCGCGGTCCGCACAATCTGTGGTTACGATGAGACTGGCAAGAACGGTAACATCAAGCACATCAAGGGCGAAATCGATAAGATCTCGAAGCCGGTTGAAGGCCCGATGATCGCGCAAGTGGGCGCGGTGTCTGCGAACAACGATCACACCATCGGCAACATCATCGCCGACGCCATGAAAAAGGTCGGCAAAGATGGCGTCATTACCGTGGAGGAATCCAAGACCATGGAGACGACGCTCGAAGTGGTCGAGGGCATGCGGTTTGACCGCGGATATCTCTCCCCTTACTTCGTCACCGACCCGGAGCGCATGGAGTGCGTGCTGGAGAACGCGCAGATCCTGATCCATGAGAAGAAGATCAGCACAATGAAGGACCTCCTGCCGCTGCTCGAGCAGATCGCCAAGGCCGGCAAGCCGCTGCTCATTATTGCGGAGGAGGTCGAAGGCGAGGCCCTGGCGACCCTGGTGGTCAATAAACTTCGCGGGACGCTACAGTGCTGCGCGGTGAAGGCGCCGGGCTTTGGCGACCGCCGCAAGGCCATGCTCGAAGACATCGCCATCCTGACGGACGGCAAGGCTATTTCCGAGGACCTGGGCATCAAGCTCGAGAACGTGAAGCTTGGGGACCTCGGCGAGGCCAAAAAGATCACCATCGACAAGGACAACACCACCATCATCGAGGGTGCCGGCAAGAGTGCTGACATTGAGGGCCGCGTCAAGCAGCTTCGTACTCAGGTCGAGGATACCACGTCCGACTACGATCGCGAAAAGCTCCAGGAGCGTTTGGCGAAGCTGGTTGGCGGCGTCGCTCAGATTAAGGTGGGCGCGGCGACGGAGACCGAGATGAAGGAGAAGAAAGCTCGCGTCGAGGATGCCATGCACGCCACGAAGGCGGCCGTTGAGGAAGGCATCGTGCCCGGCGGCGGAGTAGCTCTGGTGCGCTGCATCCCCGCCCTCCTCAAGCTGAAGGGCGACGGGGACGAGCAGATCGGAATCGACATCGTTACGCGCGCACTCGAAGAGCCTCTACGCATGATCGTCGCCAACGCCGGTCATGAAGGCGCGGTGGTGGTGGAGAAAGTGAAGTCCAACAACAACCAGAACTATGGCTTCAACGCGGAGACCGAGAGCTTCGGCGACCTCGTCGCGGATGGCGTCATCGACCCTACCAAGGTCACGCGCGCCGCGCTCCAGAACGCTGCCTCCATTGCTTCCTTGCTCCTCACCACCGAAGCGCTGGTCAGCGAGTACCCGGACGAGGAGGACAAGACTTCGGCAGGATCTCCGGGAGGCATGGGCGGCGGGATGTACTAAGAGGTGGCCGACGCTAGTCGGTGGTCGGCAAGAACGGGTGTCTAACATACCTCTGCTTCCCAGCGCTGTTCTACCCCTCGTCTGCGGGCTAGCGGATTCTACGGATGAGGTTGTTGATTTGTGCGGCGACTAACTCGGCCCCTCAGGCGCGCCGCGCAGGTAAGGACTCTTGAGGAGCACGGAACCACATTGGTTTCGCGCGAGGTGGAAGATGATAATTAAAATTCGGCGAACTCGCTGCTTCCGGTCCTTCGGCCCAAACAAGCCTTTAACCATATACCCGGGCGGATCTCGTCGGCACTGTGTGGTCCAAGTGCATCGACGCAATTCGTTCGTGAGGAGGCATGAGCATGGAATTAGACAAGGTTCTTGAATTTGCAGCGATTCTAGCCTGGGAAGACTTGATGAGAGCTGCCAAGCCATGCTCAGTACGGGTTGAATACCAATGTGAGCCCGGAGCCTCTTTGGATTATCTGCAGGTCTGGTCGGATGAAGGCGAGGGTTGCCAGCATCTGGTCTGCGACTACTGGACGTGGTCCTCGCCTACCCATCCAAGCGGAGTGCGCTTCAGGAATGGATATCACTCCGACAAGTTGGGCCAGACTCTGGACTTCATTGTGAAGAACCAGGATCAATTCACGCGTCGTGCCGATGCTTGCCGCGATGGCCTGATTCTGATCGACCCGCCCACTGAAGGTGAACGCACGGAGGCTGACATCAGGATGAAAGGCCTCCACAGCGCCGCCACTAACATCAGCCGCGTTGTGGATGAAAGGGTTGCCACGCTCTAGGACATCGTTAACAGATTGCGGCCTGGAAAGCCAGTCACTGTGAGCCTGTGAACATTGTGGCCCTGAACTCCAGCGCAAACTGAGGGGGAGTAGAGAAGCTGATGGCAGAGAAAACCAATCCGGGGACCATTCTGATTAAGGAAGGCACCCTTTTGCCGGAATCCGTGTGCTTCGAGAGCGAGCCCTGCACGAAAGGGTGGAGACCAATCAAGAATCTGGATGGTTACGAGTTGGATCAGAGAATCAGCAAAGCGGGATGGACCTTCTTCTCTATGGTCGGGAAGGTCAAGGCGACCGGCTTAGGGTTTGGCGGAGAAAAAGCGCTGCGCAGGGCAATGAAGCGCGTGATTGCGAACCTCGACTCGAAAAAATTCAACTGCCTGGAAATCACCCAAGTGCGGGAGCGCCATTTCTTGGGACTGACCTGCATGAGTGTCTCTGCCTACCCACGCCAAATCCAGCGAGCCCCCTGGGCCAAAGACTTCGCGGAATGGGATCGAGCCAAACTGGCGCCTGTCTGCACACAACCGTAGGGCTGGCAATGGAGGGAACTGTGTCGGAAAGAAATGGTGACAAGGCAAGGTTTGGACGGCAACGAAAGCGCAAGATTCTGAAGAGAGCGCATATCCGAGAATTGCAGAAGACGCTGGTAAGAGGACCGCAGACACAACTAGTGCCGGTTCAGCCTGCACCCGCTGCTTAACAGTTGAGCGGAGCACCTGTGTTCGCCTGGGTAAGTGTGGCCCTCACGCGGGGGCTAGAAAGGATTCTGGTATGTACATCCAGTACGCCGGTTTCAATAATGTTGGAGCGAGTTCTCGAGTCTACAATTTTGACGTGATCGAGACCGGGGCGACGCGGCAATTTACCGTCCAAGTTCAATCTGAGGCGTTTCGCCCGGCGTCGCTAATGCTCCAGGATGGTCCCGGGATCTGCTTTGCCCGGCTGGAGCAGGAACTGCAAGGAGAAACGGAAGAATCGCGCGCCGAAGCTCACCTGATGATCGGGGAGCGGGACATCCGGGAATACCTGCAAAAGCACTACCCGCACAAGCCGGCCTGGAAGAAAAAAGAGAACAGCAGCGCGTCGCCGGCGATCGAGCCGAAAAGCCGGTGGTAGCGGGGCTCCCCCGTGTAGAACCGTTTGTGCCCCGTAATGGCGAAGTATCCGATCCCCTGAGGAGGAGACTCTCATGATAAAAGTTCACAGACTTGTAGTTTCGATCCTTGCAGCCCTGGTGTCAGCGGCAGGTTTTGTTTGCGCACAGGGTGTGAAAGCGCCTGAAGCGACGTTGAGCCTTCAACCTCCGGCGGTAATCCAGGACCTGGAGCTGCAACCCCGAAGTCCCTTCGGCTCCTCGCTCCAGCCGGACTCGGTTTCGGCGCCTCCCGGTCGTGGGCTGGATTTCTCCCGGTACCGGGAGTTTCAATTGGGAGCCAACCTGCTCGCGGTAGCGAATCAGGCAGGCCTGAAGGCGTCTGACGCCAGGGTCATCCACCAACGTCCAGCGCTGATTCAAGAATTGCAGTGGCGGCCCCTGCGCGCTCTCGGAGCTCCCCCCCAAGCGGACCCCGTTAAGGAGATTCTCTTCAGCTTCTATAACGGCGAGCTGTTTCGAATGGTGATCGGTTACGATCAGTATAGGACCGAAGGGCTTACCGATGAGGACATGATCGAAGCCATCTCGACGCAGTACGGAGCCGCCGCCAGACCTGCTACGACGGTCGTCCTCTTCTCGTCGTTTCAGGTTTTCAACGACCACGAAAAGGTCATAGCGCGATGGGAAGACGCCCAGTACTCGTTCGACCTTTTCCGTTCGTCCTACCAGCCCAGTTTCGGAATACTCGTTCGTTCGAAGCAGCTTGACGCCTTGGCTCAATCCGCGATCGCCGAAGCGATCCGACTGGACGAACAAGAGGCTCCCCAGAGGGAAATCGAACGTCAAAGGAAACAGGATGAGGAGGCTCGTGTCGAACAGGAGAAAGCCCGTGTCATCAACAAAGCGGCCTTTCGCCCATGATGGACAGTGGCCTTTCCACGTCCGCTTTTTGCACACTCTGAAAACGGCATGGCATGCGGGAACTCGATTCCGATTCCAAACATGACTGACATGACCCAACCCGGAGCCGACGTGATCGTGGAGCTCTCCGAGCGGATTCGAATCCTCACGATTTGTGAGAAAGAGTCTGAGACGGACCTGCTGAAAAGCGTTTTCGAGAAAGCAGGCCTGACCTCCGAAAGCACCAACAACCTGACGGTGGGTTGCGAGTCGGTAAGATCCGGTCGGTTTGATGTGGTGTTTTGCTCTCCCCTTCTGCAGGACGGGTCGTGGAAGCACCTGATCGACGTGGCGAATCATTATGGTTTGAGCTTTGAGGTCATCCTCCTGGCTCGGACTTTTGACCTCAGTCAATGGGCGGAGGCGCTACAAGTTGGAGCCTTTGACGTTTTGGATGTCTTGTCCGACCTTCCGAAAGCTGCCGAGGCCGCGGAACAGGCCTTTGGGAGAGCTTATCTGAAGCGCTTTCGGTCATGTTCCGAACAAGTGTAGGTTAATCAGGGCGGCCTCGACGCCGTCACTAATTGGAGGATTGAATGGCTACTAAGCTTTTTGTAGGTAATCTCCCGCGCGGCACCACCGATGCCACCCTTAACGATTTTGTAACCCAGGCGGGCTTTCAAGTGTCCTCGGCGGTGGTGATTCGCGACAGGGTTACGGGCATGCCGCGCGGATTCGGTTTTGTGGAACTCGCCGAAGGCGAAGACGCTCAGCGCGCGATTGGAAGCCTAAACGGTCAGGCCCTTGATGGGCGATCGCTGACCGTCAATGAGGCGCGCCCAATGCGTACTGGGTTCTCGGGACCGCGCTGAGAGGAGGGCCGGGATCGCTCAGATTATCGCCGAAAGGAATGACGTGATGCGTCCCGGCATTCTTGCCGATTTCCGGGACGTCGCGCCTGCAGCGTACCGACACGGTGGCTGTAGGCGCGACGCTCCGATGAGCAACATGTATTGGCGCAGCGGTTGAACGTGTTTAGCCTGGACACCAAGAGATGAAATCCGCCCCGCAATGATGACCGCCAGACCCCACCCAAGAAGCGGCCATGTTATGGCGTCAGCATGGCTCTCCAGTAACTTCAAAGATTGTACCGTCGGCCGGGTTCTCGACAGGAATAGAACTATTCCATCGCGGCCAGCACTTCGTCGAGCGGCACGGTGGCGAACGTTGTGGCGTAGTCGGATACGCCGTAGGGAAGAATAAGCTGCCGGCCGTGCAACAGACTGCCGCAGGAGTAAACCACGTTGGGCACGTAACCTTCGCGCTCGTGTTTGTTTGGCGTAATGAGAGGCATAGGCAGGCGGCCAATGACTTTGGTCGGGTCGTCACGATCCAGCAGGAAGGCGCCAATGCAATATTTCCGCATCGGGCCCACGCCATGACTGATCACGAGCCAGCCAGCTTCGGTTTCGATCGGCGAGCCGCAATTTCCTAACTGGATGAATTCCCACGGGAACAACGGCTCCAGGACAAGCTGCATGGTGTGCCAGAAATGCAGATGGTCGGAGAACATCACATAGATGTTTTCGGCGTCCTGCCGGCCCAGCATCGCGTAGAGACCTTTGATCTTGCGCGGGAAGAGCGCCATGCCTTTGTTCTCAACAGCCGGGCCATTCAGCGTGATGAATTTGAAATGCAGGAAGTCGGAGGTTTCGAGGAACTGCGGCAATATCATCTTGCCGTCGTAAGCCGTGTAAGTGGCGTAATAAGTCCGCGTGCCGTCCTCATTATGAAAAAGCACAAAGCGGGCGTCCTCGATCCCGTTGCTCTGCGCGGGTGTGGCGGGGAACAACACGCGTTCGGACAAACGCGAGTCGGGTGCGAATTGCACTTCGTAATT